>JALHOE010000312.1 GCA_022843175.1 Deltaproteobacteria bacterium
CGACGCGCGGCAGCACCGCGAGCGCGGCGGCGCGGCTCGGCACCTCGCCGTGGCGCGCGACGTCGACCAGCGCCGGCACCATCGACGCGCCGAGCGACGAGAGCGCAGCCTCGGCCTCTTCGGCGACGTCGGGATCGCGGAGCGCGCGCAGGAGCGCGTCGGTCTCGTCCGGGTGGCCAGCGTCGGCGAACAATGCGAGGAGCGGCACGGCCGCGCGCCGCAGCAAGGGATCGGTCGACTCGGCCGCCGTGAGCACCCGCTTGCGGGCGACCGCGGAGGCGCCCGCAGCGAGCTCGCGCGCGTGGAGCGAGAGCGAGGGATCTTCGCGGAGCATGTCGGAGAGCGCGCGCATCGCCGTCTCGCCGACGTGGCGCGACGAGTCCTCGAGCGCGCCGACGAGCGCGTCGATCGCGTCTGGATCGCCGGTGCGACCGAGCGCCGCGATCGCCGCGTGGCGGAGGATCTTGTCCTTGAGGAAGCCGCGCAGGATGACCTCGGCCACGACCGCGCCGAGCCGGTTGAGGCCCTCGAGCGCGACGAGCCGGAGGAAGCGGTCCTCGCGGCCGAGCATCGAGGACAGGGCCTCGATGGCGTCGGGGCCGCCGATGAGGCCGAGCGCCTCGGCCGCGGCGTAGCGGACGTTGGGGTCGCTGTCGCCGAGCGCGTCGATCAACACCGGGGTCGAGCGCGGCTGGCGCGCGCCCGCCAGCACGTCGACCGCGAGCTTGCGACCGTCGGCGTCGAGGCTGCCGCCGGTGAGCGCGTCCTCCACCGCCGGCGCCGCCGCAGCGCCGAGCCCCGACAGGGCCTCGACCGCAGCGTTGCGCAGGGCCACCTGATCGGACGAGGACCGGAGCGCGTCGACCAGCAGCGGCACCACGTCGGCGCGCTCGGCGAGCACGTGGGCGAGCTGGATGCCTTCTTTGCGGACGCGCCAGTCCTCGTCGGCGAGGACCACCGAGAGCACCTCGCGCGCGGTGTCGACCGGCGCCTTCTCGAGCGCGCGCACGACCAGTCGGCGGAGCTCCGCGTCCGTCGTCCCGAGCGCGCGCAGCGCCTCTTCGCGGGTGTTCGGGACCGGCGTGGCGTAGCTCACGGCGCCCCCTTGAGATGCAGCGGCTCGATCAGCGCCCGGAGGCGCGCGAGATCGAGGACGAAGATCATGACACCGTCGGCGGAGTCCTTGCCGCGACCGATCACCCCGAGGATGCCGCGCGTGTCCTCGCCACCGCCCAGGGGCGGCGCGGGCCGGAGCGCGTCGCGAGACATAAACACATTATGTACAGTGTCCACCACGGCCGCGACCAGCCGTGGCTGCGCGGCGTCGCCCACGTCGACCATGATCCACTTGCGGCGCCGGAGCGCGTCCGGATCCTCGCTCGGGGGCAGACCGAAGCGAGTGCGCAGGTCGAGCACCGGCACGACCTCGCCGCGGTGGTCGGTCACGCCGATGACCGCCGGCGGCGCGTGCGGCAGCGGGATGATCTCGAGCGGGTTGACGACCTCGCGCACGCGCTCGATCGGCAGGCCATAGACGACGGTGCCCACGCCGAACAGCACGAGCTGCCGCTCCGGCGGCCCCGCGATCCCTTGCCTGCGTGGTTCGATCGGCATGGGGGGCCTATGCTACCGCGCTCCGGTCACGCGCGTCCCCCGGCCAGCGCCGTGCGCGCCGGCGCGGGCGGCGCTTTTTGGCCCCCGAGGATCGAGCGTAGGTCGATGAGGATGATCATCTCGCCAGCCTGACGGCCGATGCCCGCCACGTATTCCGCGAGCTCGCTGCCGAGGACGTTGGCGGCGCTCTCGAGCTCGGCGTCGGTGAAGCGGTAGACGTGGAGCACCTCGTCGACGAAGAGGCCGACTCGCTCCCCGGTGCCTCCGAGCTCCGGCGCAAGCTCGGCGAGGAGGATGCGGGAACGGCGCGTCGGCGCGCTCTCCGGCAGGCGCATCCGCCGCCGCAGATCGCGCACGGTGACGATCCGCCCACGCACCGAGATCACGCCCATCACGTCGGCCGGCGCACGGGGAACCTCGGTGAGCGGCGGGAGCTTGAGGATCTCCTTCACGTACGCGATCGGCACCGCGTAGATCTCCTCGGCCATGCGGAACGCGAGGTACTCGGCGCGCGCGCCGCGCTCGACGGCGCGACGGGCGAGCGCGGCGCGGCGCGGATCGTTCTCGCGGTTGCGCACGCGCGTCCCAGCGGTCTTGCGGCTCATACCTCACTCCCCTTGCGTGCGCCGAGCAGGCGCGTGGCGTCGGACGCGGCGAGGACGTCCTCGACGATCGCCGGCGCATCGATCACCAGGCCCACGTGCTGGTCTCCGAGCTCGGTCGCACCGGCGAACCCGCGCACGCCCTCGAGCGATTTGCCGAGCGGCTTGATCACGATGTCCTGTTGCCCGATCAGCTGGTCGACCACGCAGCCGAGGCGCTGGTTGCCGACGCCGACCACGACGACGAACCGGCGCGGCGGCGGCGGCGAGTCGGGCAGCGGCGGCAGGCCGAACAGCGCATCGAGCCGGCAGAGCGCGAGGGTCGAGCCGCGCAGGGTCATCACCTCGCGCCCCTCGATCGTGCGCACCGACCACGGATCGAACACCAGCGCCTCGAGCACGCTCGCGAGCGGCAACGCGTAGCGACGGCCGGCGATGACCACCACGAGCGCGCTGATGATCGCGAGGGTGATCGGGAGGGTCACGGTGACCTTGGTGCCGATGCCGAGCTCGCTGTGGACGTCGATCACCCCGCCGAGCTTGCCGATGTTGGTCTTGACGACGTCCATCCCGACGCCGCGCCCGGAGAGCTGCGAGGCGCCCTCCTTGGTGGTGAAGCCGGGGACGAAGATGAACGCGAGGATGTCGCGCTGGAGCAGCGCGCCGGCCTCTCCCTCGGCGACGAGCCCGCGCTGGATCGCCTTCTCGAGGACCCGCTCCTCGTCGATGCCGGCGCCGTCGTCCTGCACCTCGATGACGACGTGATTGCCCTTCTGGTAGGCGTTGAGCGCGATGGTGCCGGCCTCGGGCTTGCCGCGCTCCTCGCGCACGCGACGCCGCTCGATGCCGTGATCGATCGCGTTGCGGATCATATGCATCAGCGGGTCCGACAGCTCCTCGACGATGAGCTTGTCGACCTCGGTCTCGGCGCCGGTGATCACGAGATTGATGTCTTTGTCGTGCTCGCGGCTGATCTGGCGCACGACGCGCGCGAGCTTGTCGAACACCTGCCCGAGCGGGACCATGCGCACCTCGAGGATGCCGCTCTGGAGATCGCCGAGGTGTCGGTCGAGGCCGCGGTGGAGTCGATGGAGCTCGATGCCGAGCTCGCGCAGCTCGGGCAGCCCGCGCACCCGGTCGGTGATGCGCGAGAGCGCGCTGCGAACGATCGCCAGCTCGGCGACGATGTTCATGAGGTGATCGAGCTTGCGGATGTCGACGCGAACCGTCTGGGCGACGCCGCGGATCGACAGCCCCGCGCGCGGCACCTCGAGCGACGCGATCGGATCGCCCTCGGGCGGCGGTTGGATCACGACTCGGGGAGAGGTGCCCGCGAACGGCGACGGCGGCGCCTGGGCGACCGACCCCCCGCGCGGCGTGAACACCCCTTCGGGCGCGGCCGGCGGCGTCGTGATCCGCGGCGCCGCACTCCCGAGGAACTGCGTCGGGGGCGGCTCGCTCGGCGGGAGCTCGTGCGGCGCGCGCGCCCGCCGAGCCACCGGCTCGATCGACACGGTTGGGCCGCCGAGCTCGGTGCGGAGCACGTCGAGGCTCTGGCGGCTCGCGAGGAGGACGTCGAGATCGATCGAGTCGCTGTCACCGCCCTCGCCGCTCGGCAGATAGGTGAGGATCTCGCCGTGCGGCTTGGCGCGCGACTTGAGGTTGTCGAGCGCGCCGTCGATGGTCGCGAGGTCGAACCGCACGCGGATGACGAAGAGGCTGACGCCCTGCTGGAGGTTGGTCTTGAGCCGGTGCTCCTCGTACTCGGTGAGCACCGCAAGAAGCCCCGGGTCGAGGTCGTATTCCGCGAGCGGGTTGCTCGCGCCGCCGGTGGGGCGCGAGATCGCCTGCCCGAGCTCCGAGAGCAGCGCGTCGACGACGGACGCGGGCTCCGGGTCTCCGGCGCGCAGCGCGGCGAGGATCTGGCCGTAGACGTCGACGGCGCGGAAGAGCACGTCGAGCACGCGCGCGGTGAGCTCGACCCGGCCGAGGCGGAGGTCGTCGAGGAGATCCTCGAGGTGGTGCGAGAGCGTCGACATCCGCGCGACGCCGAACAAGCTCGAGAGCCCCTTGAGCGTGTGCACCGCGCGGAAGGCGTCGTTGACCAGCTCGTGGTCGGCGCCCTGCTGCCGCTTGAGCGAGGCGTCGAGCGCGAGGAGATCGCGCGCGAGCCCCTCAATGATCTCCTGCGCTTCGCTAATGAACTCGTCGCGCTGGTCGACCATGCGGAGTCACTTCCGCTGGGTCTGCGCGCGGCCGCGCTTGTTCGCCAGGTGAGCGCGAACCAGAGCGCGTAGATCCTCGGGCTCGAACGGCTTGGCGAGGTAGCTGTCGGCGCCGAGGGCGATGCCGCGCTGCTTGTCCCGCTCGGACGCCTGGGTGCTGATGATGATCAGGGGCGTCTGCTTGTGGTGCTCCGATTTGCGGATGAAGTTGACCAACTCGAGCCCGTTGATGTCGGGCATGTTGATGTCGGTGACGACGCAGTCGTAGGGACCGCGCGGCAAGAGGCGCAGCGCCTCGAAGCCGCTCGAGGCCTCGACGACCTCGATCGGGTCGCCGCCGTCCTCGTCTTCTTCGAGGGCGGCACGGACGAACGACCGCATCGCCGCGGAGTCCTCAACGATCAGGACGCGAGCCATCAGCGCACTCCAGTCTACACGCTCGGGCGCAAGGTGGGGTCATCTGTGTGTGACGACGGGCAGAAAACGAGGCGCAGCTGTAGGCAGAAATGCCGACCGATCGCGTTGGTACGCTCGGTGCTGAACAGCCGCCCATGCGCAAGCTGCTTCTGCTCGTCGCGTCGGTTGTGCTCGCGAGCTCCACTTCAATAAGCGGTTGTGCGGTCGCCGAGGGCTCGCAGGACGAGGACTTCGATCGAGACTGGAAGGACGACTTCGAGAACGACGACGAGGAAGCGGCCGCCGAGGGGGCCGAGACCGAGGAGCTCGACAGCCTCGACGACCTCGACGACGTCGAGGAGCCGGGCGCAACGCCCATCTTCCCCACCGAGGAGGCCTCCCCCGATCCCGAGGGCGGACCGGGCCCCGGCGAGGAGGCGCCGCCCGAGGATCTCGAGGGCGTGCTCGAGCCGGAGGACGGCGCGACGACGCCGGGCTCGACCTCGACCGGCTCGACGAGCAAGAAGCGCAAGCACGGACCGATCTCGATCATCGAGGACGATCCCCACTTCTCCGGGCCCGCGTCCGACGATCGGCTCGATCGCGCGAAGGCGATCGGAGCCGACGCGATCCGCGTGATGCTGTGGTGGAAGAACAAGGTCCCCGGCGACGCCACCGCGACGACCAAGCCCGAGGGCTTCGTGTCGAGCAAGCCCGACGCGTACAACTGGGCCGACTTCGACACCCAGGTCGAGGGCGCGCGTGCGCGCGGCCTCAAGGTCTTCGTGACCATCCCCGCGGGCCCGATGCCCTACTGGGCGAGCGAGGAGCCGGAGTACTGCGTCAAGCAGGGCGGCTGGTCATGCGCGTGGAAGCCGCAGTACCGGGAGTACGCGGCGTGGGTCACCGCCGTCGGCCGCCACGTCAAGGACAAGGGCTATCGGATCTGGGGCTGGTCGTTCGTCAACGAGCCGAACATCGGCGCGTTCCTCAAGGACGAGAGCTCGCTGAAGCTCGCTCACCGCTACCGCAAGCTGTGGTTCCACGCGCGCAAGGCGCTGCGCAAGACGGCGGGCGTCAAAGCGCGCGTGTTCTTCAGCGACCAGGCCAACAACCAGCACTCGCTCGAGCCCGGCGCCGATCGCTGGAAGGTGTTCAACCAGGCGCTGTGCCTCGACCTCGAGAAGGACGCCGAGCTGATCAAGGGCTTCTGCCCGGAGAAGAAGCGCCGCGTGGAGGCGCACGGGATCGCGTTCCATCCCTACGCCGCGACGCCCGGCAACCAGAAGAAGACCGTCTACTTCCTGCAGAAGCTCGTCGACGAGGCCGCGCGCGAGAAGCGCCTGCCGAAGAACCGCGGCCTCTACATGACCGAGTCGGCGTTCCTCACTGCGCGCGGCGCGGACGCAGGCAAGCTCGGCGCGGCTTCGTCGCTCGCGGTCACGCCGAACCAGCAAGCGGTCTACATGAACAAGGGCGAGCGGCTCCTCGCGCGCAACCCCCGCGTGAAGTCGCTGAGCCAGTACGAGCTCGTCGACGAGGGGCGCGGCACCTGGGACTGCGGCCTCATCTACGCGAACGGCTTCGTGAAGCTGAAGAGCGGCGAGACGGTCACCGGGGACTTCAAGGTGGTGAAGCTCGGTCGGCACATCGAGGTCGGCGACCGCACGATCCCGTGGGCGGACATCGCCGACAAGGAGGGCGGCAAGGACTTCTGGGCCACCGGCCCCGGCGGCGAGAAGCCGGCCTACGCCGCCTACCGCATCGCGATCGACGTCGTGAAGATGGGCGACCGGGTCGAGGTGTGGGGCCTCGCGCGCGCGGACACCGGCGCCGGCTTCACGATCGAGGGCCTGTTCCCGAGCGGCGAGTGGCACGAGCTCAAAGAGGTGAAGACCGACGTGCTCGGCTACGGGCGCGCCGTCATCCCGAGGGGCGAGGCCACCGCGTGGCGCATCCGCTTCGGTGGCGAGCTCTCGCGCGTCGCGCGCTGAACATCCCGATAACGCAGCGTGTCGAGCTGTGTCGGCCATCGCCGACGGAAAGCGCGCATCCCGGACACTCTCCTCGCGACTTGTTAGATCCGGTGTGGTACTCACACCCCCCTCATGTTGCTGCTGCCCGGTCCGAAGCCGATTTCCTGGTGATCTGCGAGGATTCCGTCAGGGAATCCCCAGCACCTCGCGGGCTACCAGAGCCCCCGCACGACGCGCCAACCCTCGAGCAGCTGCCCCTCGCGCTGCGTCCCAACCCAGCGCGTCCGTCGACGTCGCGACCAGCTCGGTGGCCTCGAGGTCCGACGTCTCCCAGGCGCCGCTCGCGCCCTCGATCACGCCGCGCGCCGTGAGCCGAACACGTACGCCGCGCGCGCGCGGCTTGCCCTCGACGATCTCGACGCCCTCGCTCTGCTCGTCGAGCCGCACCACCTCGAGCTTCAAGCGATCGGTGGCGTCGTCGCCCGCGAGCGCGCCGTACTTCGCGAGCTCGCCGCGCGCGCCGGTCGCGAGCTCCTCGGCGAGCGACCCGTGCGCGTTGCCCGCGACGATCGCGCTCGCCGACACCACGCGGATCCTCGGCGATCCGCGCAGCCCGCTCCGCAGCGGCCGATAGCCGCAGCCGAGGACGAGGACGCACGCCGCGAGGACTACGGCGCGACGTCGATCGTCAACACGTTCGACTCGAACTTGCCGAGCTTCCATTGGATCGTCCGCACGCCGGGGGCGCTGAAACGGTAGCTCGTGATCTCCCAGTTGTAGTCGACAGCGGGGCTCGGGATCACCGGCCCGTCGTAGACGCTGGGCTGGAACGGGTCGACGTCGATCAGCACCGCGGGCGTGACGAGCTTGCCGTTCACGAGCTCGCCGCGGATCGGCTTCGGGCCCATCGGGTAGATCTGCTCGCCGTCGACCGCGATCTCGTGGACGTGGATGACGCGGATCTCCTCGCCGACGCGGTAGCGGCTCTTCTCGGCGAGCAGCGTGAGGCGGTGGCCGTCGACGAGCGGTCCCTTGTCCTTCGCCCGCGCGTAGGTCTTGGCGACCGCGACGTCGGCCGGCGGCGCGTCGACGATCTCGGAGCCCTTGCGGACGTAGAGGCCGGGGAAATGGAGCAGGTAGGCTGGCAGCGGCGCGTCGCTGACGGAGGACGAGGTCGCGGCGACGGGCTTCGCCTTCGGCGGCGGCGGCGGCGGCGCCGTGACACCGCCGCACGCGACCAGCAGGAGGACGACGGCCCGCCGCATCAGAACGTCGTGCTCAGGATCTTCGGCGTGCCCTTGGGCACCGTGACCCAGATCTGCAGCGCGACGTCGGACGTCGTGCCGCCCTGGAAGTAGTCGATGACCACCGTGTGCTCGCCCGCGTTGAGCAGCGACTGCCCGGTCGCCTCGGTCGGGGCGTGGACGCCGTCGTTGTTGACGATCATCTGGCCGTCGATGCTGAGCCGCGCGCCGTCCTTCGACTTGATCTTGAAGACGTGCACGCCCGCGGTCTTCGCCGTGACCTTGCCCTCCCAGCGGATGGCGTAGAGCTCCTTGAGCTCGGGCTTCACGCCGGGGAAGCCCTCGGTGAGGCTGCGCGGCGAGACGTCCCACTTCTCGGTGTAGAGCACCGCGAAGGGCGCCATCGCGGCGCCGATCGTCGGCAGCTCCTTGGTGCCGGGAGCGAGCTGGTAGACCTTCCCCTTGATCGTCTTGTCGGTCGCCTTGCCGCTGCCGAACGCGTTGGCCTTGTCGATCGCGGGCGTCTCGGCGGCGAC
>JALHOE010000313.1 GCA_022843175.1 Deltaproteobacteria bacterium
GCGTGGCAGAAGCCGCCGCCGCTGCCGACCCCGCCCCCCACGGCGACCGCGAGCGCGACCGCGAAGCCCGAGCCCTCGCCCTCGGAGTCGGCGGCCCCGCCCCCGCCCCCGCCGCCGCTGCCCGACGACGACGATCCGTACCAGTGAGCGGCGCTAGCGCTTGAGCCAGCCCTCGCGGCGGTACCACTCGGCGGTCAACTTCGCGCCCTCGGCCCATGAGTGCTCGGGCGACCAACCGAGCTCGCCGCGGATCGGCTCGGACGAGCAGACCCAGTGCGGCGCGACGAGCTCGTGGATCTTGTCGCGGGTGAACATGCGCGCCTCGCTGCGGAGCTTGCCCCACAGCTCGTTGCCGAGCGCGGCGACGTGGAGCAGCGGGATCGGCACCGGGAGCCGCCACGGCTTCTTGCCCGTGGCGCCGCGAAAGAGCTCGGCCATCTCGGACAGGGTGCGCGCCGCACCATCCTCGATGTAGTAGGCGCGCCCGCTCTCGTGATCCTTCTCCGTCGCGAGGATCGTCGCGCGCGCGGCGTCCTCGCCGTGGACGATCGAGAGCTTCTGGGTGCCGCTGCCCATCACCGGCAGGATGCCCATCGACATGGCCTCGAAGAACGCGAACATCTCGGTGTCGCGCGGGCCATAGATGGTGGGCGGGCGGATGGTGGTGACGAGCAGGTCGTCCCTGGCGGCGGTGACGAGACGCTCGGCGGCGAGCTTGGAGCGGCCGTAGTGGGTGACCGGCGAGGGCTCGCGGTCGTGCGGGATGGGGCTGCCGTCGGACGACGGGCCGTGCGCCGCGAGGGAGGACACGAACACGAAGCGCTTGATCTTCGCGCGGTGGTCGAGCGCGACCTCGAGCAGGTTGCGCGTGCCGTCGACGTTGGTCGCGGCGAAGTCGGCGGGGGTGCGCGCCTTGACCACGCCAGCGCTGTGGATGATCGCGTCGACGCCGACAGCGGCGTGGGCGACGGCGTCCTTGTCCTCGACGGCGCCGTAGGCGAGCTCGACGCCGGAGAGCGTGGAGAGGAACTTGGTGTTGGAGCTCTTGCGAACGAGCGCGCGCACCGAGTGACCGCGCGCCGCGAGCTGCTCCGCGATGTGCGATCCGAGGAAGCCCGAGCCGCCCGTGACGAGGACCTTCATGGTGCGCGCGTCTAGCACGGGAACTTTCGGGAGGCGCCGCACTCAGACGAGCATGGCCGGTATTTCCACGAGCGCGAGCAAGGGCGGGCGGCGCACCGTCGACCAAGAAGTGAACATGGTCCCATTCATCGATCTGTTGATGGTCACCGTGGCGTTCCTCCTCGTCACCGCGGTGTGGACCAGCATGGCGCGCATCCCCGCGTCGGCGACGCTGCCGTCGGAGAAGGGCACGGCGCCGCTGAAGGACGATCCCCCGGCGGTCCGCGTGCGCGTGCACGACGGCGGCCGCATCGCGCTGCAGTGGCAGAAGGGCCAGAAGACCGAGGAGCTCGGGGAGGTCCCGCTCGCGGGCGTGGCCGACGCGCTCAGCCGTGCGATGGTCGCCAAGGGCCAGACGGTCCCGACCGCGGCGGTCCTCGCCGTGCCCGCCGGAATGCCCATGTCCGAGGTGACCCGCGTGATGGACGCGATCTCCGCCCCCCGACTGAAGAACGGCGCCCACGCCTTCGCGATCACGTTCTCGACGACCTGACGCTACCATCCGCGCGCCATGCGCCTGCCGCTCGCCGACACGCTCGCTTCGCGCACCCGCGCCGGAGTGTTGTTCGAGGCGACCGCGCACGGAGCGCTTCGCTGCACCGCCTGCGCGCACCGCTGCGTGATGGACGACGGCCGCACCGGCGCGTGCGGCGTGCGCACCCACCGCGCCGGTACGCTGCAGGTGCCGTACGGCTACGTCGCGCGGAAGTACGTGCGCGCGGTCGAGAGCAACACCATCTATCACGTGCGCCCCGGCGCGAAGGCCCTCACCTTCGGGATGTTCGGGTGCGATCTCCGCTGCCCCTACTGCCACAACTGGCGCGTTTCGCAGGCGCTCCGCGAGGACGTCGGCGAGCAGGCGCCGATCGACATCACGCCCGAGGCGCTGGTCGACGAAGCGATCGCTGCCGGCTGCGAGGTCCTCTGCAGCGCGTACAACGAGCCGATGATCACCGCCGAGTGGGCGCACGCGGTGTTCGCGCTGGCGAGGTCGCGCGGCCTCGTCACCGCGCTGATCACCGACGGTCACTCCACCAGCGAGGCGCTCGCGTACATGCGCCCGGTGACCGACGTCTTCCGCGTCGACGTGAAGGGGTGGACACAAGAGCACTACAAGTCGCTCGGCGGCCGGGTCGAGCCGGTGTTCGCCTCGATCGTCGAGGCCAAGCGCCTCGGCTACTGGGTCGAGTTGGTGACGTTGGTGGTCCCCGGCTTCAACGACGATCCGCGCGGGCTCGCCGGTCTCGCCGCGCAGATCGCGGACATCGACCCGAGCATGCCGTGGCACATCGACGGCTTCGTGCCGCGCTACAAACTCCGGGGCGAGAGCGCGACCGCGCCCACCTTCCTCGCCATGGCCGCGGGCGCCGCCTACGCGCGCGGCCTGCGATACGTCTACGTCGGCAACATCGGCGACGCCTTCCCCGAGCTCTCCAACACGAGATGCCCGGGGTGCGCGGCGACGCTCATCGAGCGCCGCAACTGGGAGACGCTCCGCCGCGAGACCCGCTGTACGGCGTGCGATCTCGCCCTGCCCGGGCTCATGGGGCCGGCTCGCTGACCCTCAGCGTCGGAGCAGCACTGCGACGAGGATCGCCGTGGCCGAGACGATCGCCGCGAGCAACCACCAACCCGCGTGCCCGCCCCGGCGCGGCAGGCCGGAGTCCCCGGAGACCTCTGCCCGCTTCAGCGCCACCCTGGCGTCGGGGTTCTTCGGGTTGATCGCGAGCGCCGCGCGCCAATCGCGGATCGCCGCGTCGATGCGGCCCGCGTCTCTGAGCACCGTGGCGCGATACACCAGCGCTCTGTCGTTGTGCGGCGTCGCCGCGATCGCCTCGTCGAGCAGCGCGAGGCCCCGTCGAAAGTTCGGCCGCCCGCCCTGCTGCGCGACGATCATGCCGAGGAGCGCTTTGTAGTCCGGCTGCGCATCGCGCAAAACGGCGCGCTCGGCGAGCACCTGCGCCGCCTCGAGGTTGCCGGCGCGCCACAGCGCCGTCGCCTCGCGGTGATCGTCGGAGGCCCCGAGCGCACGAATGGTGGCGCTCGTGCGCAGGGGATCGACGCCGGTGTTGAGCGCCGAATCGCGCAGGCTCGCCACCGGGTTGGCCGGGGCCTCCGCGTCGAGCGGCGGGATCGAGGTGCCGTCGTCGAGGTGATGGGTGATGTGCAGCACGTAGAGCAGCGCGCGGATCGCGCGCTCCGGCGCCATGCCCCACTTGTAGATCTCGGCGTGGGTCGCGACCGCGCCATTCGCGATGCGCGCGATCAGCGTCCGCTCGGTGTCGTCGAGGTCGAAGCGGTCGAGCACGGCCTCGCGGTGGAGGCGGACCGGCGCGGTCTCGAACGGCGCGAGCGCGTCGTCGATGCGACGATACTCCGGCCAGGCGCGCACGAACGCGAGCAATGACGCCAGCGGATCGCAGTTGACCTGGTTGGTAGGCGCCCCCTCCTCGAGCAGGTCCGTGTTGGCGTGAAACTCGTATTGCGTCTCCGGCGGCAGCGACGCGAGGCTCCGCACGCGCAACAAGAGTTGCTCGCGGAGCGCGCGGAGCAGCGTACGGCGATCGACGAGGCTCTCGGACACCAGCTGCTTGCCGAGCCGTTCGCGCGCGTTCTGCGCACGAAAGAGCGCGGACTGGAGGTCGACGTCGGCGATGACGCCGAGGCGCACCAGCATCTCGCCGAGCGGCGCGATCATGCGAGCGGTGCGGATCCGCGACGGCGAGCCGCCCGCGAAGACGACGACGTCGTCGCCGTACGGGCCCTTGAGCACCAGCGACCCGCTCAGCCGGTGCTCGAGCGCGTGGGTGAAGATCATCGGCAGCGAGAAGTCGTCGAGCGCCCCCTCGGGCGGGGGCCCGCTCGTCAAACGACCGGACGACGGCTGCGGCGCGGTCACAGCTGCTTCGAGTAGACCCGGTACTTCTTGTAGACCTTGCCGCCCATCATCTTGATCCCGACGTTGACCGGCGCGTTGTCCTCGAGCGTCCACGATAGCTCGCCCCACTTCATGCCGATGCGCTTGCCGCGATCGTTCATCTCGACGTAGAGCGCGGTGGAGAGGCCGCCGTACTTCTTCTGGATGCGGAACTTCTTCTTGATGCCGAGGAGGATGAGACGCGCCGACGTGGGCCCCTTCACCTTCAGGCGCCAGAGGAGCTTGGGGAGGCCGAGCGGGAACAGCTTGCCGTCGAGGTCGCCGATCATCTCGTTGATGTTGGGGAGCGCGATGCTGATCGCGGCCGGCTCGCCGTTCACCTCGGCGACGAGCGCGAGATCGGGCACGAGGATCAGCTTGAGGTCTGCGGCCATCTTCTTCAGCTCGGTGTCGGTCATCGGGACGAAGCCCCAGTTGTCCGACCATGCCTCGTTGAAGATCTCCATGACCATCCGGGTCTCGGCCTCCATGTTGGAGCGGTCCATGGAGCGGATCCGCACCTCGGGGAGCTTGAGCACCTCGTCGTGCGCCTTGCGCGCGCGGGTCGGCGGCTCGCCGACCTCGTATTTCCAGGCGAAGACGTCCTTCTCCTTGGCGAGCCCCGCGGCCTCGATCAGCCCGCCCTGGTAGCTGCGGTGATGGGGCATGAGGATCGCCGGCGGCGTGTCGAAGCCCTCGATGAGGCAGCCCATCTCCTCGTTGATCGAGAGGGACAGCGGGCCGCGCATCTTCTTCATGCCCTGCTTGCGGAGCCAGTCGGCCGCCGCGTCGAGCAGCGCCTTCGCCACCGCCGCGTCGTCGACGGTGTCGAGGAAGCCGAAGAAGCCGGTGTCGTCCTTGTAGCGGTCGATGTGCAGCTGATCGATCTGCGCGGTGCAGCGACCGACGTCGACGCCGTTGCGCACGGCGATGAAGGTGGTGCCGCGCGCGTGCTCGAAGAAGGGGTTCTTCTTCGGGTTCATGCGATCGCCCATGTCCATGTCGAGCGGCGCGACCCACGACGGGTCGTCGCGGTAGACGCGACGCGCCACGTCGAGGAAGCGCTCGGTGTCGACGCCGAACGGGCGCTCGACGATCGTGACGTTGCTCTCGGGGGACTTCTTGGGCTGCGATTGGGCTTCGACGTCCATGGCGGCGCCGACCCTACCCGATCAGCGGCGGCGGCGGATCACGCGGGCCACGCCGAGGCCGAAAAGGCCAAAGATCGCCAGCGCCGGGAGCTGCAGAGGAGACCGCCGCGCGGAGACCGCGCACGCGGCCGAGCCGGCTTTGTCGGTCGTGAGCGGGCTCGCCGTGGAGGAGACGCTGACGCTCTCGACCCCGAACGGACACTGGGTCTCGGCGCCGGTCTGCTTGCCGACGCGGCGGACCGTCGACACCCTGCCCTGGTCCTCGTCGGCCTCGAGCTCGAGATCGATGTTGAGGTGGCGCGCCGGGAGATCGGCGCGGAGGCGCGTGATCCGGCGGACCGACTTCTTGCCGAACGCGACGGTGACGTCGTCGGCGGTGTCGGAGACCGGCGGCTTGTCGCCGGCGTCGTAGGGGGCGGGCGCGTCGGCGGCGGGCGCCGCGTCGTCGCTCACCGCGTCCGACGCGTCGTCCGACGCCTCCTTCGCGCCGTCGCTCATGTTCAGCCCCGCGTCGGGCTCCCCGGGATCGCGGCCGGGGAACAGGTAGTTGGCGTAGTCGTCGCTCGTCTCGAGCGCGAACGCGTGCATGTCCTGGAGCCCGGCCCTGTCCGACCGGAGCTTCGTGTAATTGCTCCGCTGCGCGACGAAGTCCCAGACGAGATCGTTGTCGTCGATCGTGTAGCTCGCGAAGTTCTTCGTCTTCCATCGGCCGTCGCCGACGACGAACAGCTTGATGCCGACCGACTCGCCGACGCCCGCGGCGACCATCCGCAGCGGCAGCATCGGCGTCGCCCCACGCCAGCTCACGCGGATCGGCTTCATCGCGTGGACTCCGGCGCCGGGCTGCAGGCGCACGGCGAGGAAGTCGAACTTCTCGGCGATGTACTTGTTGAGGACGGGCTCGATCGTCGCCGGGATGACGTACTTGTTGCGGCGGAGCCAGCCGAGGATCGACTCGCTGTCGTCGCCGTGGATCTGCACCGTCTCGTAGGGGCCGACCGCCTTGCGCTCGGTGATGACGACCCCCTCGTCCGGCGGCGAGGCGTCCACGATCCCCGTGTCGGACCAACCTCCGGTCGTGGCCGCCGCGCTCTCCATGTCGTCGGCACTGCCGCACCCGCAGCCCATGCTGCTGCTGCCCCCGCCCCCGCCCCCGCCGAAGTTCTGCGGCGGCGGCTGCTTGCAGCGAACCGTGGGCGGCACGATCGTCGGCGCCGTGCGCTTGTCGAGCGCGTCGATGAACGCGTCGCTCCCGAGGCCCACGACGACGGCGCCGCGGATCGGCAGCACCCAGGCGAACTCGTTGGGGTCGCCCGCGTACTCGATCTGATCCCACAGCGTCGTCGCCTCGGGATCGATCGAGAGGACCATGCGGTGGTCGGTGACGACGCTCGGGTTCTGCGATGGGCCGGCGTCGGCGACGCTGGGGCCGTAGATGCAGCCGCCGCACGCCTCCGCGTCGTAGGGGACGAGCGAGAGGCCGGCGACGACGAGCGGGATGAGGAAGCGTGCATTCATGGCGAAGCGCAAGAAAAGCAAAACCACGGCCGCGCGCAACCGACAGCCCGGACGCACCTCCACGCACGGGCAGCCGCGTCGCGGGCGCGGCCAAACTGCGCCGGGCGAGCCGTGCTAGGAGGCGGCCATGGCAGGTCTCCTCGACGGCAAGATCGCGATCATCACCGGCGCGGGCGGCGGCATCGGCCGCGCCGAGGCCCTGCTCTTCGCCCGCGAGGGCGCCAAGCTCGTGGTCAACGACGTCGGCGGCACCCGCGCCGGCGAGGGCGCCTCGAGCTCGATGGCCGAGCAGGTCGTCGACGAGATCAAGAAGGCCGGCGGCGAGGCCGTCGCGCACCACGAGAGCATCGCCACCGCGAGCGGCGCCGAGTCGCTGCTCAAGGCGGCGCTCGACGCGTTCGGCCGCGTCGACGTGCTGGTGAACAACGCCGGCATCCTCCGCGACAAGTCGCTCCTCAAGATGGACGAGGCGATGTTCGACGCGGTGATCGCGGTCCACCTCAAGGGCACCTTCCTCTGCACGCAGCTCTTCGCGCGGCAGCTCGTGGCGCAGGGCTCGGGCGGCCGCATCGTCAACACCACCAGCGTGTCCGGCCTCCTCGGCAACTTCGGTCAGGCCAACTACGCCGCCGCCAAGGCCGGCATCTACGGCCTCACCCGCACCGCCGCGATCGAGCTGCAGAAGCACCGCATCTCGGTCAACTGCCTCGCGCCCATCGCCAAGACGCGCATGACCGAGGACCTGCCGATGATGCAGTCGGTCGACAACATGTCGCCCGATCACATCGCGCCGGCCGCGCTGTTCCTCGCCTCGGACCTGTGCGGGGAGGTCACCGGCACCGTGCTCGCGGTCGCCGGCGCGCGGATGTACGCGTACAAGGTCATGGAGTCGCCGGGGAAGTTCAAGGACGACGACGCCGGCGTGTGGAGCGCGCAAGAGATCAAGGACAACTGGGAAGCGATCACCAAGTTCCCGGGGACCTGAGCGATGCCCAAGTTCGTCGTACGACCGGTCGACAGCGACGTGGACCTCGGCGCGTACTCCACGCTCGAAGAGGCGCGCCTGTGGGCCAAGCGCCTGGCCTTCGCCAACACGACCGACGTCGAGATCCACGACGCCACCTCCGGCGCCGTCGTGGAGACGCGCCGCAACGAGACCGAGATCGCGCTCGACCAGGCCCAGACCACGGCCTGGCGCAACCAGGACGCAGCGCTCCGCGACCACTTCCAGCGCCAGGCCAACCAGTTCGAGTGCGCGATCGTCCTCATCACCACCGACGGCGAGCGCCTCGACCGCATCGAGCCGACGACGCTGCGCGGCTAGTACCGGCCGTGATCGTGGTCGTGAGCGGGCACGGGCACGGGCACGGGCACGGGCTCGATCGTGGCCGTGCTTACCCGAATGCCGGTGAGCGGTCAGGAGCCGCCCCATGACTTCGGGCGGAAGGTCCACCGGAACGGCGGGGCCTTCTGGGTTTCGCGCGGCGCGATTCACCGCGCGGGGTTGCGCGCGAAGCGGAGGGAGAGCGCGTCGAGCGCGGCGATGGTGTCGGACGAGGCCGAGACCTTCGCAGCCGCGAGGAGGGCCGGCGTCGACGGCTCGTCGACGACCATGAGCGCGTTGGACGCGGCCTGCCGCACCTCGCCGTCGTAGCCGACGAACAGCTCGATCAGCGCGCGCGCGGACGCGGCGCGAACGTCGTGCTCCTCGCCGGGCGCGGGCACCTTGCCAGTTCGCCACGCCCACGACGCGCCGAGCTCGCCGAGGGCCCGCGCCGTCGCGCGCGCCACCTCGCTCGAGGGATGGGCGGCGACG
>JALHOE010000314.1 GCA_022843175.1 Deltaproteobacteria bacterium
GCGTCGACGCGGGCTCGCTGCCGGAGCCGGACGGCTCGCTCGTACGCTACGCGCGCGCCTACGCGGCGACGCAGGCGTCGGTGGTGCACGCCGTTCGGGGGCTCTCGCCGACGTGCATCATGGTGCCGCTCGTCGCGCACGGCGACGCGGGACTGGCAGCGATCGCCGCGGCGCTTCGGTAGGTGCGGCCGCATCAACGCCCTCCAGACCAACGCCAGTCTGTGCCGCGCCGGATGTCCACGCGAGCTTTTTGCGGTTTTCCGTGTTGGAACGATCGTTGCTTGGCTTACGGCCGATGAAGTCGCTCTGGCTGCCGCTCGTCTCGATTGCCCTCCTCTGCGCCTGCGACGACACCGCCACCGCCACCGGCGACGGCGACGGCGTCCCGGATAGCGGAGGGCAGGGCTCGTTCGACGCCGGGCACACCACCGACTGCTTCTTCCCCAGTGAGCCGGACCGCGGGCCGCCGCCGGTGTTCGGTCCGATCGTGAGCGCAGCGAAAGCGCCGCCGCCGATCTCGGGGGGAACGCTCCTCGTCGCGGCCGATGGAACGCTCGTCGCCGCCGATCCCGACCGCGATGCGGTGTATTTCGTCGACCCCGTCGCCGGTGCGAAGGTCGCGCAGCTCGATCTCGCCGAGCGCGATGAGCCGGGACGCGTCACCGAGGACGGAGCCAAACGGGCGCACGTCGTTCTCCGTGGCGCGGGAGCGATCGCATCGATCGACCTCGCGACGCACAAGCTCCTCTCACGACGCGCGGTGTGTCCAGCGCCACGCGGCATTGCCTACGACAAGGCCGCCGATGCGCTCCACATAGCGTGCGCGGGTGGAGAGCTGGTCACCCTGCCTGCGGCCGGAGGCGCAGCCACGCGCACGTTGCGGCCGGCCAGCGATCTTCGCGATGTGCTGGTTCGCGACGGCAAGATCTTCGTCTCGCAGTTCCGCTCCGCGCGACTCCTCGAGGTCTCCGCCGATGGCTCCGCCGTCGAGCGCATTCGACCGAAGCTCTCGGGCGATCCAACTGCCGCCTATCGGGCGATCGCGACGAAGGGCGGCGTTGCGCTCCTCCACCAGGCGACGCGCTCGGGCCCGATCTCACCGGCCAGGGGCGGGTACGGCGGAGGCACGTCCCCGTGTGCGGGTCCCGTTGTAGCCGCCATCACCACGCTCGCGGAGGGCGCGGCCCAAACGGGGCTCGTTGCGTCGGCGGTGTTGCCGGTCGACATCGCCTCGACTCCCTCCGGGAGCCTGGCGATCGCAGCCCCGGGCAATGCGAAGAACGGACTCCCGCAGGTGCTGCTCCTCGAGCATCCGAGCGAGTGCTCGATGGGGCTTGGCATCGTCGTCGCTGGCGAGGTGATCGCGGTAGCTGCGCTCGACGACGAGTACCTCGCCATTCAGTCGCGCGAGCCCGCCTTCATCGAGCTCTGGAAGCCGAGCGGGGCCAAACGAATCGAGCTCTCTACGATCAGCCGCGCGGATACCGGGCACGAGATATTTCACGCGAACTCCAGCGTCGGCATCGCCTGCGCGTCGTGTCACCCCGAGGGGTCGGAGGACGGCCGGGTGTGGGACTTCGCCGGCCTCGGCCCACGCAGGACCCAGAGCCTGCGTGGAGGGCTCCTCGCGACCGCCCCCTTTCACTGGGACGGCACGATGAAGAGCATCGACCAGCTCGCGGCGGAGGTGTGGACAGGCCGAATGAGCGGACCGCTCCTTCGAACGGACGCGACCAAAGCGCTCGGCGCATGGCTCGACCGCCTTCCCGAGCACCCCCACGCACCGCCGGTCGACGCTGCGGCGGTCGCACGGGGCAAAGCGATCTTCACGGACGAGTCGGTCGGATGCGCCTCCTGCCATTCCGGACCGCGCTTCACCAACGGCGCGATGGCCAACGTCGGGACCGGGCTCGTCCTCCAGGTGCCCTCGCTGATCGGCGTCGCCTTCCGTGCGCCCTTCCTTCACAACGGGTGCGCGCCGACACTGCTCGACCGCTTCGGAACGTGTGGCGGCGCCGACCTGCACGGAAAGACCTCTCACCTCGCCGCGAGCCAGCTGAAGGATCTGGTCACCTATCTGGAGACCCTATGAGCCCCGTCGAGGGACGTTGGTTGGTGCTCGTCGCACCGGTCGCGGCCGTGCTCGGGGTCGGCGCGTGCTCCGCGCTGACCGGCTACGACGATGGTTTGGACGTCGGCAGCTATGGAGAGCGCGACTTCCAACGCTTCGACTGGCGTTGGATGACGACCGGGTTCACCGAGTCGGTCACGTTCGACAAGGACTGCGGCATCTCGGCGTCGCAATACGGCACGACAGGGGGAAAGCGCGGCTCGGGGACCGTCGAGTCGGCGGACTGCCACTCCTTCGTGACACTGCTGGTCGCGCCGAAGATTCGCGCGGCGTTCTCCAGCGCCCCGACGTGCCCAGCCATCACCGACGACTACGCGAGCTTCGCGCTCCGCATGACCGACGGAAAAACCTTCGCGCAATCGACCTCGGGTTGTAGCGGCGTCGAGCCCTACCGAACCGTCGAGGCGGAAGCGCGGCGCCTCATGAGCTACGCGCGCATGAGCTCCTCCGACTTCGACTCCGGTGCCGACACGTCGATCGCGTCCGACTCGAGCACGTCGCCGGATTCCGATGGGGCAGACGCCTGCTCGGGCATTGCGACGTTCGACATCGCGACCGAAGCCATGGCGCAGTCGATCTGCGCGATGTCGTCCCCCTGCAAGGTCTGCGTGCAGAGCGTGGACGACGCGGGAACACCGCGCCAGTACATGGCATTGCAGGTACCAAGTGACTGCTCCTGCCCTCCCGTGATGACGAAGTAGCGACCTCCAACGGCAGCGCCCCGCAGACGGTCGCGGACGCGGCGGAGTGACAGGCGTCTACTCCGTTGCAGCGCTCAACCGCCGACCCCCGCGTCGGCGTACTTGCGAAGCGCTTCGACGCGCGGGCGCAGTGTCGTGTAGGGCTCTTTCTCGGAGCACCCGGTGCCGGGCTGCATGATCTTGCTGCCGTCGCTCAGCGTGATGGTGACGTTGGGGTAGTCGTCGCTGGCGCACCCGGCGGCGTCGACCGTCTTGAGCGCGTCGGTGACCGCGGCTGATACGCACAGCTGCTTGAACGAATCGCACTCGACGGGAGGGACGACACCGGCGCCCTCGACCAGGGGGCCCGTGTAATAGAGCCGTCCCTTCGTGGTGATGCCGCAGTCGGCGTTCAGCTCGAAGGCGCCGCTCACGCCCGTTCCATACCAGCTGTAGGTGAACGCGGTCAGTTCGTTGGCGTCGAAGCTGCGACCGTCGCTCGGCGGGGTATCGGTCCCCGCGTCGGCGCTGGCGGTCTCGGACGTGGCGTCCGTCTGTGCGCCGGACGGCTGCACCGGCGACGCCTCCTCGCAGCCGATCGCCAGCGCTGCGAGCGCTGCGAGCGCTGCGAGGGGCAGCGCTCGAGAAGCCCGCAGGGGCGGGACGTGAGCGGATCCACAAGGGGTAATGACCATGTTCGGACAGTGTACGCATGGGCCGCGACGGCGCGCCCGCCGACGAGACGGACGATGCTTCGGATCAAGCCTTCGCGACACATGGTGTCGTGCTCGCGTGGATCGTTATCCCTACCGGGCGTCGGCCCTGGCGAGTCCGCCGCTGCATGCTCGATGCGTGCGCGCGGATTCCAGTGGACGGTGGCCCGGGAATCCCCTCTGCTCGGTGGCGGCGAAGGAGCGGCACCTCCGTTGAAGATCGAGGCACCCACCGCCAGGTTCCGTCTCCGGGGCGGTCGAGTCGCCGGAACGATCGCGTACCTCTGCGGCGTGTGGATGGTGTTCGGCACGATCATCCTCGCGTTCCTCCGCTTCGAGTTTGCTACGTACGCCGCGTCCTTCCTTTATTCGCTGCTGGGTCTGATCGTCTCGTGGGTCGTCGCCATCACGCGGCGCGGGGATGCGCTGGGCGTGGTCCGCAGCGGCGGCCTCCAGGAGCTGACCGCCGACGAGGAGGGCGTTCGGATCGCCGGCTTCGCCATCCCCCGCGCGGACCTCGCAGCGGGCATTCGCGAGAAGCTCGGCGCGGTGCACCAGGTCACGTTCGCCCATCGCGACGGACGCGCGATCGCGGTCCGGGTGCGTAACGCCGCGGAGGCCGAGGAGCTGCTCGAAGCGGCTCGGGTCTCGCTTCGCGACCGCGTGCTGTCGCTGAACATCGGCAGCGTTCAACACTCATCGAGCCGCTTCCTGCTCGGGACGTTGTTCGTTCTCTCGGTGATGGCGACGATCCCCGTGAGCTGCGTGGCGTACATCGGGGCCGCGACCGGCAAGATGGACGGCCCATCGCTCATCGTCATGCTCCTCGTGACGTGGGCCGCGGTGGTGATCTCCGGCGCCAAGCTGTGGCGGCGACAGCTCACCATCGGCCGCGACGGCGTGCGCGTGGTCGGGACGTTGAAGTCGACCTTCCACGGCTTCGCCAACACCGAGACCCGCGTCGAGGGCGCGAAGCTCATCCTCATCACTGGTGACTCCGAGCGGCGGCTTCGCACGACCAGCCATCGCGAGGCGCAGACGCTCAAGACGAGGATCGATGAAGCGCGCGCGCTGTTCCGCGAGCGTCGCGCCGCGCAGCTCGAGCTCCTCGCGCGCGGGGATCGCAGCAGGTCCCGCTGGAAGGAGGAGGTCGCCGCACTGTTGACCGAGACCTATCGCGCGCCGGTCGACCGCGAGGAGCTCGCCGCGGTGGTGGAAGATCCCTCCGCCCCCGGGGAGCAACGCATCGGCGCCGCACTCGCGCTGTCGTCCCTTCCCGGGGATGCGAACGAACGCCTGCGGGTGCGGGCGGCGATCGCGACGACGGTCGAGCCCGAGCTGCGCGTCGCGCTCGAGGCCGCGGCCGAGGGCGACGTCGAGGATTTGCCGGAGCGCGCCGCCGTCAACCGCTGACGCCACGACGCGCGCGGCGAGCGTGGCGGCCGCGATCGCCAGGGCGCTGGTGTATGGTGCGGCGCGATGAGCGCCCTCCCCCCGTGTCCCAAGTGCCACTGCGAGTACACGTACGAGGACCGCGATCATCTCGTGTGCCCGGAGTGCGCGCACGAGTGGACGGCGACCGCGCCCGTCGCCGCCGACGACGCCCTGGTCGTGCGCGACGCCAACGGCAACGCGCTGCAGGACGGCGACAGCGTCGTCTTGATCAAGGACCTGAAGCTCAAGGGCGCGTCCGCGCCGCTCAAGGCCGGCACCAAGGTGAAGAAGATCCGTCTGGTCGAGGGCGACCACAACATCGACTGCAAGATCGACGGCTTCGGGGCCATGGCGCTGAAGTCGGGGTTCGTGAAGAAGGCGTGAGCGCCGCTTCGGACGCGGCGACTGGCCCCGTGGCTCGACCCGCGCGGGGATCGTAGGCTTCCGGTGCGATGATCAACGTGGTCTGCAAGTGCGGCTTCTCGTTCCAGGCGCAGGACGCCGCGCGCGGCCGGCAGATGGAGTGCCTCCAGTGCCGTGCTCCCCTCGTCGTCGGCGGCGACGCGGCCCCCGCGCGAACGGCCGTCCCCCGCGTCGAGGTCGAGCGACGGATCGGGGCCGACACGGTCGTCGTCCGCTGCGCGGAGAAGCTCTCGAACGCAGCGAACGCGCTCCTCGACACCTACGCACGCGTCGGTCCGCCGAAGACCGGCGCCGTCGTCTACTACGGTCCGACTCCCGTGTTCCTTCACCCCGAGGGACCGGGGCGCTTCCGCGTCTGCGAGCCCGACCTGCGGCTCCCCGATGCGCGCTCGCGACCCGAGCCGGATCTGAGCAACGTGCTCGCGCTCGCCGTCCTGAGCGCGACGCTCCATCGAGCGATCGGGGTGCTGCCCACCGACCTCGACATGTTCGACGGCCTCCTCGTCTTTCGCAACGCGCTCGACGAGCGCCGCGTCTTCCTGCACCGGAAGCAGGCGAGAACGCGGGTGAGCGAGAAGGCGATCGACTCCGGTTGGTTCCTCGGCCCGGACCCGGAGCGCTGGGCGCGTATGAGCGACGCAGAGTCCGCGCAGAAGACCAACTACCGTATGGTCCCGATGTTCGAGCTCTACTACCGCAGACCGGCGCTCTTGGCGGCGTTGTGTCTCCCCGTGGAGTTCATCGCCCACGCCGACGGGAACCAGCTCCTGCGGGTCCACGACGCGACCGACCGGGTCGTCTGGCAGTTCGACCCGGCGGCGCCAGCCGGTTGAGGTTCGGCGCCCAGCGTCACGCGGCGCCCCCGACCCCTGGTCGCGACAACGCGGTATCCTCGCGCTCGGGGACATGCTTCGGGTCGTCGTCGCTGCGGTGCATTTCCTGTCGCTCGCGATCGGCGTGGCGGCGAACCTCGCGCGGTATCACGCGCTCAGCGATCCCACCGATCCCGCGCGTCGCCGTCAGCTCTTCACCGCCGACAACGTCTCGGGGCTCGTCGCGATCACGTGGATCGGCTCGGGCGTGTGGCGCGCGTTCGGGGGCCTCGAGAAGGGCACGGGCTACTACCTCGGCAACCCGGTCTTCCACGCCAAGCTGGGGTTGATCGGGCTCGCGTTCGCGTTCGAGATGTGGCCGATGGTGGCGTTCATCCGCTGGCGCTACGCCGAGCGACGCGGTGACGCGATCGACGCGCGTCGCGCGCCGCTGTTCCGCCGGCTGATCGTCGGCGAGATGATCGCGACCGCGCTGGCCATCGTCTGTGCGAGCGCGATGGCGCAGGGCGTGGGGGCAAGGACCGCGGGAGAGGGCTACCCGGGCGTCCAGGCGATCGTTCGCGCGCGTTGCGTCTCGTGTCATGGCCCCGGCCTCAAGACCGCGGGGCTCGACCTCGCCACCGACGCGCGGGGAGCGCTGCTCGGCGCACGCAGCACCCAGTGGCCCGAGCTCACGCTGGTGACGCCCGGCGATCCCGCGCGCTCGCTGCTCGTGCACAAGCTGAAGGGGACCCAACAGCCCCACGGGTCGAGCATGCCGCCCACGGGCCGGCTGCCCGACGCCGAGATCGCCGCCATCGAGCGATGGATCTCGGGCGGCGCGGCGAACTAGGTCGCGAAAAAATGTCGCGCGCGGGACGCGACGCCCGGGCAGCGCGCGCGTTGATCGCGGAATATTTCGCGGAATCGAGGCGCACGCGAATTGCTTGGCGGACCGCGTGCGATTCGTCGCGGCGCTGCTCCTACTCCTCCTACTCGCCCCGGCGGTCGCGCGCGCCGAAGCCACCGGTCCGGCCAAGATCCGTCTGCAGGGAGGCTCGTCGATCTTCGGCGTGGTGACAGAGCTCGCCCCGGGCGACTACGTGGTCGTCCTCCTCCCCCACGGCGAGCTCCGCACCATCCCCTGGTCCAGCGTCGATCTTGTGCACGTGCGCGGGTCCACGCCCATCGGCCCCGGCGCGTCTGCGCCGCCGAGCACGACGTGGCTCCAGAAGACCGCGCCCCTGGCCGTGCCGCCCGACGTCTCGGCCGACACGAGCCCGCCCACCGAGCCGAGCCGCTGGGCGCTCGGCGCGCGGGGCACGGTGCTCACGCCCACGACCGCGCGCACGACGCTCGGACTCGGGCTCGGCGGCGAGGGCAACCTCGTGCACTGGTTCACGCCCGAGCTCGCGCTCTACGGGCTCTTCGAGCACACGCGCTTCAACCACTCCTACGTCGCTCGCACCACCATGTTCGGCGGCGGCCTGCGCGTGACCTCGAGCGCGGCTACGTCGGCGCTGCTCGACGTGTCCACCGGCTTCCGCATCCTCTTCGTCGAGGGCGACTCGCGCGGCTGGCTGCACCGCGGCGCCGTCCCCTTGCGCCTTGGCGCAGGCATTCGCCTTCGGTCCGGCGGGAGGTCGGAGCTCGATCTGCTGCTGCACGTCTCGCCGCACCTCGTGCCCTACCTCTCGCCCTCCCCGAGCTGCGGTGCGGCGTGCGCGGGCCGCAGCCCGTCGCCCATCGGCTTCATCGGGGTGAGCCTGGGCTTCAGCGTCGGCGTGTAGTGTCGACGTGGCGCGGCGCGATCCGAGTGTCACCTCCGTCTGACGTTCCGCCAGAGGTGGAAGGTGTCGCCATGGGCGCTCGTCGCGCTCGCGCGATCTGGCCGGGCGCTACGGTTTTGACGTGCGCCCTCCGCCTCCACAGTCGCTGCCGAGCTTCGCCGAAGCCGAAGCGCTCCCGCAGTTTGGAGTCGAGGAGCTCGCCGAAGGCGACAAGACCGGGCAGTGGGCGGACCGTTCGCTCACGACCGACGACCTCGAGCTGATCGAGGATCCGCCTCCGCCCGCGTCGATCGCGCCCGTCGCGCTCGACGCCTCGGATCTCGAGGAGATCGAGGTCGAGGAGGAGCTGTCGGTCAGCGACCTCGAGGCGCCGCAGCGTCGGATTCCGTGGGCGCCGCTCGCGATCGCCGCGGGGGTTCTCATCGGCCTCGCCGGGGTCGCGATCGCCACGCGCTCCGAGCACCGCTTGCTGAGCGCCGCGACGATCGAACCACCGCCCGTCGCGGCCGCCCCGCCGCCCCCCGCGCCGCC
>JALHOE010000315.1 GCA_022843175.1 Deltaproteobacteria bacterium
GTCGCGCTCGGGGTCGGCATCGGCGTCGGCGCGGGCTCGGCAGCCGGAGCGGGCGGCTCGGGCGTGCGGAAGACCGCGAACGAGATGCCCGCGACGAGGAAGAAGCCCATCACCCCGGCCATGATGTAGTGCTTGCGACGCGGGTAGGTGGTGCGGATGTCGCGGTCGGTCGCGGCGAACGTGCCGTCTCCGGGGAGCGTCGTCGGCTTGGAGACCGAGCCCGGCGCGCGCGTGCCGGTGATCGACTCGAGCGAGAAGCCCGGGCCCGTGAGCGCGGAGCCCTCGATCTCGGCGAGCCGATCGCCGCGCGTGACGAGCGACTCGGTGGCCACGCGCTCGACCCATTTGCCGATCGCGTGCTGCGTCGCCACGTAGCCGGTGGCCTCGAGCGCGATCGCCATCTCCTGCGCGCTCGACCAGCGACCGTCCGGATCGCGCGAGAGCCCGCGCATCACCACGTCGTCGAGCGCGCGGGGGATGTCGGCCTCGAGCTCGCTCGGCTTCGGGATCTCGTAGGTGAGCACCGACTTCATCAGCCGCGCGGGGTGATCGCCGACGAAGAGCCGGCGGCCGACGAGGAGCTCCCACAGCACGACCGCAGCCGCCCATACGTCGACCCGGCGGTCGACGTCGTGCTGCTCGAGCTGCTCGGGCGCCATGTACGCGAGCTTGCCCTTGAGCTGTCCCTCGACGGTGACCTGCAGGCGCGAGGTGGCCTTGGCGATGCCGAAGTCGAGCACGCGCCCGACGCCGTCGGTGCCCACGAGAATGTTCTGCGGGGAGACGTCGCGGTGGACGATCTCGAGCGGCGTGCCGCGCTCGCTCTTGGCTTCGTGCGCGGCGTGCAGCCCGTGGAGCGCGTGGCTGATGACGCCGACCGCGACCTCGATCGGGAGCTGCTCGCCGCGCGCGTGGGCGAACCGCGAGAGGCGCGCGAGCGAGTCGCCGTGCACGTACTCCATGACAAGGAACAGCTCGTCCTCGAGGTTCACCACGTCGAGCGTGGGGACGACGTTGGGGTGCCGGATGCGCGACGCGAGGCGCGCCTCGTCGAGGAACATGGCGACGAAGGCTGGATCCTTGGCGAACTGGGGGTGGAGCCGCTTGATCGCCACCGTGCGCGCGAACCCGACCGGCCCGAGCAGACGCCCGAGGTGCACCGACGCCATGCCCCCGGACGCGACCTCGTCGTGGAGCGCGTAGCGCCCGATCTGGCGGGGAGGGGGCGGAACGGAGCTCACGACGGATCCGGCAACGCATGCGAACGATGCGCTGACCGCTCTATTGTATGCGAGTTAGGCTCGCCGACCATGGGCGCGGCCCTCTTGGTGGTCATCCCGCTCTTCGCGGTCCTCATGGTGTGGGCCGCGCGGCAGGCGAAGGCGCGACAGCGGGCCCTCGACGGCGAGTGGCGCGCGTTCGCCGAGGCGCGGGGGCTCCGCTTCATCCCGCCGGAGGGACCGTGGCATCGGCGCAAGGGGCGGCGGATCAAGGGCCGCGTCGACCACGTCGACGTCACCATCGACACCTACTCCGAGTCGGAGACGGACTCGAACGGAAACACCACGACCTCCACGTATACCCGCTTGGTCGCCGCGGCCGGCGACCCCCTCGAGCTGCAGGCGAAGGTCTACCGCGCGCACCTCTTCTCCGCCCTCGGCCGCGCGCTCGGCTTCCAGGATGTCGAGACCTCCGATCCCGAGTTCGACCGCGCGTTCGTGGTGAAGGCGAGCGATCCGCAGCAGGTGCGGGCGCTCCTCGCCGAGCCGCTGCGGGCGGCGCTCACCGCGTTCGATAAGCACGCTATGTTTCGGTACGAACGCGGCGCGATGACGCTGACCTGGTCCGGCTACGAAGCGGATCCCGCGGTGCTCGACGGCGCCCTCGCCATCGCGACCTCGGCGTGCGGACCGCCCGACGCGTCGTACCGGTAGTCCCGGGACAGTCACGGGTGTGACGTCACACTCTCGACCCGCAAATGGGCGCGCAATAGGTGGCGCCGGTGCGAGCACCAAACTTGCTCGGGCGGCGCGCCATGCTGGAACGCGCACTTCTCCTCTCCTCGATTTCGTTGGTCATGGCGTGCGGATCGCCGACCGACACCTCGACCGGCGATCCGCCGGTCGTCGCCGAAGCGGACACCGGGACGGCCGCGAGCGATCCCGACGGCGGCACGGAGCCGGCGGACACCGGAGCCGCGACGGGCGAGGACTCTGCGACGGGCGAGGACTCTGCGACGGGCGAGGACACGGCGAAGGCCGACAGCGGCATGACCACCCCCGAGACCGGCGACGACGCCAAGCCCGGCTGCGCGCTCCCCCCGAAGGACTGCAGCGGCACGCCGACCTACTGCGGCGAGCTCGTGCCGTTCGAGCCGGTGAAGGGGATCGGCTACGACAACTACCCGCTCAACGGCGAGACGCTGTCGAACCAGTATCGCTCGTACGCCCGGCGCGATCTGATGATCCTCGTGAAGTACGCCGCCGCGTACGTCGAGTGCTACGGCAAGTCGTGGACTCCGGGCAACGGCGCGCCGATCGGCCTCGGCGACATGAGCGAGAAGAACGGAGCGATCCCCGGCACGTCGGTCGGCTCGCCGGGGCACCCGGCGGGCACGCACACCAACGGCAACGACATGGACATCGCGTACTTCCAGACCGCGGGCACCAACAACTACCTGCGCGCGGTGTGCCCGCACACGAGCGGCGGCGTCGATCAGTATCACTGCGTCGGAGCGCCCACGATCCTCGACGTGAAGCGGACCGCGCTGTTCCTCGGCGCGTTCCTCCTGAGCGACCGCACGCGCATCATCGGCGTCGACGGCAAGGTCGGTCCGCTGGTGATCCCCGAGATGCAGAAGCTGTGCGACGCGGGCACCCTGCCGAAGCTCGCCTGCGATCGAAAGTCGATGGTCACCTACGAGACCACCGACACCGGGCGCGGCTGGTACAAGTTCCATCACCACCACCTCCACATCAGCTTGAAGAAGCTCGCCGCGGACTGGTCCCCCGGCCCGAGCGAGATGTTCTCGCCGGAGTCGAGCGCGACGCCGTTCGAGCTCGAGCGGCTCGAGCACGGGCACGTCCTCGGGCACGCGCACGTGGAGTAGCCGTCAGCGAAAGTCGTCGGGCGAGAGGTGGTACCGCTTCATCCAGCGGTGCACCTGCACGCGGTCCTTGCGGAGCTCCTTGGCGATCGCGCTGACGTTGCCGCGGTGGCGCGTGAGGAGCTCGCGCATGGTCGCCTCCTCGGGCGGCACCGCGCGCTGGGCGGCGGAGGTGGCGGGCGGCGGCAGCGAGGGGGACGAGGCCTCGGTGCCGTACCCCTCCATCGCTCGCTGCACGCTCTCGGGGAGGTGCCGGAGCTCGACCTCGCGCGCCCCCTCGGCGGACAACAACGCGAGGGCGCGCTTGATCGCGGCCTCGAGCTCGCGGACGTTGTACGGCCAGTCGTAGTGACAGAGCGCCGCCATCGCGGCGGCGGGCAGCGTGACGTGGCCGCCGCCGTGCTTCTCGAGGAAGTGCGCGACGAGCGCCCGCAGGTCCTCCTTGCGGGCGCGGAGCGGCGGGATGCGGGCCGCGTGCCCGTTGAGCCGCGCGTAGAGATCGCCGCGGAACTGCCCGGCCTGCACGCGCTCCGCGAGGTCGCGGTGGGTCGCGCTCACGACGCGCACGTCCACCTTCTCGGGGGACACCGCGCCGAGCGGGAGGATCTCCCGCGTCTCGAGCAGCCGGAGGAGCTTGACCTGCGCGTCGGCGGGCATGTCGCCGATCTCGTCGAGGAACACGGTGCCGCGCTGCGCGGTCGCGACCAGACCGACCTTGTCGCGTTCGGCGCCGGAGAACGCGCCGCGCTTGTAACCAAAGAGCTCGCTCTCGAGGAGGTTGACCGGGATCGCCGCGCAGTTGATCGCGGAGATGCGCCCGGGCCGGCCGCTCGCCGCGTGGACCATCTGCGCGACGACCTCCTTGCCGGTGCCGGTCTCGCCGAGCACCAGCACGGGCAGATCGGCGCGCGCGATCGCGAGCAGCTCACGCGCGAGCGCGCGCATCTGCGCGCCGCCGACCAGCGCGGGGTAGGGCGACGGCCCCGATGCGACGTACTTGTCGATGTCCCGCTCGACGAATTTGAAGATCGCGTCGCCGATGCGGATCTCGTCCTCGTGCTCGAGCGCGAGGGTGCGGACGCGACACCCGTCGACGAGGGTGCCGTTGCGGCTGTCGAGATCGGTCAGCACGAAGGAGCCGCCCGCGCGGTGGATGCGCGCGTGGATGCGGGACACCGCCGAGTGCGGGATGGCGAGGCCGCCGGGCGGCGGTTCGCGGCCGATGGCGAGCTGCGCGTCGCCGAGCCGGATCACCTCGGGGAGCGGCACCGGCGCGTAGAGCAGCACGAGCCCCGCGCCGGCGTTGGGTTGGAGCTCGCGCGGCGCGGTGCGGAAGTCCTGGGTCGCGGTCTCATCTCCATGACGAGGAGTGCGCGACGCCGGCATTGCGCAGAGATCGGTAGCAGGCGCGCTGTGGCCTGTCACGGTCGCCCGGGCGAGCCGAGCCGGCCGAAAATTCCACTCGCGGCTGCGACGTGCGACGATGCCGGCGCATGAGGTGGCTCGCGCTCGTGGCGCTCCTCGCGGCGTGCAAGGCGGACGACGCGGCGCCGCAGTCGTCCGCGCCCAAGCCCGCTCCGCACCTCGCGTTCGTGCGCGCGGGCGACGGCGAGGTCGCGGCCCTGGTGCGCGCCGAGCTCGCGCGCGCCGAGGGCAAGCGCGTGATCGTCTACGTCGGCGCGACTTGGTGCGAGCCCTGTCGTCACATCCACGACAGCGCCGTGGCGGGCGCGCTCGACAAGGCGCTGCCCTCGATTCGCTTCCTCGAGTTCGATCTCGATCGCGACGAGGAGCGTCTCAAGTCAGCCGGCTACGAATCGAAATACATTCCGCTCTTTGCCGTCCCCGGAAGCGACGGACGCGCGTCCGGCAAACAGATCGCGGGCTCGATCAAGGGCCCCGGATCGCCGGGGGAAATCGCTCCGCGACTCATTCAATTGCTGCGCGAGCGCTAATCCCGCGCACGGATGCGCTTATATAAGGCTACATCGACGCCGGGATCGAGCTCGGCAGAACGCTCGACAGCTCATCCTTAATCCGGCACATTCGAAATCATGACGGGTCTTCGCTTCGGTTCCATCGCATTCCTCGGTTTGCTCGCGATCGCCGGGTGCGGTCAAAACGCGAGCCCCCACGAGTCGCTCGGCAAGCAGGAGCAAGCCCTGTCGACCGGCCTCGTCATCAGCGCTTTCTGGGGCGGCGGCACGGGCAGCGCCTACAAGAACGACTGGGTCGAGATCTTCAACCGCGGCACGACCCCCGTCGTCCTCACGGGCAAGACGCTGCAGTACTCGCGTTCGGACTACCGCACCTGGGATCTCGCCGCGAACAAGATCGCGCTCACCGGCACCCTCCCCGCCGGCGGCTACTTCCTCATCTCCCTCGGAGCCAACACCAGCGGCGTCGCCGATCTTCCGACCGCCGACGCGACCGGCACCATCGCCGTCGGGACCACGGGCGGTCTGTGGGCGCTCGTCGACGGCACCACCACGCTCGACTGTGGTCCGCCTCCGCCTGTCGACGGTGGCGCCGCGCCCGACGCGATGGCCACTGCGTGCACCTCGGCTTCCATCATCGACTTCGTCGGCTACGGCAAGACCGGCACCTTCACCGCAACCGTCTACGAGGGCACGTCGGCCGCGCCGCAGGGCGTCGCGACGTCGACCATCCGCCGCAAGGGCGCGGGCTGCGTCGAAACCGACGACAACGGCAACGACTTCGAGTCCGTCGCGATCGCCGGGGGCCCCGCGCCGCGCAACTCCGCGAGCACGGTGAACCTCTGCGTCCTCGGCGACGGCGGCACCGACGCGGTCGTCGACGTCGTCGTCCCCGTCGACACCGCTGTGGTCGACACCGGCGCTGCCGGCGACACCGGCGCTGCCGGCGACACCGGCGCTGCCGGCGACACCGGCGCTGCGGGTGACACCGGCGGCGCGACCGACGCGAAGGTCGACGGCGCGGCCGACACCGGCGTCGCTGCCGATACCGGAACGGTGGATCCCGACACCGGAACGGTGGCGCTCGACACCGGCACCACGCCCGTCGCCGACACCGGCACAGCGGTCGTCGACACCGGCACTCCCACCACGACGGACGAAGTCGTCGACGACGACGGCTGCGGATGCCGCGTCGCCGGCGGTGGCAACGCGCAGCTCGGCGCGGGGCTCGTCGGCTTGTTCTTCGCGATCGGCGCCGTCGCCCGTCGCCGTCGCTCCTGAGCCAAGATCGCTCGCCCCGCGGGGTTCAACGCGTATGCGTTGGGCCCCGTTGGCTTTTGTGCTCGTCGCCTCGCCCGTCGCGGCGGCGCCGCGCAAGGACTTTCCCTGCAAGGGTTGCCTCCTCGAGGCGCGCGCCACCAAGTCGCCGTTGCTGATCGTACTCCACGGCGACGGGCAGACCGCTGCGGCGATGGAGCCCGCGTGGAGCAAACCCGCAGCCGCGCACAAGACCTCGCTGCTCCTCGCGCAGTGCCCGAAGGACCTCGGCTGCAAGGACAGCTTCTGGAAGTGGAACGGCGATCCGAAGTGGCTCGACGGCCTCGTCGACGCGGTCGCCAAGGACTACCCGGTCGACGCCGATCGCGTATGGCTCGCGGGTTGGTCGGGCGGCGCGTCGTACCTCGGGCTGCGTGCGTTCGAGCTCTCGGGACGTTTTGCTGCGATGTCGATCGACGGCGGGGGCCTCGCGCCGGGCGGCGCCTGCCCGAAGCGCACCTTGCCCACGTACTTCCTGGTCGGCGACCAAAATCCATACCATCACTATGCAATCGAGTTGCGCGACGCGATCGCTCGCTGCAAGGGCGACCTCGTGTGGGACGTGCGCAAGGGGCAGGGGCACCCCGGGGAATGGACCGCGCTCGTCGCGGGCGCCGACAAGATCCTCACCTGGCTCGAGGCGCACCCGCGATAGCGGCGCGCCAGAGAGTCAGTGTCCGGCTTTGGCGACCATGTCGGCGGCGCGGTCGCCGTCGATCTCGAGCGCTTCGGCCGCTTCCAGAATGAGATCGCGCTCGGCGGTGCGCACGACGCCGTCGACCGCCATCAGCCGGATGGCCATCGAGAGCGCGGTCTCCCGCAAGCGCGCGTCCGGCAGCCGCTCCTTGACCGCGGCCAGCCGGGCATCGCGCCCCTCCTTCTGATAGGCCTCGGCGATCTTGGCGAGCAGCCCGTCAAGGTCTGAAACCTTGCGGTCGGTCAGCGATTCGACGCTGGTCCGGAAGTGTGCGCGCTCCTCGTCGCTGAACTCGTCGTCGGCGTTGGCTGCGAGATACATCAGCTCGATCACGGCCTCGAGGCGCGCGGAGTCGAAACCCTGGAGGGGCGCGGCGTCCTTCATGGTCCGCGAAACGTACTCTTCTATTGACCGAGGGCGAAGCTCCACGTAGCCATGGACAACGTGCGACGGCTTGCACCGGCCGCTTTTTGTGCAGTGGCGCTGCTCGCAGCCGGGAGCGGTCATGCCGACGCGCCGGCGCCTGCCGCTTCGAGCGCGCAGCCGCCCTCGCCGCCGGGGTCCTGTGTCGACGAGGAGCTGAAACACGACCTCGTCGGCGGTCGCCACTACCGGGGCGTGCAGCCGCGCCTGTTCACGAAGTCGTTCCGGCACGAGCTCTCGGCGCTCGGCGGCTGGCTCGCGGGCGACGCGAACGACGGCGCTCCGTGGTACGGCGGCGCCTACACGTTCCACTTCAGCGAGGAGCTGGGGCTCGAGGCCTCGGTCGGCTTCTCTCGCGCGCGCGCCAAGCTCGCCGACACCCTGCAGCGTCGGTTCCCGCAGCCGATCGAGGTCTATCGCAACGACCGACGCGTCATCCAGTACCTCGGCCACCTGATGTGGTCTCTCGCCTACGGCAAGATGCGCTGGATGGGCGGCGCGATCAGCCGCTTCGACTTTCACCTCGCGATCGGCGGCGGGGTCGCCGACGACGAGGTGTCGCGCGGTCTCCTCGGCAGCTTCGGGATCGGCGGCAAGATCTACCTCACCTCGTGGCTCGCGCTTCGCCTCGAGCTCCGCGACCAAATCTCGTCGCAGAAGATCCTCGACGATCGCCGGATCGTGAACGACCTCCTGTTCATGGGCGGCCTTTCGCTATTCTTCCCGTTCAAGGGGTAACGATGCGACGCGCCCTCGCTCTCGCTCTCGTCGGAGTGCCGCTGCTCGCGCTGTCGGGCGTGCGGGCCGCTCCGCCCAAGGGCGGGAAGAAGCCGCCGCCGTCGGCGAGCGCAGCGGCGTCCGAGAGCGCGAGCGCCAGCGTGAGCGCGGCCGCGCCGACGACGGCCGTCGCG
>JALHOE010000316.1 GCA_022843175.1 Deltaproteobacteria bacterium
GACGCCGAGCGCGCCTCCGCCGAGCGCGCAGAAGCCGGCGTTCGCGAAATCCAAAGCCGTCGTGGTCGCGAAGACCGCCGAGCCGACGGTCGCGCCGCCGCCGCCGCCCGCAGCCCCCGCGCCGGTCGCGAAGGAGCCCCCGAAATCAGGCAGCCCACTGGAGGATCGTCAATGAACCGCGCGTGGTCGTTCGCCCTTGTTCCCTACCTACCTCGACAAGGCGTTCGTGCCGGCGCTGCCGCCCGGGTTCACCCCGGTGTGTACCGAGTGCGCCGCCCCCGCCAATCCCTATAACGGCGACCTCAACGTGTTCCAGCTCCGCGCCTACCTCGCGAACATGCCGGCGAGCGCCGCCGTCGACGCCGGGACGTTCTTCACCGAGCTCGTCGTGCCGGGGCCCTCGGGCGAGCGGCTGCCGCTCTCGGACCGCTGGGGCTTCGAGGTGCGCGTACTCCGGCCGTGAGCGCGTGCATCACGAGCTCGACCACGTATTCGGCGTAGTCCTCGACCACCCGGGGATCGCGCGCGTCGACCCCGAACGCGCGCTTCGCCGTCTCGGGCTCGGCGAAGAGCTGCGTCGCCGCGCCGATCACGAAGAAGTAGGCGAAGGGGACGTAGGGCTTGGCGAGCGCCCCCTCCTTGACCGCGTCGGCAATCAGGCCCTCGAAGACCTCGATCAGCGGCGCGAGGTGGTCGCGGTAGAGGGTCTCGAAGCCGGTGCCGCCCGAGACGCTCTCACCCCGCGTGACCCGTGACAGCTCGGGGCAACGACCGCTGAAGTGGACGAACGCGACCAGCATGCGCCGGATGCGCACCATCGCCGGCTCACCCTCGGTGCGGGCGCGCTCGGCGAGGAGCTCGGTGCTGAGGCGACCGTAGAGATCCTTGAGGACCGTGCGCCACAGCCGCTCCTTGGTGCCGAAGTAGTGGTGGACGAGCGGCTGGGTGACCTTCGCCCGCTTGGCGATGTCGACGGTGGTGGCCCCCGCGTAACCCTTGGCGGCGAATACGCGCGCCGCCTCCCGAAGGATGCGTGCGCGTGTGTCGGCGGCCCGGGTCGCGTTGGGCATCGGCAGACGAACGTTACTTCCTTGCGTCCTCGATGTGGAACTCGACCCACTCGTTCAGGCGGTGAGCTGCGAAGTGCAGGACTTACAGCGCGTCGCCTTGATGGGGATGGTGTCGAGGCAGTAGGGGCAATCCTTCGTCGTCGCCTCTTCCTTCTTGCCGAACTTGTCCTCGAGGCGCTTGACGATCTTCGAGACGACGAGGAACAGCACGAACGCGACCACGATGAAGTCGAGCGTGACGCCGAGGAGGTCGCCGTAGTTCAATACGACGTTGTCCTTCGGATCGGCGGCCTTGCGAAGGATCCAGCCGTTCTTTCGCCAGTCGCCGCTCGGCATCGCGAGCGAGACGATCGGCATCACGACGTCGGCCACGACCGCCGCGACGATTTTGCCGAAGGCCCCGCCGATGACCACGGCGACCGCGAGATCGACGATGTTGCCCTTGAGCGCGAACTTCTTGAAGTCAGCCAGCATGCCCATGTGCAATTCCTCCGCAATCCAGCGCCGCCAAATTGACACGCACCCTGCCCGCAAAAGCGAATCGGCACCAGAGCAAAGTCTGGTCCAGAAGTAGTTCTCAGAAGACGAACGGGACGTCGAGCTGCACGACCTTCAGCTTCGCGTCGCTCAGCGGCTGATCGATCGGCATCGTGAAGGACACTCCGGGGCGCAACCAGAAGCGGTCTCCCAGCTGGAAGTGCCCGCGCAATCCCAGCGCGAACGTGGTGTTGTCGCGCGCCGTCGGCACCCGCTCGACCGCGATCGGCGTGGTGAGGAACCGCTGGTGGCGAAGCTCGACCCCGACGGAGAGCTGCGGGATGACGAAGTAGCCGACGTGCAGGCCGCTCGTGAGGACGGCCTTCGCGCGATCGCCGAGCCCGCGCACACGCATGAGCTGCACGTACGTCAGCTCGCCCTGCACGGTGAGGCCGTGGGCGACGTAGGCCGCGCTCACGCCGGGTATGAACGCGAGATCGTTCGGCAGGAACAGCGCGCCGTCCATCGCCGAGCGCGTCGCGTTGGCGCCCTGCTGCGCGACCGTCTCCTTGCTCGGCACGTCGCCGCCGCCCTGCCCGATCGGCGCGGTGACGCCGAGGATCGCGGCGACGCGAAGGTCGTCGCTCGGCTTGATGCCGTACGTGATACCGACGACCGGATTGGAGAGCGCGCCGGCCCTGTCGCCGACCGGGGGCGAGTGGCTCGCGTACGCGATGCGGACGAAGGGCTGCAGCTCCTCGGTGACCTTGTATCCGAAGAGCAGCGACGTCACGAGCGTGCTGCCCTTGTCGCCGTTGGGCGCTTGGAAGAACCCGTACGAGGTGTCGCTGCGGAGCACGTTCCACGTGATCGCCGGGCGGAGCTGGAACGGCAGCGCGTAGTGAAACGGCTTCGGTCCGTACTCGTGCTTCTCGTGCTTCTTCTCGGCCACCGCCTCGTCGGCGAAGGCAGACGTGGCGACGAGAACGGAGGAGAGCGCGAGAGCAGCGAGGGGCAGTCTCATGGGCTCGTATGCGACCATGCGGGAGGCGAGTGCGGGCAAATTCCGCGGTGTGGATGGGCACGTGCCCGTGCCCGTGCCCGTGCCCGTGCCCGATCACCGCGCCGGGCCGATGCGGATCCGCCGCGCGAAGAGCCACGCTCGTCCCTGCGGGCACGGGCACGGGCACGGGCACGGGCACGGGCACGCAGCCGGTGACCCGCTACCTCGTGAGCTGCTCGACCGCGTGATACTCCGCGGAGCGGGGCCCGAGGCGCTCTCGCACCCACGCGCGCGTCGACTTGCGCGCGTGCGCGTCCCACCACTCGTCGACGGCCGGGACGGTCTTGCGCACCGTCTCTCGCGCGAAGATGACCGGCGCCTGCAGCAGCGGATGGAGTCGCCACAGACCGGGGCTCGGCAATCCATAATACGAATATGTATTCGGCGGGACGAACCAGCTCGTGTAGCCGACCTGCAGGCCGTGCTCGAGCCACTTGAGCCACGCGGCGCGTCCCTTGTCGTTCGCCGTCGGCGCGTACGACGCGACGTAGGACCGCGCGAGGTGGACGCCGTCCTCGCCCGAAGCGCGCGCCCCCTTCACGTGCGACGCGAACATCAACCCGAGCGCCTCGTCGGCGTCGCGCGGATACCACCGCGGCTGCACCCCCATGAGGTGCCCGACGTAGCGCCAGAAGTGCATCATCGCCTCGATCTCCTCGCGCGAGGTGCGGTAGCCGAGCGCGCGCAGGCCGTAGCCGGGCACGAAGCTGCCGCCCATGAGCGTGAGCAGCGCGTCGGACTGGCTGATCGGCACGCCCCACGCCGCGAGGTTCCACTTCGGGTGCGCGAGCAACCTGCGGCGCACGAAGACGTGCATCAACCGCACGCGCAACGCCGTCGCGCGACCGGGGCGGCCGGGGAGCAGGCCGTCGGGCTCGCTGACGTCGATCCAGAACGAGGCAGTCTCGAGGAAGCGCTTGCTCGCGCTCGCGCCGGTGTACGCGCCGGTGAAGGCGAGCGGCTTGGCCACCGAGCTCTCGCGGTAGCCCTCGAGCGTGATCGCGCCCGCGAACGAGTGCATGTGCGTGCCGAAGCGGCGGAACACGCGCGCGCCGAGCGCCACGCGCGCGGGCTCCATCCACGCGGGCGGCGCCTCGATCTCCGCGAAGAGCGCGCGGAGCGAGGCCGGCGCGTCGGGCACCGCGTCGACGCCGGCCGTCAGCGCGCGGTCGACCATCGCGCGCCCCTCGCGCTGGCTGCGACCGAGGTACACCTCGTCGACGAACGCCTCGGCGATCGGATCGGCGTCGTAGTACCCCTCGGCCCACGTGCGCACCACCTCGTCGGGCAGCTGCGGATCGGCGCCGAACGCGAGCTTCAACGCGCGCCGGAGCCACTGCGCGCGCGGGAGGTTGTCCCAGTAGCGAAACTCGGTGGGGATCGTCATCGGCGAACGCGGGACCCGCGTGCTCGAGGTTAACCGTTCGGCGACTTGAGCGCGCCCATCGTGGACCCGCTCGGCAGCTTGGGCGAGCCCTCCGGCGGCTTGTTCGGCGGAGCCGGGGGCGCCTTCGGATCGGGCGTGGCGCCGGGGACGCCGCCCTTGAGGAGATACGGATACGCGTTGACGTTGGAGCAGCGCATCTCGTCGCGGTGGAACTCCCAGTGGAGATACGCGAGGCCGTCGGGGCTCACGATCTCTTGCGGGGCCTTGCCGAAGGGGCCGGCGCGGTCGACCGAGTCGAGCGCGGCGATGTCGAACGCGGTGACGCCGGACGTCTTGACGATGCCGAGGTGATGGAGCGTGCCGTCGGGCTTGATGACGATCTCCATGCGCGTGACGAGCGTCTTGTCGTTGAGCGGGTGGCCGACGGGGAGGTCGGAGAGGCCGTCGACGAAGCCCTCGGCGAAGATCGGGTGCAGGCGCACGTGGATCTGCGCGAGGTAGGTGGCCCACGGCGACGCGGCCGTGCCGAGGTTGGTCTGGTTGCCCGGCTTCACGCCCGGCACGTAGTTCTCGATCGCGGCGCGCCAACGCTCGAGCGACGAGCTCTTCCATTGGCCGCGGTGCATCGAGAGCTTGGTCTCGCCCTCGACCTTCTTGAGCTTGTCGAGCTGGTCCATGCCGATGGCGGCCTTGGCGACCTTCTCGTCGATCGAGATGCTCGGCTTGCCGTTCTCGCCCTTGGCGCCGAAGCCGAGCCCCGCGACCCACTTGGGACCGCCGGGGGTGGGCGGGAGCGCGGGGAGCTTGGGCTTTCCGTCGCCCGCGCCGTTGGGAAGGTTGGTGGAGGGCGTCGGCGCCGCCTTGGGGCCGACCGCGAGCGACGGCGTGCCGTTGGGATCTTCTTTGGCGGCGGGCGCGGGCGCCGGCGTGGGCGCGGTGATGCCCTTGCCCTCGGCGACCTTGGGCGCGGGCGCGGCCTCGGGTGCGGGGTGCTTCGGCGGCTGCGCGGCGACTTTGTCGTCGCCCTTGGCGCTGCCGGGCTTGGGGGCCGGATCGGGCTGCTTCTCGACCGGCAGCTTGGGCACCGCGCCCTTGGGGATGACGTTGGGCGCGACCTTCTCGCCGGGGCGGTTCTCGTCCTGGGCGACGATGGTCTTGTCGCCGTTGCCGGGCTGGTCGGGCTTGCCGGCGCCGTTGTGCGTGCCGGGGGTGGGGTTCTTGTCGTTCTCGCTCGTCGACGTGATCTGCGCCTGGGTCTCTTCGCCCGGCTTCACGTGGTGGTTCTTCTCGGCGAGGTACTTCGCCTCGTCGTTCTTCTTCTCGTCCTCGTCCTGGTGCTGCTGGACGGCGATCTTCTTGTCGTCCGGGGGGGGAAGCGGGGGCGGCGGCTCTTTCTCCGCCTTCTTCATCTCGTCTTCCTTCGGCTTCTCCTCGGGCGGCATCTCCGCGACGATGATCTCGTCGGGCTTGGGGGCCTTCTTGACGTCGTCGGGCTTCTTTTTGTCTTCCTTCTTCTTCTCCGGGGTGACCTCGTCCTTGGGGTCCTCGGGGATCTCCTCGCCCTTGAGGTCGACCTCTTCGAGCTCGCCGACGATCACCGCGATGCTGCCGGTGACGCCCTCCCAGCTGCAGTTGATCTGCGCGGCGCCCACCTTTTTTGCCACGATCTGACCGGGCCACTGGCCGGTGAAGACCGCGATCGAGGGGATGGCCGTGAGGTAGGAGCGGGTGCCGACCGAGACCGTGTCGCTGTCGCTCGAGGTCCAGAGGCAGGAGTGGCTCACGTCGACGCGGGCGCCGTCGGAGTAGACGGCGTTGGCGTGCAGCAGATACGAGGTGGTCTTCTGCGTCTGCAGGTTGCCGGGGGTGATCGAGATGCCCGTGAGCGTGGGGGGCGACGCGAGCACGCGCGCCGCGACCCGGAGCTTGGATTCGCCCTCTTGCATCGCCGCGACGCGGTCGGCCTGCTCGCCACCCCCGAGGTGAATGAGCGCCGCTGCGGAAACCCACAGGAAGATCGGAACGTGGGCTTCACGCATACGCATAATCGGACCCCATCCACCCTAACGCCCACCCCTCCGATCGGCAATCGGAGCACTGGACAGATTGCAAGGTACACGCCACCCCCGCCCCCACCTGGTGGGGCGAAGTAGGCGATATTCTTCGCAGCTGGATTCGGGCGCAGCGATTGCGCCCGAAGCTCACGCGACTTGCGCTTCGGCTTCCTCGATCCGCGTGAGCGCTTCGGCAAGTGCGTCCTTCGCGCGCTCGAGGGACAAGCGATCGCGCTCGAACTTCTCGAGTGCGCGGCGCGCACGGGTCGACTCGGCGTCCAGCTTGCCCTGCGTGTCCTTCAGGTCCGCCTCGAGCGCGGAGATGCGCCCGTGCGCGTCACCGAGCTGGGTGCTGAGCCCCTCGACCGCGGTGGTACGCGAATTGACCTCGTCGGAGAGCAGCGACACCCGGTGGCGTTCGGCATCGAGCTCCTGCGAGAGACGCTCGATGTCGGCCCGGGCGGCGCTGACCCGCGCGAGCAGGTCTTCGCGCTCGCGATCGTGCCGCGCGGTGAGGTCGGCGAGCGCGGCGGTGTGCGTCGCCGTGAGCTCGTTGATCGATGCGGTGTGCGTGGCCGTGAGGTCGGCGAGCGCCGCGGCATGCCGCGTCTCGAGCGCCTCGACCGTCTCGCGGGCCTCTTGCGCGGCCTCGGCGAGCTTCTGATCGCGATCGGCGATGAGCTCGGCCACCTTGGCGTCGCGGTCGGCGGTGATCGCGGAGACGCGCGTGTCGCGGTCGGCGGCGATCTCGGCGACCTTCGCGTCGCGATCGGCGGCGATGGCGGCGACCCGCGTGTCGCGGTCGGCGTTGGCCGCGGCCACCTTGGTGTCGCGGTCGGCGGTGAGCTCGGCGAGCCGCGCTTCCCGGTCGGCGGTGAGCTCGGCGACCCGCGCGTCCCGATCGGCCGCGATGGCGGCGACCTTCGCGTCGCGATCGGCGATCGCGTCCGCGAGCTTGGTGTCTCGATCGGCGGTGATCGCCCCGACCTGCGCGTCGCGATCGGCCATCGCCGCGGCGACGGCTGCGTCTCGTTCCCGCCCCATCTCGGCGATGCGGTCGTCGGCGGCGCGCTCGGCTTCATCGAGCGCCTTCGCGTGCTCGACGGCCAGCGCCGCGAGCTTCTGCTCCATCTCGTCGCGGAGCTCGCGCTCACGCTTGGCGACGGCGGCCTCGCGCGCCTCGGTGCTCGCCTGCTGAGCCTCGGCGAGCTCGCGCTGATGGCGATCGGCCGCGTCGGACAGCGCGGCGTCGTGCTCGGCGCGGAGCTGCGCGACCTGCTCGGAGTGCGCGCGCTCGGACGCGTGGAGCGCATCTGCGCGCTGCGACTCGAGGTCGGTGCGGAGCGCCGCGAGGGCCTCTTGTTCCCTGCGATCGCGCTCGGCGGCGAGCGCGGCGAGCGCGGCAGCGTGCTGCTCCTTGAGCGACGCGATCTCCTTCTGCGCCGTCTCGGCGTCCTGCCGCGCGCGCTCGAAGCGCTTGCTGAAGTCGTCGCCGCGCTTCTGCGCCTGGTCCTTGTCGGCGCGGAGGGACTTCTCGAGGGTCTGCGCGTCGGAGAGCTGGCGGGTGACGAGATCGAGCTTCTCTTCGAGCTCGACGGCGATCCGTTCGCCGGCGAGGACCTTGTCGCGGAGATCGACGAGGTGCTTCTCGCCGCTGTTGACCGCGTCTTTGAGGGCGAGGAGCTCTTTGTCCTTCTTGTTGAGCGACTCGCGCAGCTCGAGGAAGTCGCGCGTGGACACGCCGCTCGGGCGCCCCGTGGCGGCCGGCGGGATCGACGGCGCGCGGGAGGCGCGCGCGCGGAGATCGGTGATCTCCCGCGAGAGGCGCTGGTTCTCTTCTTCGAGCTCGTTGACGCGGACCTTCGCCCCATCGTCCTTGGGAGCGCTCTGCGCCGCTTCGAGCTCGCGGCGGAGGCGCTCGACCTCGATCTGCGCCTCGCGCGCCGTCTTGAGCTCGTCGCGCAGGCGCTCGAGCTCGCTCTGCAGCACGGCGTTGCTGTCGCCGGTGTTGCTCGCCGCGAGGCGCGTGATCTCGTCGCGCGCGTTGTCCGCCTCGGTCTCGGCAGCGCGACGCGCGGCGTCGGCCGACTCGAGATCCTTGTGCAGGCGAGAGATGGTGTCCTCGTGCTCGGAGGCCCGGGCGGCCGCGGCGGCGGCCTTCGCGAGCTCGGCGCGCGCTTCGGCGAGCTCGCGCGCGAGCTCGGCGCTCTGTTCGCGCAGCTCGCGCAGCTCGCCGTCGTTGGGCTCCGGGGTGCTCGCGCGG
>JALHOE010000317.1 GCA_022843175.1 Deltaproteobacteria bacterium
CGCCGCGAACGGCTGGCGCTGCGTGGCCTGCTTGCCCCTGCTGTCGCGCGGCGAGCTCGTCGGGCTGCTCGCCCTGGCGTTCACCGACGATCGGGCGTTCGACGCAGAAGAACGCGCCTTCCTCGGCTCGCTGGCGCACCAATGCGCGTTGGCGCTCGACCGCGCCCAGCTCTTCGAAGAGGCGCTCGAGGCCCGCGCGCGCGCCGAGCGTGCGACGACGATGCGCGACGAGTTCCTCTCCATCGTCACCCACGATCTCGCCAACCCGATGAGCGCCATCGGCCTGCGCGCGACGTACCTCCTCGGAAGCGCGCCCGCGGGCGAGGCGGGCGCGACGCTCCGCAAGGCGGCGTCGGCGATCCAGGAGGGCGTTCGGCAGATGGGCGTGCTGCTCCGGGATCTCAGCGACGTCTCGAGCATCGACGCCGGTCACCTCGGGATCGTGCTCCAGGATGCCGAAGCGCGCCCGATCGTGACCGACACCGCTGCCGCGTTCGCCCCGCTCTGCGAGGACAGGGGCATCTCGCTCGTCTCCCGGGCGGGGGGAGCGCGGCTCCGCTGCGATCCGCATCGGGTGCAGCAGGTCCTCGCAAACCTCGTCGGCAACGCGCTCAAGTTCACTCCCCGCGGCGGCGTCATCACGGTCGAGGCCGCGGAGCTCGAGAGCGAGGTCCGATTCTCGGTCGCCGACACCGGCCCGGGGATTCACGAGGAGGCGCGCGCGCACCTCTTCGAGCGCTACTGGCGCGGAGACCAGCAGGAGCGCATCCGCGGCCTCGGGCTCGGCCTGTACATCGCGAAGGCCATCGTCGACGCCCACGGGGGCAAGATCTGGTGCGAGAGCGACGTCGGCCGCGGCAGCACGTTCTCCTTCACGATCCCCGTGAGCCGGCGGTAGCGCGCGGCTACGCCTCCCTGGCCATCATCCACCCGCCCTTCGCCCGGGCGACGATCTCGCGCATCTTCGTGGCGGCGGTGGCGTGTGAGACGCGACGGGTGATGAGCGCCTCGAGGAGCTCGGTCGCCATGCGGCGGCGGCGGGTCGCGTCGAGGTAGTCGAACGTGCGGCCGATGACGCCGCGCGCGACCTCGCCGGCGGACTTGTGTCGCTTGGCGACGAGCTTGCTCTCCTTCTTGGCGACGAGCTCGCGGAGCCGGACGATCGCGAGATCGTAGGGGAGGGTCTTGGCCTGCGGATCGGTTTGTCGCGACCGCTCCAGCCGCTCGAGCGCGTGGCGCGCGTCGAGGAGCCCGTAGTCGCCGTGGAGCGCGAGCTCGCGGAGGGCCTCTTCGCGACGCTCGACGATCGGGGACTCGAGCATCGCCAGGTAGCCGTCGACGGTGTCGATGCTCACCCAGCGGTACACGAAGTCGAGGCCGGTGCCCTTGATGTTCTGGCACCCCATGATCCGCGCGTGCGCGCCCTTCGGGACGTGCTCTGCGACGGTGTCGAGGATCTTGTCGCCGGTGACGTTCGGATCCTCCATGGAGACGATCGTCTCGGCGAAGATCGCCTTGTAGGCGCGGGCGACCGCGCGATCGACCGCGACCGGGTCGTGGCCGAGATCGCGCGCGAGGACCGCGTGGACGGCGCGCACCGCCCGGCGCCGGGCGATCGTCTGCACGACGAACGGTCGAAGCTCCTCGTCGAGGCGGGGCAGCTCGGCGTCGACCGCGGTCCGCGCCTGCTCGTACCGCTCGCCGGGCTCCGACGGCTCGAGGAGCTTCTCGAGCGTGCGGCGGTCGATGGAGGTGCTGCCGAGCGCGCTCAGCTCCCGCTCGACGCTCTCGGCGTCGAGTCGCTTGATCTTGAGCCGCTCGAACGCGCGCTCCAGGCGGGCGCGGGCCAAGTGCAGGCGCTCGGTGCCGTCGCCGTCGAGCTCGTAGGTGGGCGAGATCGCCGTGAGGTGCTTGTCGAGCGCATCGTCGATGAGCGCGCGGAGGCCGCGCACGTTGGTGCCGATGAGGACGTGGCGGTGGGCGGCGATGTCCTCGACGAGGAACCGCGCGAACACCTCGCTCCGGGCCATGCGGTCGGCGCGGTTGTTCACCACCGTGACCGTCCACTCCGCCGGCTTCTGGTCGGGGTCGTGATCGGCGAAGCCGGTGCGGATCCAGTTGCCGAGGGCGGCGGTGCGTTCGTTGGCGCTCATGCCGTTGACGAACGAGAGCGTGCGGCCGCGGTGCGGGACCTTCGCGTACTCCTTGAGCACGCCGAGATCGGGCACCACGTGGTCGGCCATCTCGGCGAGCGCCACGGTGCTGGGGACGCCGAGCGCGCGCGCGAGCTGGGTGACGAGCGCGATGTTGCGCGGGTGCTCGGCGTAGGGGAACCGCGCGAGCACGTCGTCTCCGATGAGGTCTGCGTCGCGCGCGTGGCAGACGCGCATCGTGGTGCCGCGCTCCTTCGACCGCTCGCGGAGGATCGGCAGCATCTGATCCTCGGCCGTGAGCAGGTGGCCATTGGTGGGCACGAACTCGCTGATGACGGTGGCCACGTCATAGCCGGTCGGTCCCTGCACGTCCTCGTGGTCGGGGTAGGCGTTGGTGATGGTGGAGTAGTCGTCGCGCATCCACTGCGACTGCAGGAGCGAGACGAGATCGGGCTGGAGCGCCATGCACTCCCAGAGAAACACCCGGACGCCGAGCTGACGGGCGAGCGCGAGGACGTCGCGCTGCTCCCACACGGTGGCCTTGTCGTACGGGCGGTAGATGAAGATCTCGCGCGCCCTCGCGCCGGGGACGGCGTGGATGAACATCGCCTCGCAGCCGGTGGTCTTCACCAGGCACTCGTGGCCGAGGCCCTGAAAGAGCGCAGCCTTGAGGCGCTCGGTGCCCGACTTGCCGCGGGTGCCCCAGCCGCCGATGACGAGCGGGATCGCCTCGCGATCGTGCTCGATCGACCGCTTGATGGCGATGCCGCGGACGAGGAACGCGCCGAGCATCACCGTCGCGTACGCGGCGAGGTGGGGGAGGCGGTTGCCCTGCGGCGACTGCGCGTACTGCACGAGATCGCGCCAGAAGTCTGCGGCGCTCTGCCAGTCGAAGGCGGCGGCGGGCGCGAGCGCGAGCGCGGCCTTGGGGATCTCGGCGGCCGACGACGCGGCGTCGGGCGAGTAGGCGGTGACCTTCGGCTGCAGCCCGCGCGGCGCGACGCGCGCCTTCTCGCCACCGCCGGCGAACATGTGGGGCTGGTAGCCGATCGCGATGCCGGTGCGCTTGGCGACCTCGTTGACGAAGGCGACCTGCGTCGTCGGCTCGTCGGACTCGAGCGCGCGGCGGCGGAGCTCGGCGTAGTCGGCGTACTTGAACGTCATCGACAGCCAGCCGCGGAGGCGGCCGCCGAGCGTCGAGGGGGGCGTCAGGGTGGTGGTGCCGGTCGCGGCGACGAGCGACACCGGCTTCTTGCGGAACACGCCGGTGGAGAGCAGATCGTCGACCATCGGCAGGTGACGGCCCCAGCCGCCCGCGCGGTCGATCATCACGCGCTCGCCGGGCACGCGCGTCGCGGTGAGCTCGGCGAGCCCGCCGGGGGGGGCGCGGAGCGCGCCGGCGGGGTGACGACCGAGCGTGTGATCGAAGGCCTGCCGTTTGATCGGCGAAGGGTTCGTCAGCTCATGGAACGCGCGCCAGGCCGCGAAGCCTCGCGGCTCGCCGCGGTGGAGCACGATGCCGCCCGGGATCCGATCGACGCCGAGCGCGAAGTCGTCGCGCGCGAGGACCGCCAGCACGCGGCCGAGGCGGTTGTCGTCGAGGCTCTCGAGGAGCCCGTCGCGGATCGTCGACTTCGAGCCGACCGGCGTCTCGGCGACGATCGGCGCGAGGATCTCGTGCGCGGCGCGCGCGAGCGGATCGCAGAACACCGCGACCTCCGCCAGCGCCTCGGTGGCGCGGGTGCGGACCGCGGGGGAGACGTCGGCGCGCTCGCTCGCCCTCGCGAGGGCTGCGAGCACCGCGTCCTTGTTGGTGATGCCGTCGCGACGCGCGAGCGCGGCGAGCTCCTCGGCCGCGGTACGGACCGGCAGCTCGTGGGTGTCGTCGCGAAGGACGGAGACGAGCGCGAGCTCGGCGGCGTAGGCGTCGTGGGTGGCGAGCGAGAGGATCGCCGCGGCGCGCACCTTGTGGCTCGCGTCGTTCTTGGCGAGGCGCTCGAGGCGCACCGGATCGCGCTCGGCGCGCGCGAGGGTGATCCGCACGTGATCGCTCGGATCGGAGGCGGCGAGGTTGACCAGCTGTCCCCACGCCACTGCGCCGAGGTGGCCGCGTCCGGCGAGCTCGACGATCCGCTCGCGGACCAGGAAGTCGTCGCCCCGCTCGGGGGAGGCGAGCCGGTCGCGGGCGATGGTGATCGCGCCCTCGGGATCGCACACGGCGAGCGCGGCGAGCGCGGCCGGCTGCACCCAGCGGTGCTCGGTGCGGGTGGTCAGCGCGCGCGAGACCGTCGCGATCGACTCGCCCTCGCGGCCGATGCCGAGCCGGGCGAGGTCGGCCATCAGCGCGAGCGCCTCGGTGCGGCGCGACCACTGGCCGCGGCTCCGCGCGAGATGAAAGAGGGGCGCGAGATCGGTCGGGGGCCCCCAGCCCTCTTCGAGCGCGGCGCGCGCGAGCGCCAACGAAGCCTCGGCGGCGCGCTCGGCGTTCGCGGCCTCGCGCAGCACCCGCTCGTCGAGCGTGCCGAGGTCGACGAGCTCGCCGTGGCTCTTCCGGCGCGCCCGGAGATCCTTCTTCAGCTCTTTCGCGCTCTCCACCGTCTCGCGGAGATAGGCCTCGATCAGCGCGTCGCGCTCGGCCGGGTGCTGCTCCAGATCGCGCGCGAGGATCTCGAGTCGCGCGCGACGGTCCTCTATCTTGAACAGCTGCTCGCGCGCGAACGCGATCAGGGCGGGCACGCCGCCGTGCTGGAGGATGCCGCGCGCCTCGGCCAGCTCGGTCGCCGCGAGCCTCTCGCGCAGCGCGTCGACCCGTAGCGGCTGACCATCGGCACCGCGCAACGAGGTGCGCTTCTCGAACGTCTTCTCGAACAAGGCCATTACCGCGTTCCTCCCACCGCCGGACCGCGCCACGGGACATTGCCGCCGAACTGCTCCGGGAAGGAGAGCTCGGGAGAGCTGAAGTCACGGAGGCCGCGTCGGAAGCTTCCGAATACGTTCACGAGTGCGTAGACCTCCCAGCCGCCGTCGCCGGCTCGCATGCGGCCGCCGATTCCGGGCTGGACGTCGAGTGAGCCGCTGCTCACCCAGAGGTTGTAAAGGGCGTAACTGACACCGGTTACGTCCACCTTTGACGTCGCACGGAGGCCATCCGTTGCCCGGAACCACGTCGCATCCGCGTAGGCACCGAGCTCGAGGTTCCCGAAGGCGAAGATCCCACCCGGCCGGACTCCGGCGTGGCTGAGGCCGCGTAGAGCGTCCTCGTTCACCCGCGCGCGGAAAAACAGGATGTCGTTGAAGTAGGGGACCCACCACGCGGTGAGCTGCTGATAAATCATCGTGTTCCGGCGGAACCGGAAGCTGTTGTAGACATCGTCGTCCACGCCCACGAGCGAGGTCGGGGCGTTCTCCACGTTGGTGTAGAAGCCGTCGTAGCCGACGCGCGGGAGCAGGAAGAAGTTGGGCGCGAGGCGCGCGCTGAACTCCGCGTACCCGTGCGGGCGGAGCGTGCGAGCCGCGAACCCGTCGATGTTCTGGCCGTACACGTCGCCGTAGGCCGCGAGGCGGAGGCGGATGGCCTCGATGTGCGTCCACGCGAACGCGCTGGCGCCGAACGAGTTGCCCTGGATCTGGTGCTCGCGGAGCGTGCCGGTGAGGCCGGCCCACAGCTTGAGCGTCTCGATGCGCCGGCGGTAGCCGACCGACTGCTCGAAGTAGGTGTCGCGACCGGTGAGGCTCGGATCGCCGTCCCGCAGGGTGCCGGTGCGCGCCTTGCCGTGGAGCGAGAGCGTGCCGAGCGACTCCTCGAGCGGGGTGAGCGGGCGATCGCTCTTGCTCACGGCGTCGCGCCACAGCGCGTTGGGGTTGCCGGCGTCGAGGAGCGCGGTGGTGGTGACCGCGGTCGGCTCGCCGTCGTCCCTGGCCTCGGCGTGGAGCGGCTCGGACTCCTGCTCCTCGAACGCGGTCTCGGTGGCGCCGGCCTTACCGACGCGCTCGGCGAACGCGATCGTGGACGTGCCGCCGATCGACTTCACCCGGAGCACGCCGCCCTTGGGTACCGCCACCACGACCGGATCGGCGCCGACGGGGATCTCCTTGCCCTCGACGATCGCGACGACCCGCGGCTTCTCGTCGGGCTCGGCGAGCGCGTCGAGGCGAACGAGGGCGGGGCTGTCGTAGGTCTTGGTGATCTCCTGGTCGTTCTTCACGAGCCAGCGCCACTGCAGGCCGGGGGGCATCAGCACGTAGCCGTTCTCGACCTTCGTCGAGCCGGGCACTTCTTGGTCGAAGACCACCCGCGCGATCGCTGCCCAGCGGCCGGGCGCCGGGTCGATCGAGAGCACGAGCTGGGTGCTCGCGCCCTTCGGCGGGAGCGCCGGCAGCTCCACGACGCCGCGGCCATCGGGGCCCGCCTTCGGCCGGAGCGGCGCGCTCGTTCCGAGCGTAATGGCGATCGGGCAGCGGGCGTCGCCGGGCTCCACCTCGGCGGGCGAGCGCGCCACGCAGGCGAACTCGACGCGCGCCTTCGCGGCGCCGGTGCCGGTGAGGCCCGCGCGCGCCGGACGCGTCTCGGTGATCGTCGCGTAGCTCGAGCGATCGAAGGGCTGACCGGTGCCGATCCGCGCGCGCAGATCGCCGTCGGGATCGATCGCGCCCTCCTTGGTCGACGTGTGGTGGCGCTGCACCTTCGCGAAGTCGTTGAGCGTCTTCGGGACCTGCCAGCGCGAGCCGGCGAGGGCCCACGAGACGATCGACGGACCGCGCGGGTCCATGGCGTTCTGGTTGACCGCCTCGAATGCGCGGATCGCCAGCGTCGGATCCCACACCTTGGTCTGCGCGGCCTTGAGCTCGTCGACGATGCTCGCGAGCTGACCGCGCGGACCCTTGCTCGGCGCGCAGCGGGGCGCGCCCGGATCGAAGTCGGGCTCGACGCCGTACGCCTTCACGCCGTCGGGGAGCTCGAGCGGCTTGCGCGGCTTGACGCGGATGGACGTCTTGACGAGCGCGACCGGGTCCTCGCCGTTCGGGCCCTTGGTGCCGAGCACCTTGGCCGCGCGCGCGTCCTCGATGGCTGCGCGCGCCTCGCCGGAGACGGCGAGCATCATGGCGCGCTCGAGGTACTTCTTGCCCTTGCTCTCGGCCTGCGCGGCGAGGAGCTGCCGCGTGAGGGCGATCAGCTTGGCCTCGTCGAGCGCCTCGGCCTCCTTGGGCGACTCGGACTCGGCGCTCGCCGACGCGTAGGCCTGCCCCGCGGTGTCGTCGCTGCCCTTCGGGGCGCGGACGATGGCGCGCACCGCGACGTCCTCGCCTCCCACGGCTTTGGCGCCGTCGGAGGCCCACGTCGGCAGTCCGACGCGCGCGACCCGGACCCAGCGGCGTCCGTCGCCGTCGACCGCGACGAAGCCGTTGCGCGGCGTGACCACGATCGACGCGCGGAGCCCGGGGTCGACGGTGGAGACGATGTCGACCTTTCCGAACACGTGGTCCGCTCCGGGGCCGCTCGGGTTGACCTTGTCGTCGCGGATCCACACCTCGACGCCGGGCGCGGTGACCGACTTCTCGAAGACGAGGGCGGGGCTCGTCGCCGCGACGCGCGGCGCGCCGATGTAGCCCCAATGCGCGCCGCACTGCGCGGCGTCGGGCTTGATCGCGTACACGTGACCCTCGCCGCCATCGGTCCGCTTCACGCGCGCGCTCGGGCCCTTCACGAGCACGTGCCAGCGCGCGAGCGACGACGATGGGTTGGGCGTGAGCGTGGTGCCGTCGACGTCCAGCTTGACCGGGCCCTTGCTCGAGCAGGTGACCGCGGCCATCAGCTCCACCGTCGGCGCGCCGCGCCAGGTGGTGGTGGAGAACGTTGCGTCGTCGGGGCCGAGCTCCGTCCACGGCTCGTCGGCGACCGTGGCGCAGCCCTTCTGATCGGACCTGTCGACGAGGAGCGAGAGCCAGCGCTTGTCGCTGAGGTGTTTGTCCTCGGCGACGACCCAGCGGGTGCCGCGCGTGGTGCCGCGGAGCCACGCTGCGCGGAGGCCGTCGTCGACCAGGCGCGTGGCGGTGGCGCCGAGCGCGGCGAGCGCCTTCTCGTCGCCGTTGGCGGCGGCGATCTCGAGCGCGA
>JALHOE010000318.1 GCA_022843175.1 Deltaproteobacteria bacterium
GCGGCTGCGGCGGGACGCGTGCGCGGCGTGCCCTCGATCTCGCCCATGTCGAGGTCACCGCGGATCTGCGCGCCGAGCGCGAGCGCGATGCGCGGCGCGCGAAGGTTGCCGACCACGCGGGCCGTCGCCTCGAGGACGATCGCGTCCGTGGCGGTGATGTCGCCCACGACCGCGCCGCCCACGACGACGCGTGCGCCCGCGAGAGAGGCCTTGGCGATGGAGCCGGCAGCGAGGGTGAGGTCTCCCTGGATGTCGACCTCGCCGTCGATGCGGCCGCGGATCTCGAGGTCGCCATCGCCGCTGACGCGGCCGGTGACGACGACGGACTCGGCGATGACGCTGCCGGCGCTTTTGCTCGCCGCCATGGTCAGACGTCCATATCGACGTGGCCCTTGAATTGGGCGCCGTCCTGGATCGTGAAGCGAGCGGCCTTGACGTCGCCCACCATGCGCGCGCCGGTGGCGATGACCACTCGATCGGTGGCGGTCACGTTGCCGGTCAGCTGACCGGCGACCGAGACCGCGCTGCCGGCGACGTCGGCTTCGACCGTCGCGCCCTGTTCGATCGAGACCGAGTCCTTCGACTCGACGCGGCCGCGGAGGACGCCGTGAATCGCGATGTCCTCCTCGGTGACGACCTCGCCCTCGATCACGATCCCTGCGCCGATCACGGTGCTCGCCATCATCATCCTCGCTTGCGACCCGCGCGCTCGGGCGCTCGGGTGCTCTCGTTGCCACCGAGCTCCGGCGGGAGCTCGACATCCATTTCGATACGGCCGGTGAAGCGCGCGCCCTCGTCGACCGCGACGCGCGCCGCGGTGATCGCGCCGCGGATCGCCCCGCTCGCGCGCAGAATGACCGCGCCGCGGGAGGAGACGTCACCGTCGACCAGGCCCTCGACCGTGACGTCGCCCGCGGAGAGGGGCGCCGCGACGACGCCGCCATCGGCCACGGTGACGTGCCCCTTGAGCGACAGCTCGCCCTCGACGCGGCCCTCCACCAGGAGATCTCCGTCGCCGGTGAGGCGCCCGACGATGCGGGTCGTGCGACCGATGTTCGCGCGTGTGTCCTGCTTCATGAGCGGGCGAGACCATAGCAAAAGGCCCCCCCGATTGGAACACGCGTTCAGCGTCCTTTTTGTCGGAGCCAGGCGCGCGCGGCGCGCGAGAGAATGCGCCCTTTCTTCCGGTCGTCCGAGGCGAGGCGTGCGTCGCGACTGCGCTCGTTGGCGGCGATCTCGTCGTGCAGCTTCTTCCAGCTCTCGACGCGATCCCGGGCAACATCGCCGCGCGCGAGCGCTTCGTCGACCGCGCAGCCCGGCTCGCCCTCGTGCAGGCAGTCGCGAAAGCGGCACTGCGAGGCGAACCCCTCGACGTCGGGGAACGTCGCGGCGAGCCCGTCCTCGGCCTCCCACAACGACAGCTCGCGCATCCCGGGGGTGTCCATCAACAGCGCACCGGAGCGCGTGCGGAAGATCGAGCGCGAGGTGGTGGCGTGGCGTCCGCGGCCGACGTCATCGACCTCGGCGGTCACCTGCTCCTCCTCGATCCAGCGATTGGCGATCGTCGACTTGCCCACGCCGGACGAGCCGATGAGCGCGATGGTGAGACCGGGCGTCAGGTGCGCGTCGAGGGCGTCGAGCCCCTCGCCCGTCACCGCGCTCGTGAGGTGGTAGGTCACGCCCGGCATGGCGTGCTCGACGAGCGCGACCGCCTCGCTGGTATCGGCCACGAGATCGATCTTGGTGAGCACGACGATGGGACGCACCGAGCCCTCCTCGCAGACCGTGCGGTAGCGCTCGAGGCGCCGCGCGCTCAGGTCGCCCACGACGGCCGTGACGAGGAACGCGATGTCGATGTTCGCGCCGACGACCTGCTCGACCGCGTCGCGACCCGCCGCCTTGCGCGACAGCTTGCTGCGACGCGGGACGACGTCGAGGATCGCGAGCCCGTCGCCACGGAGCGGCGTCGCGCCGGGCTTCGGTCCCTCGCGATCCTCCACGACGACCCAGTCCCCCACCGCGGGGCGCAGGGCCTCGCCCTGTGCTGCGGCGCGTCGCCCCTTTCCGGTGAGGACGCCGCGCAGCTCCCCGCGCGCGGACTCGAGACGGAAGCCGAGCCGATCCTCGTTGGTGATCCGCGCGAGGATCCGTCCGTCGCCGAGCAGGGGTTGCGCGGCCTCGAAGAGCGCTCCGTCGAGGCCCAGCGAGGCGAGGACTGGATCCATCACGTCGTTCACAGGATTACACCGAGGATAGTTCGGGGCGTGCTCCCGCGGCACGTGTGCGCGCACGGCCATGGCGAACGTGTCGCGGGTTGCAACAAAGGTCCACGACTTCGCGGGGTTCCAACGCCTGTCGCGTCGTGGATCTCCCACGGTACGGAACATGAAGGAGTCCGCTGTCGCGTGCGTTCGTCGATCGCCCCTCCAGCTCTCGGCGCGGCTCCCCCCGGGGAGACGCTGCTGGTGCTTTCCGACGTGCACCTCGGCAGCGACCTCAACGACCTGATGCCGCCCGCGGCGCGTATCCGCCGCGCCAGCGAGATCGACCGGGACCTCGTCCGTCTGCTGACCCACTACCGCAACGAGCGCGCCCCGGACGGCGTGTGGCGGCTGGTGATCGCGGGCGACTTCATCGATTTCATCGGCATCACCGTCCACGCCGAGGCCGCCGATCTGGCGACGCCCCCCAACGCCGAGGAGCAGGCCTATGGGCTCGGCAACACCGAGGACCACGCGCGGGTGAAGCTACGCCGCGTCGCTGCGCGTCACGCCGACGTGTTCGAGGCGCTCGCCGCGTTCGTCACCGCGGGCAACGCGCTCACGCTCGTCCACGGCAACCACGACCTCGAGCTCCACTGGGACGGCGTACGCGAGGAGTTCGTCGCGCTGCTGAGCGAGCACGCCCGGCGCCGCGGCGACTACGCCCCGGGCTTCGAGCAGCGGATCGGCTTCCAGCCCTGGTTCTTCCACGTCGACGGCGTCGCCTACATCGAGCACGGCCACCAATACGACGCCTACTGCGCGACCGACCACGTCATGGCGCCGCGCTCGCCGCTCGATCCGCGCCGCATCGCGCGAGGATTCTGCGACGTCCTGCTCCGCCGCGTCGTCCGGCCGACGCCCGGCGTCCGCGAGCACGGCCACGAGTCGATGGGCATCGGCGACTACCTCATGCTCGGCGCGCGCCTCGGCATCGGCGGCATGTTCAAGCTCGGCGCCCGCTTCTTCGGCGCGGTGCTCGAGCTCTTCCGTCTCCGCCGGCAGCATGTGGCCGAGGCCGCGGCCGCGCTCCGCGAAGAGCACGAGCGGCGCATGGGCCTCCTCGCCGAGGCGACCCGAATCGGCATCGATCGGCTGCGCGCGGTCGCCGCGCTCCAGGCGCCGCCGATCACCCGCTCGATCCGCGGCATCCTCGCGAGCGTGCTGCTCGATCGGCTCGCCCTCGGGCTGCTCTGCACGATCCTTCTGATCGTCGCCGGCGTGCTCACCGCGCACCACGGGCGCGTGTGGCCGCTGCCCGCCTCGATCGTGGTCGGGTGGGCCATCGCGCACCGGGCGTTGACCCGGGCGCGGGTGATCGATCCCGCCGAGTTCCTCGCCGATCGCGCGGCGCACCTCGCCAAGCTGTTCCCGGTCGCGTTCGTGGTGATGGGGCACACCCACATCCCGACCGAGGTGCCGGTCTCGGGCTCGGCCACGTACATCAACGTGGGCGCGTGGGCCGAGGAAGAGGAGTCGACGCCGGCCACCCGCACCCACCTGGTGATTCGGCGCGGCGTCGACGGCCCGGTCGCCGATCTGCTCGCGTGGGATACCAAGGCCGCCCAGCCGCGTCGCTACGTCCGCGCGTAAGCTTCCCGCGTGCGTTGGTTGTTGGTCGCGCTCGCGCTCGTCGGCTGTCCGCGCCGCGATCCCCCGATCGCCGCCACCGACGGCGAGGTGCGCGATTCCTCGAGCGAGGGCCCTCGGATGCCGCCGGTCGCGAGCATTCCCCCGCCCCCGGTGATCTCGGCGACCCCCTCGCTCGGCGCGCGCGTCGATCGCTGGGTGCAGGTGGTCGGGACGCTCACCGCGGTGGCGGTCGACGCGACGATCACGCTCGGCGACGGCGGCGTGGTCCGGGTCGAGCGGGTCGACGAGACGACGTGGAAGCCGCTCCTCGGCGCGACGGTGACCGTGACCGGCAAGCTCGCGTTCGAGAAGGGCGCCGGCGCGTTCGGGCTCGCGTTGGTGATCCGCGGGCCGACCGCGATCTGCGCGGGCGTCGTGGGGCGCTGCGGGATGTGATCAGCCGCGCATCGCAGAGAGCAGCGACACCATCTCGATCGCGCTGCACGCGGACTCCCAGCCCTTGTTGCCGGCCTTGGTGCCGGCCCGCTCGATGGCCTGCTCGATCGTGTCGGTGGTGAGGACGCCGAGCACGATCGGGATGCCGCTTTCGAGCGAGATGCCGGCGAGGCCCTTGGTGACCTCGGCGGCGACGTAGTCGAAGTGCGGGGTGGAGCCGCGGATGACGCAGCCGAGGCCGACGATCGCGTCGACGTCCTTGCGGCGCGCGAGCGCCTGCGCCGCGAGCGGCATCTCCCACGCGCCGGGGACGCGCGCGATGGTGACGTTGCCCATGTCGGCGCCGTGGCGGCGGAGCGCGTCGAGCGCGCCCTCGACCAGGCGGTCGACGATGAAGTGATTGAAGCGGCTCGCGACGAGCGCGAAGCGCGCGCCCGCGGGGACGACCATCTGCCCCTCGAGCTCGCGAGGGGTGGTGCGGGAGGGAGCGGCGGAAGTCGTCTTGGGGCGAGCCATCAGGCCCGGTTTATACATGGAGCCGCGACCGTTAGGGAGCGGGTTGTCCGACAACCCGCTCGCTCACGCGCGCGGCTCCAGCTGCAGCGGCACGCAGTCGACGACGTCCAGCCCGTAGCCGTTGAGGCCGGCGATCTTGCGGCGGTTGTTGGTGAGGAGCTTGATCTGCCGGAGCCCGAGGTCGGCCAGGCACTGCGCGCCGATGCCGAACTCGCGCAGCGGCGGCTCGGGTGGCGAGTCGGTGGCCTCGCGGGGGGCGTGGGCCTTGACGTAGGCGTCGAGCTCGGCGGCGACGTCGCCGCGGCTCGGCAGGTAGAGGACGACGCCGCGACCGGCGCGCTCGATCTGGGCGATCGCCGCGCGGAGGTTGGACCCTCCCTCGAACGGCGTGGAGCCGAACACGTCGCCGAAGGTGGACCCGGTGTGCACGCGGGTGAGCACCGGCCCCGGCGCGGTGAGGTCGCCGAGGGCGAGCGCGAGGAACTGCCGCGCCTCGACGCGCGCATCGAACACGACCGCGCGCCAGGTGGGCGCATCGTGCCGGGTGCGGTCGAGCTTGACCTGGTGCTCGCGCACGCGCGTGACGAGGACCTCGTTCTGCAGTCGATACTGGATGAGATCGGCGATCGAGAGGATGAGCAGGTCGTGCTTCTGCGCGAACCGCTCGAGGTCCGGCATTCGGGCCATCGTGCCGTCGTCGTTCATGATCTCGCAGATGACGCCGGCGCTCGCGCGGCCGGCGAGCCGCGCGAGATCGACCGAGCCCTCGGTCTGCCCGGTGCGCTGGAGCACGCCGCCCGGGCGCGCGCGGAGCGGGAACACGTGGCCGGGCGAGACGAGGTCGGCCGGGCCGCTCTCGGGATCGATCGCGACCTTGATGGTGTGCGCGCGGTCGGCCGCGCTGATGCCGGTGGTGACGCCGTGACGCGCCTCGATGCTCACGGTGAACGCGGTGCCGAGCGGCGCGCTGTTCTGCTGCACCATCATCGGCAGCTTGAGGCGGTCGACGATCGCCTCGTCGAGGGCGACGCAGATGAGGCCGCGCGCGTGCACGGCCATGAAGTTGATCGCCTCGGGGGTGACCGCGTCGGCGGCGAGGACGAGATCGCCCTCGTTCTCGCGGTCCTCGTCGTCGACCAGGATGACCATTTTGCCGGCGGCGATCGCCTCGATCGCGGCGGCGACGTGCGCGAAGCGCGCGGCGTCGAGCGGAGCCCGGTGCATTTCAGGAGCCTCGAGTGGAGAGGTAGCCTCCGTCGCTGAGCGCGCGGAGGAGCGATTCGTCGGAAGACTGCTGGACTGCATCATGACGGGGGACCTCGAGATGGCGCGCGACATAGCGCGCGAGCACGTCGACCTCGAGGTTGACCTGCGCGCCGACGGAGAGGTCGACCAAGGTGGTGGCGCGCAGCGTGTGCGGAACGATCATGACGTCGAAGCCCCCCTCGGCGTCGTGCACGTGATTGACGGTGAGCGAGACGCCGTCGATCGTGATCGAGCCCTTGGGGGCGACGAACCGAGCGATCGCGCCGGGCAGCTCGAAGCGCAGCTCGGTGGCCTCGCCCACCGCGCGCCGCGACAGGAGCTTGCCGCGCGCGTCGACGTGGCCGCCGACGATGTGGCCGCCGAGCCGGGAGGTGGGGAGCAGCGCCCGCTCGAGGTTCACCCGGCGGCCGGGCCGCGCGTCGATCAGGGTGGAGCGCTCGAGGGTCTCGAGCGACGCGTCGGCCTCGTAGACGAAGACCGAGCCCTCCGACCGGATGCCGTCGACGGTGAGGCACACGCCCGCGGTGCAGATCGACTCGCCGAGGGCGAGGTCGGCCCAGGTGCAGGAAATGGCGAACCGCGCGGCGACCCCGCGGGGCTCGCGGGCGACGACCGTGCCGATTTGCTCGACGATCCCGGTGAACAAGACGGCGAAGAGGTAGTGGCGGGAGGAACACGGGGCAAGTGTGGTACGGTCCGCCACGTGATTCGTCGCGCCTGCCTGCTCGCGGGGCTCTGCACTGTCGCGTGCGCGAAGACCTCCATCCCCGATCCGCGCGCCGCCGCCGAGGCGTGGGCCGAGGCGGCCGAGAAGGGCGACGCCGACGCGCTCCACGCCATGCTGAGCAAGCGGTCGCGCGCCACCATCTCCAAGAACGACGTCGCCGCCACGGTCGCGCAGGCCAAGGGCGAGCTCAAGGACCAGGCGAGCGACATCCGCGCGGCCAAGGACAAGATCAGCGCGGTCGCGGTGCTCCGCTGGGACGACGGCACCGAGGCGAGCCTCGTGCTCCACGACGGCAAGTTCTTCGTGCAGAGCGCGATGCTCATGCCGGGCGGCGGCAGCACGGCGTCCGAGGCGGTCGCCGGCTTTCGCGACGCGCTCCGTCGCCGCAGCTACCCGGCCCTCCTCCGCATGCTCACGCCGTCGCTCCGCGCCGCGGTCGAGGCGCAGCTCAAGGGCCTCGAGAAATCGATCGGCGACCCCGACAAGCTCCCCTACCCGACCGACAGCGGCGACGAGGTCGAGATCAAGCTCGAGAACGGCCACAAGCTGCGGCTCAAGCGCGTCGACAAGACCTGGTACATCGACAACTTCGAGTGACGGTTACGCGCGCGCTCATTTGGGCTAGTTCAGCGGCGTGGATCGGCGGAAGTTCATGGCGAGCGTGGGGGCGGCCTCGGGGTCGCTCGTCGCGCGCGATGCCCTCGCCTTCGGCGAGGATGGCGCGTTCGAGCCGAAGATCCTCCTCGCCGGCGGCGTGACCGGGCCCGCGCGCGCGTCGGCGCCGTCTCGGTGGAGCGTCGAGGTCGAGAAGCGCACCAGCGCGCCCGCGCGACGGCAGCCGCGCACGGTCAAGGCCACCGACGCAGCGCTCCTCGAGACCCCCTTCCTCTATTGGTCGAGCACCGGGGGCATCTCGCCGCTCTCGAACCCCGAGATCGCCGGGCTCCGTCAGTTCTTCGCGCTCCGCGGGTTCCTCGTGGTCGACGACGCCGATCCCGAGTCGGGCGCGTTCGGCAAAGACGCGCGCCGCGAGATCGCGCGCGTCCTCCCCGACGCCGCGCCGGTCGCGGTGCCGAGCGAGCACGTCATCTACCGCACGTTCTATTTGCTCAAGCCGGCGCGCCCCTGGGGCCGCAAGCTCGGCACGCCGATCGCCGACGCGATCATGAAGGCCGGCGACATCCGCGTCATCTTCCTCGCGCACGACCTCGGCGGCGCGCTCGCCCGCAACGCGCTCGGCACCTGGGAGATGAGCGTCGAACCCGACGGCGACGTGCAGCGCGAGCGGGCGATCCGCTGGGCGGTCAACCTCGCGATGTACGGGCTGACCACCAACTACAAAGACGACTCCGTCCACACGCCGTTCATCCTCAAGCGGCGCGCGACGACCCCGTGATGGCTCCCGGCGTCGAGACCGTGCGCACGTCGATCGTGCCCGCCGAGGGCACCGCGCCGTGGCTCG
>JALHOE010000319.1 GCA_022843175.1 Deltaproteobacteria bacterium
GTCGAGCGACAAACCGGGCGAGCCGGCCGCCGCGGCCGAGGCGCCCAAGGCCGCCGCGCCGGCCGACAAGATGGACGCGGCGCTCCCCGAGACCAAGGACGCGAAGAGCTACCCGCGCCGCGCCGAGTGCGCCGGCAAGGGCTGCAACTGGGCCACCATCGTCCCCGAGTCGATGAAGGGCGAGATCGAGAAGGGCGCGCCGATCTTCTTCTTCGAGGTGGTGATGCCGCCCAAGGTCATGATGCTGCTGCCCAGGCACAGCGGCCTCGACCTCTACGGCGTGCTGCTCGACGGCGAGGTCTCGGTCATGGCCGACGACATCAAGGACAAGCAGAAGCGCGCCTGGAAGCTCAACGGGTTCCGCGCGCCCGGCGTCGGCGTCAACATCTACTCCAAAGAGCCCACGCGGATGATCTTCGCGGTCGTCGTCGCGGGCTCGAGCGGCTCGGTCGCAGAGCAGCTCGACAAGGTGAAGGACAAGTCGGTCAGCTGGACCAAGCGTCCGACGCCGGTTACGTCGTTCGAGCTCTCGAGCAAGCCCGATCTCGCGTGGGGCGGCGGCGCGTATCACGCGCGCCTCGCCTACGAGCAGGGCTCCGAGGGCAACCCGCCGGCGAGCCTCGGCTGGCTCGCGATGTCGAAGAACGCCGCGGTGCCCGAGCACACCCACGACAAGGAGTGGGAGTTCCTCGTGCTGGTCGACGGCGAGGGCGAGCTGCTCCGCAAGACCGGCGGCAAGACGCCGATCAACGGCGCCACGTTCGCGTCGATCGCGCCCGGCGTCGCCCACAGCTTCAAGCCGGCGGGCACCAAGCCCACCTACGCGATCCAGATGTACTGGCCGCCCGGCCCCGAGCAACGCTTCAAGAAGATGGCTCTGGAGAACAAATGAGCAACCTCGACGACAAGGCCCTCGAGCAGCTCCTCGATCTCGGGTTCAACTTCCTCTGCACCCGCAAGCTCAACGAGCTCATCGACCCGGATCGGGTGATCGCCGCGATCGACTCCACGCACACCGAAGCGCGGATCGCCGAGCTCCAAGCCCGGGTCGGCGCGCCGCTCCGCACCCGGCTCATCGATCGCGCCAAGAAGAGCACGCTCCTCGTCGGCGCCTGGCTCCCGGACAGCGCGCGCGCAGAGATCGCCGAGATGCTCGGCAAGCCCGCGCCGATCCCGCAGAAGATGATCGACGAGGCCGTGTCGAGCGAGGGCGTGCGCGACCAGATCCGCGAGGCGCTCCGCGACTCGATCTCCAACTTCATCAAGGGCGCGGGCGGGCAGAGCTCTGGCGCGGGCGCGATCCGCGGTGCGCTCGGCTTCGGCGCGCGGGCGTTCGGCGCAGCGGGCAAGGCGGTGCTCGGCGGCCTCGGCGACGAGCTGCAGAAGCAGATGCAGGAGCGGGTCAAGGACTTCGTCGACGGCGCGGTCGAGGGCGTGCAGGACCGCATCGCCAAGCGCCTCGCCGATCCGAAGACCGCCGAGGACCTCGGCAAGCGGCGGCGCAAGGCGTTCCTCAAGTTCCTCGAGACGCCGGAGTCCAAGGCCGCCGCGGCGATCGAGAAGGGGCCGCACGCGAAGATCGACGCGCTGATCCCGGCGATCGTCCGGCACAACGTCGAGCGAAAGGAGCTCCGCGAGGCCATCCGCGACGAGGTCGCCGCGGTGGTCGCCGAGCTCTCCACCGAGACGATCGGCGAGCTCCTCGACCGCGCCGGCGCCCGCACCGTCGCGCGCGACGCGCTGCACGCCCACATCCTCCCGATGATGCGCGAGGTCGTGAAGACCCCCGAGTTCACCGCCTGGTGGTCCGCCCAACGCTGATCCCCCAGAGCCGCGCGCGTCAGCGAGCGGGTTGTCGCGGGCACACTTGCTCCCTCACGGTCGCGGGGACACCCGCTCCCTCACGGTCGCGGCTCCCTCGCTAGCCGCGCGGGCGTTCGGAGCGCTTCGCCCACAGCAGGCTGCGGATCTCCTTGTACTCCTCGAGAGGGGCGCGTTCGAGGCGTTCGGCCTCCATCGCCGTGAGGAGGAACGACGGCGTGCGGCCGCGGATCGGCGCGAGCTTCTGCACGACGCGCTCGGCGGCCGCGGGCTCGAGCTTGGTCGTGACGATGAGCGCGTCGGTCGGGGCGGAGTCGCTCACGCCGATCACCCGCAGGCGATCGGCGGCGCCGCCGGCGTAGAACGAGAGGGCCCGCTTCAACGCCTCTTCGTCCTTGGAGGGCGTGGATACCGCGGCCACGTCGCAGTGACCGTCGAGCACCGCGTCGATCACGGCGCGGTGGGAGCCGAGGAAGTCCTGGCGATCGAAGACCAGGTTGGGCTCGATGCCCTGCCCGCGGAGCCACGCGAGCGGGAGCAGATAGCCCCCGGCCGACAGCGGATCGACCCACGCCGCCTTCAAGCCGCGCAGCGCGCCGACGTTTACCTTCTTGTCTGCGCGCGCGACGAGCGCCGAGTGATAGCGGCCCACGCCGCCGCGCACCGCGCGGAGCAGCGCGCGCACCTCGTCGAGCTGCGCGATCACCGCGGACGGCGCCCACACCAGCTCGGCCGCGTTGGCGAGCGCGTCGCGCTGCAGCTCGCTGTAGTCCTTCGCGACGTGGACCCGCACGTCGATGCCGAGCTCGCCCGCGAGCGACGACTCGAGCAGCTCGGCGCGCGCGCTGGCGCGGGCGGCGCCGAGCGAGGGGGGGACCAAGAGGGTGTAGGGCATCAGCCGTAGAACTTCCGCTCCCGCTCGGGGTGGCCGGGGATCGACCACGCCTCGACGACCTGTCCGCCGTCGACGCGGTAGACGAGACAGATGCTGTCCTCGTGCTTCTGGTCGTCACGCTCGGCACGGGTGCGCGCGATGACGGTGCAGAAGTGCTCGTTGGCGATCGCGCTCTCGACGTGTAGGCGGTAGGTGTCGCCGCTGAGGGCGGAGCGCCGCGCGAACAGCTCGAACACCTGATCGAGCCCCTCGTAGGTGCCGGCGAGCACCGAGGTGCCGACGTAGTGCCACCGCAGCCCCTCGTGGAACAGCTCTCGCAACGTGGCCATGTCGCGGGCCGCGAAGGCGGCGAGGCCTCGCTCGAGCATTCGGAGGTGGGGGTGGGTGCTCATCCGTGCTCCGTCCTTGCATCCAAGGTAAAGGGAGAACCACCCATGGAGAAGGCGACCCTTCGAGTTAGCGGAATGACCTGCGGAAATTGCGTGAAGCACGTCACCAAGGCCCTGTCGAAGGTGCCCGGCGTGGCCGATCCGCGCGTCGACCTCGGCCGCGGCATGGCCGAGCTCGAGTACGATCCCTCCCTCACCAACCCCCAGTCGATCGCCGAAGCGGTCGCCAAAGCCGGCTACCCGGCCACCCCCGAGGGATGACCGAGCTCCGCAGGATCGCGCTCCCCGTTCGCGGGATGACGTGCGCGTCCTGCGTCGGCCACGTCGAGCGCGAGCTCGCCGGCACCCCCGGCGTGGCCACCGTCGCGGTCAACCTCGCCACCGAGAAGGCCACCGTCTCGTTCGACCCGAGCGTCGTCTCGCTCGACGCGCTGCGCGACGCGGTGACCGAGGCGGGCTACGAGCCGGGCTACCCCGACCAAGAGGTCGAGGAGATCCCGCTCGACGACCTCCGCCGCAAGACGATCTTCGCGCTCGTCGTGGCGGCCGCGTCGATGGCGCTCATGCCCCTGATGCACCGCCATCGCGCGGTGCACTTTCTGCTCCTCGCGCTGACTTTGCCGGTGATGGCGTGGGCCGGCGCGCGGTTCTACGTGCGCGCGTGGGCCTCGGTGAAGCGGCGCTCGGCCGACATGAGCACGCTCGTCGCGCTCGGCACGTTGTCGGCGATGACCTACTCGGTCGTCGTCACCGTGGCGCCGGGGTGGCTCGGGCTCCCCCACGACGTGTACTTCGAGGCTGTCAGCGGCATCCTCGGCCTGCTCCTCCTCGGCAACCTGCTCGAGGCCCGCGCCAAGAAGCGCACGCGCGACGCGATCGCCTCGCTCCACGCGCTCCGCCCCCAGCGCGACGTCGCGGTCGGCGAGCGCGTGTTGGTGAAGCCCGGCGAGCACCTCCCGGCCGACGGCGTGGTCGTTGAGGGCGAGAGCTCGGTCGACGAGTCGATGCTCACCGGCGAGCCGATGCCGGTGACCAAGCGCCTCGGCGATCGCGTCGCCGCTGGCACGGTCAACGGCGCCGGCGCGTTCACCTTCGAGGCCACGCGCGTCGGCAGCGACACCACGCTCGCGCGGATCATCCGGCTCGTCGAGTCCGCGCAGGGCTCCAAGGCGCCGATCCAGCGCCTCGCCGACAAGATCGCCGCCGTCTTCGTCCCCGTCGTGCTCGGCGTCGCCATCCTCACCGCCATCGGCTGGCTCATCCGCGGCGACTCGACGCACGCGCTGCTCTCGTTCGTCACCGTGTTGATCATCGCGTGCCCCTGCGCGATGGGCCTCGCCACGCCCACGGCGATCATGGTCGGCACCGGCGCGGGCGCCTCGCGCGGCATCCTCATCAAGGGTGGCGAGGCGCTCGAGACCGCGCACCGCATCACCACGCTCGTCGTCGACAAGACCGGCACCCTCACCGAGGGCAAGCCCACCGTCACCGAGGTGAAGCTCCTCGGCGCCCTGTCGCGCGACGAGGTGCTGCGGCTCGCCGGCTCCGTCGAGACGCGGAGCGAGCACCCGCTGGCGAGGGCGATTGTCAGCGCCGCGGCCTCCACGAGCGAGGTCACCGAGTTCCGCACCGAGACCGGGCGCGGGGTGTCGGGGGTGGTCGAGGGGCACAGGGTCACGGTCGGCCGCGGCGACGCCGGCGTGGTCGTGAGCGTCGACGGCGCCGACGTCGCCGTGTTGGAGATCTCCGACCCGGTGCGGCCGACGTCGCGCGAGGCGGTGACCGCGCTTCGTGCGCTCGGCATCCGGGTGATCATGCTCACCGGCGACCGCCGCTCCACGGCAGAGGAGATCGCGCGCCAGGTCGGCATCGAGGTGGTGCACGCCGGCGTCTCCCCCGAGGACAAATCGCGGATCGTCGGCGAGCAGCCCGGCGTCGTGGCGATGGTCGGCGACGGGATCAACGACGCCCCCGCGCTCGCCCGCGCGCACATCGGCATCGCGATGGGCAGCGGCACCGACGTGGCGATGGAGACCGCCGACATCACGCTGATGCGCGGCGATCTGCGCGCCGTGGTCGACGCGATCGAGCTCTCCCGCGCGACGATGCGCGTCATCCGCCAGAACCTGTTCTGGGCGTTCGCCTACAACGTGATCGGCATCCCGGTCGCGGCGCTCGGGCTGCTCAACCCGCTGATCGCGAGCGGCGCGATGGCGCTCAGCTCGGTGACGGTGGTGAGCAACTCGCTGCGCCTCAAGCGGTGACTTCGCGGTGACCGAGAGCCCTGATCGGTCTGCCGCTCATGACCGCGCCCGAGTGTGCCAACACGGACGGCGGACCGCGAAATTCTGCGGGTCTCTGCGAGGCGCGAGGTTTGCTGTGGGGCATCCGCATGCGCCTCCTCCTCGCTTCGGTCGGTCTCGCTCTCGTCGGGTGTGGCTCCGCGGACTCCGCCGAGATGGCGAACTCGCCGCCCACCTCCCATTCGGAGGACGGCAGGGGCACGGGCACCGGAACGGATAGTCCCGGCGTGGGTGCGCCGAGCGAGGGGGGCTCCTCCGGCACCTCCACGCCGAGCACGGGCGGCGGGGGCGCGAAGCCAGGGACGCTCACCGCGGGCGCCTGGGACGACAACGCGAACTACGACTTCTACCTCACGTACCTCGACAAGCACGCCTCGCTCGCAGGCGCGCTCAAGACACCCCGCGCCGATCGCCTGCGCGTCGACGTGGTCGACGGCGCGGGCTTCGCGCTCGGCGGCGCGCGCGTGGTGGTGCGGGCGAGCGACAAGGTCGTCTTCGACGGGCCCTCGGCGACCGACGGTCACGTCGACGTCTACCCCAAGTGGGCCGGCGCCGAGGCGGGCGCGAAGCTCACCGTCGAGGCGACGCTCGGCTCGATCGCGGCGACCGCGAGCGCCCTCGCGGGCGACAAGACCGTGAAGCTCGCGCTCTCGAGCGCGACCGCGACCATCGCCAGCGGGCTCGACGTCGCCATCGTGATCGACACCACCGGCAGCATGGGCGACGAGATCACGTTCCTCCGCACCGAGATCGCGGCGATCGCGGCGCGCGTGGGGACGACATGGCCCACCGCGAGCCAACGGTGGGCCGTCGTCGCCTACAAGGACCAGGGCGACTCCTACGTCGTGAAGACCGCGGGCTTCGCCAGCGATCCCGCGGTCATTCAGAGCCAGCTCACCTCGCTGTCCGCCGCGGGCGGCGGCGACTACCCCGAGGCGCCCGATCAAGCGCTCGCCGAGGCCGCGAAGCTCCCCTGGCGCTCGGGCAACACCGCGCGGATGGTGTTCTGGATCGCCGACGCGCCCCATCACCCGGGGGCGGAGTCGACGATCGCCGAGGCGGTGACCACGATGCGCGCCAAGGGCGTGCACGTGTACCCGGTTGCCGCGAGCGGCGTCGACGAGCTCGCCGAGCACACGATGCGCAGCACCGCGCAGCTCACGTCCGGTCGATACCTGTTCCTCACCGACGACTCGGGCGTGGGCGGCACGCACAAGGAGCCGTCGATCCCCTGCTACTTCGTGACCAAGCTCGACAACGCGATGGTTCGGATGATCGCGACCGAGCTCACCGGCGCGTACGTGGGGCCGACGAGCGCCGAGGTGATCCGCACCGGCGGCGATCCGAAGGACGGCCGCTGCACCCTGGCCAACGGGCAGCAGGTGGCGATCTTCTAGCGCTCGCGTATCCTCCCGGCTCGCACGGAGGATTCGCGCACATGAACGACGTAGCTCGCGGGGAACGCATCACGGTCAACGGCGCGCGACTCTGGCAGTCGCTGATGGACCTCGCGAAGATCGGCGCGACACCGAAGGGCGGCGTCTGTCGCCTCGCGCTCACCGAGCTCGACAAGCAGGGGCGCGACCTCGTCGTCGGCTGGGCCCGCGAGGCCGGGCTCTCGATCACGACCGACAAGATCGGCAACGTGTTCATGCGTCGCAAGGGCAAGAACAACGCGCTCCCGCCGATCGTCTGCGGCAGCCACATCGACACCCAACCCACGGGCGGCAAGTTCGACGGCAACTACGGCGTGCTCGCCGGCCTCGAGGTCGTGCGCACCCTCAACGACCGCGGCATCGAGACCGAGGCGCCGATCGAGGTCGCCTTTTGGACGAACGAAGAGGGCTCGCGCTTCGTACCGGTCATGATGGGCTCGGGCGTCTTCGCGGGCGCGTTCACCCTCGAGCACGCGTACGCCGCCAAGGACGTCGCGGGCAAGAGCGTGCAGGCCGAGCTGGAACGCATCGGCTACGTGGGCGACGAGGAGCCGGGCAAGCACCCGATCGGCGCGTACTTCGAGGCGCACATCGAGCAGGGCCCGGTGCTCGAGGACGCGGGCGTCACCATCGGCGTCGTCAAGGGCGTCCTCGGCCTGCGCTGGTACGACTGCGTCGTCACCGGCATGGAGGCGCACGCCGGCCCCACGCCGATGGCGCTCCGCAAGGACGCGCTGCAGGTCGCGACGAAGATCATGCAGGAGGTCGTCGCGATCGCGAACCGCTACCCGCCGTACGGCCGCGGCACCGTCGGCTTCGTGCAGGTGCACCCGAACAGCCGCAACGTGATCCCCGGCACCGTGAAGTTCTCGATCGATCTCCGCAACGTCGACAGCGAGCGGCTCGACGCGATGGACGGCGAGATCCGCGCGTTCATCGAGAGCACGTCGAGGGCGAGCGGCCTCCCAATCTCGATCGAGCAGGTCTCGCACTTCCCGCCGTGCCCCTTCGAGCAGGGCTGCGTCGACGCGGTCGCCAAGGGCGCGGAGCGCCACGGCTACTCCGTGATGGACGTCGTCTCCGGCGCCGGGCACGACGCGGTCTACATGGCGCGCCTCGCGCCCGCGGGCATGGTGTTCATCCCCTGCAAGGACGGCATCAGCCACAACGAGATCGAGGACGCCAAGCCCGAGCACATCGAAGCCGGCTGCAACGTGCTCCTGCACGCGATGCTCGACCGCGCGAACCAACGCCTCAAGGCGTGAGCTTGATCTCCCCGCCGCACGGGATGTCGACGGTCTTGGTCTTCGAGTAGGCGCCGATCTTCACGCTGTGCTTGCCGCACAGGGCCTGCACCTTCGGCGCGTGACCGGCGATGACCTTGCCGTCGATCCAGACGCGGC
>JALHOE010000320.1 GCA_022843175.1 Deltaproteobacteria bacterium
ATCCGTCGTCAGGCGCTCGCTGACGCGCGCGCCTATTGGGGCTTTGTCAGCGACAAGGTGCTTGGGCGTCGCGGTCGAGCGCTTTGCACGCTTTGCCGCGCGCGCGCGCGTAGTCGATGAGCACGTCCATCACCTCGACGGCGTTTGCGTCGATCGGCTGCGGCCACGTCTTGGGCACCGTGGTGAACGCCAGGCTCGGCGCGTAGAGCGGTCGGCGCTCGATCACGACGCGATAGCTCTGCTCGGCGATCTCGGCGGGACACACGCGATGCATCCGTTCGCGGAGCGGCGCGCTGCAGAAGTCGCGCATCACGGCGGCGTCGACCACCAGCTCGTCGAACGCGGTGAACCCCGGGCCCCCTACCCGCTGCCGCTCGCTGAACGCGAAGTCGGCCAGCATCTGCGGGGTGACCGGGCCCTTCGGGAGCTCGCCCTTGATCAGCCCACCGGACGTCCACTGCTCGTAGAGGAACGCGCTCGCCTCGGGGAACTTCGCGTGGAGCGCGGCGTCGAGCACGCTGGTCCAGGCGTCGACGTTGTACGGACCGAGCGGGCTCTCGAGGTCGGCGATGGCCACGTCCGCGTCGGGCGCGAAGCACTGCTGCAGCCGCTCGACCTCGGCCTGCACCGACGGGTCGAGATCGCGGAGGTCGTCGACCCGTGACGCGGCCGTGGAGGTGAACCGCACCGCGCGCGTCTTGAGGTCGATCTCGAGCGTGGTCTCGCCGACGCGCGCATCGGCGCGGCCGCCGAGGAAGCTCCCGGTGGCGACCATCGCGCCGTACTTGCCCTGCACGTAACCGGCGATCGGCGCGTGGTCGTGCGCGGAGACCACGAGGTCGAGGCCGGGAACGTTGTCGATCAGCGCGCGATCGCGCGCGAGGCCGAGGTGGTTGAGCCCGATCACGACGTCGACCTTCTCGTCGCGCAGCTCGCGGACGAGCGCGGTGGCGACGCCGACGTAGCGATCGACGTCGCCCGGATCGTGCTCGTGGGTCAGGGTGCCGAGATAGGGCCCGTCGACGCGCTCGTCGGTCTCGTCGTAGGGATTGGTGACCAGCCCGAACACGCCCACGCGCACGCACCCGACCTCGAAGATCGCGGTGCGCTTCGCGTGGAAGCCCTCGCCATGGATGTTCGACGCGAGGACCTGATGGCTCTCGGACGCGAGCTGCTGCTGCACGCTCTCGAGCCCCCAGGCGAAGTCGTGGTTGCCGATCGTGCGTGCGTCGAGCGCGAGGTGGTCGAGCAGCCGAACCGTCGCCTCGCCCCGCGAGCGAATCTCGGCGAGCGCCCCCTTCTCGAGCGCGTCCCCGCCGTCGAGAAACAGCACGCGCCCCCCGGTCTCGAGCCGCCTCCGCTCCGCGAAAGCACGCAGCACGGCGAACGGCGAGCGGTTGTTGCTGAGGTAGGGGTGAAAGTGCCCGTGGAGATCGGAGACGTGCAGGATCGTCAGCCGCTCGCTCGCCCGCGCGGCGTCACACGAGGCCCGGAGCCGCGCCCCCGGCAGCGCCGCAGCCGCCCCCGCACAACGATCCGCAGGCGCAGGCGCAGACGCAGGCGCAGACGCAGGCGCAGGCGCAGACGCAGGCGCGGGCGCAGGCGCAGGCGCAGACGCGGGCGCAGGCGCAGGCGCAGACGCAGGCAGAGCCTCGGGCGCAGGCGCAGCTCTACTGCACGCGAACGCGATGCAGGCGGCGAGTGCCCAGCGAACGCTGCGAACCACGAGTGCCCCTCCTTCCCGTAGTTAACGGTAGGGAGCAGGATTTCTTTGGGACTAGTTTGTGACGATCAGGCCCACGACGAGTGGTAGCCGGTGTCCTCGATCGCCGACGCTTCTGCGCAGGGGATCAGTGGGGCAAACGTGTCGATCATCACCGCCAACTCGTCGGTGCGCGTCGAGCCGATGCTCTTCTCGTAGGCACCGGGGTGCGGGCCGTGGGCGATTCCGGCGGGGTGGAGCGAGATGCACCCGGGGCCCACGCCCTTGCGGCTCGTGAAATTGCCGCGGACGTAGAAGAGCACCTCGTCGCAGTCGACGCTCGAGTGCGGGTAGGGGCAGGGGATCGCCTGCGGGTGGAAATCGGTCACCCGGGGCACGAACGAGCAGACCGCGAACCCCGGGCCGACGAACGTGGTGTGGATCGTGGGCGGTAGGTGCACGAGCCCGGTCTTCGGCTGGTATTTCTCGATCGGGAAGGCGAACGGGTAGGCGAACCCGTCCCAGCCGACGACGTCGAACGGCGTGTTGCGCAGCTTGTGGCTCGAGAAGCGGTCGAGCTTCTTCACCACGAGGTCTGTGGGGCCCTCGGCGGGCTTGCCGAGCTCGGCGATCGGCCCGTGGGGGCGCTTGAAGTCGCGATGGGTGTAGGGCGCGTCCATCTTCAGCTGCCCCACCGGATTGCGGAAGTTCGACGGGATGTAGCAGCCGCCGCGGCACTCGAAGACGAGCAGCGTCGCGTTCTTGCTCGCGAGCTTCCAGCGGTGCGGGGCGGAGCGCGGGATGTGGACGTAGTCGCCGGCGACGACCGAGAGCGGCCCGAACGCGCTCTCGAGCGTCAGCTCGCCCTCGAACAGGTAGTGGAGCTCGTCGCCGTCGCCGTTGGCGAAGAGCACGTCGTCGTCGCGGTCGGGGCGGGCGATGTAGACCGCGACGTCCTTGTTCACGACGACGGGCGTGCGCGCGTCGAGCATCGCGCCGTGGGGCTTCGCGTCGAGCGAGCGATAGAGCCGGCGCTTGAGCGGGTGGTTGCCGTTCTCCGCGGGCCGCGCGACCGGAAAGCCCCGGTCGGTCTCGGAGACCTCGATCGGCGCCGTGATCGGGCGCTGGTGGTAGAGGTAGCTGAACGGCCCGTCGAAGCCGCCGCGGGTGAACATCTCTTCCTGCATCAGCGTGCCGTCCGGCGCGCGGAAGACGGTGTGCGGTTTCTCCGGCAGAGCCCCGACGGCGACCCGATCGATCATGGGGGCGGCAGCTTAGCGCGAGACGAGATCAGTCGTGGGCGTCGCGGGCGTCGGTCGGAGCGTCGACGCCAGCGTCGTGGCCCCAGTCGATCGGGCAGGAGCCGATGCCGTTGGACTTCTTGGGCTCGGGGGGAGGGGGGTCGCACACCTGCGGCGGCGGCCGTTTCGCCGCGCAGCCGAGCAGCAGGATGGAGACCACGAGCCAGCGGATCATGCCGCGACTTTGTCCTCGCCGCGACGGATCACCGAGACCCGGCGCGCGAAATCGCGTTGCTCCTCCGGCGTGAAGGGGACCCCGCCGAAGCGCGCCAGCGCGTAGCGACAGGCGAGCACGTAGGCCTCCTCGGCCAGCGCATCGCGTCGCGCCGCGACCAGTTGCTCGGTGAACCGCACCGGCGGGACGTTGCGCGGCCGCGTCGCGCCGCGCGCCTGCAGCGCCTCTTCGAGCGAGAGCCAGAGCTCGGTCGCGATGCGTTGTTGCTTCACCTTGCCCGCCGTCCCCGCGTCGAGCGCCTCGGCTGTCCTGCGTTTTCGCCACAGGTAGTAGCCAGCCGCGAGCACCACCACGCCGGCCGCGGTGCCGGCCGCGAGCTTCTTCTTCCGCGGCGAGATCCCGGTGCTGGTCGGTCCCGGGGCGGGGTTGCTCTTCTTGGCTCGATCGATCGCGCGCCGCAGCTTCTCGAAGACGGTGATCTGCTTCTGCAGGTCGTAGTTGACGACGTAGTTGTCCCAGTTCTGAGAGATCGCCTCGAACGCCTCGCGGAGCAGCGTGAAGAAGCCGCCGCGATCGGCGAGCGGCTGCGCCCCGGCTGCGGGCGTCGGATCGAAGGTGATCCAGCTGCCGCGGTGGAGCTTGCTCGCCCCCTCGCCGGCGACGGAGCGATCGGTCCAGGCCTCGACCCACGAGTGCGCGTCGCCCTGACGGACCGCGTAGAACCCGCTGAAGCGATTGAGCGTGCCGCCGACGTAGCCGGTCACATTGCGCGAGGGGATCCCCACGCTGCGGAGCATCAACACCATGGCGGTGGAGAAGAACTCGCAGTGCCCCTCCTTGGACTCGAAGAGGAAGTGGTCGATCGGGTTCGGCGACTTCCCCGACTCGGTCTCGAGGCTGTAGTGGTACTCGCTCTCGAGGCGCTTGACGATTCGCCGCGCCTTCTCGTCATCGGTCGTCGCGCCGGCGGTCCACGCGAGCGCCAAATCGCGGATTCGCTGCGGAAAAGCCTTGGGGAGCTGGAGGTATCGCTCGCGCGACGCCTCGGTCATCGTGTCCTCGAACGGCTCGCTCGGAGGCGCGATCCACACCTCGTAGCGGAGCACCCGATCGGGCATCGCCTCGTAGCGGTAGGTCGCCTCGGGTCCGCGCACGAGCGGGGGCGGGCGATGGGCGCCGAGCTCGTTGGCGTTCGTCCACCGCAGCGCGACGGCGCGGGGCGGGAGGAAGATCACGGTCGGATCGAACGGCTCGAGCTCGATCTTGAGGAGCGTGTCCTTGGCGGGATCGGCCGGGCGGACGAGCGCGATGTCGCCCCCGAACCGCTGCAGCGGGATCCGCTCGTTGGTCGAGCGCGACCACTGCCCGCCGCCCTGGTATTCGTCGAGCGCCGAGCCGCGCAGGCGGAGGATCTTCTTCGGCTCGAGCGGCCCGTCGACGCGCGCCGGACGAAACCGCAGCACCACGGTCGGATCCTCGCGGAGCTTGCCGACCTGTTGGAGATCGATCCGGTCGGAGAAGCCGATGAGGCGCCCGCTCTTGTTGGACTGCAGGAGCAGCATCTGCAGACCGACGCGCGGGAACAGGATGAACAGCATCGCCGTGAAGACGATGATCGGGAGGCTCAACAGGCACGTGAGCGCGAGAAACCCCGGCCCGATCACCCGTCGCGAGCGCAGGATGCGCGGCACGTCGACCGGCAGGCCGGTCCGGTCGCGCGCGCCCTGCCGGTAGTTGCCCTCGACCTCGCGACGGAGGTGGGAGAGCACGAGCGCGCCCGGCGCGAGGATGAGGAAGCCGACGAGGCAGAGACCGTAGGCGATGCCCCCGCCGAGCACGGTGCCGGCGACGAGGTGGAGCAACGCGAGCAGGATGACCTGCTGGTCGTGCATCGCGCCGCGCCTCGTCGCGAGCCGAACGATCTGCAGGGCGGCGGCGAACTCGACGGCGAGGTCGAGGAGGTTGGCGCCGCCGATCAGCCGGAGAAACTCCACGCCGAGCAGGACCGAGGGGATGATCGCCGCGGCGTAGCGCGCCGTGGCCGATTGCTGGAACTTCTCGGTCGCGGCGAGCGCGAAGGCGAGCCCGAGGAGCAGGAGGATCGTCGACGCGCGGGGCAGGGCGCCCGAGAGCACGATCGCGAGCACGCCGAGCGCCGCGAGCGCGCTGGTGAGGACCCGATGGGTGAGCCCGAACTTCACGTCGGCTCCTTCGGCTTGTTCTCGACCGGCGTCGCGGAGGGCTCGAGGAGCGCGAGGAAGCGGAGGATTGGATCGCTGCCGAGCCTTGGATTCCCCTGAATCCGTGTGGCGCTGGTCGTGCGCAGGACGATCGTGTCGCCGCGACCGAGGTGGGCGACCGCGCGCGACGCGGCCTCGCGCAGGCGGATCTCGAACTGGTCGAGCCAGCGCTTGCGCTCGTCGTCCGGTTCCGGACGCGCGACGAGCGCCGAGACGTCGTCGAGCTCGATCTCGATGTCGGGAGCACCCTCGGCGGCGTGCTCGCGGAGCACCAGCTCGCCCATCGCGGCGCTCTTGCGCCAGTGCACCTGCCGCGTGTCGTCGCCGGGCCGGTAGGGGCGGAGGCCGAGCAGATCGTCGCTGCCGCCTCGAATGGCGATCCGCGCCCCGACCCCGATGTTGCGCGCGCGGGGTGGAGGGAGGCGAACCGTGTGGACCGCCGGGTAGATGATCAGCTCGCCCGGAACCTCGATTTGCCTCGATTTCTCGAACAGACCGAAGGGGAACCGGGTGGCTACGCGAAAGGCGACGTGCGCCTCGCGGCCGCGCCGCTGGGGCGTCCGGCGGTAGGCCGCGACCTGGGTCGATTGCGGCGAGACCTTGAGGAAGAAGCAGCGCTTGTCGGCAGGCTGCGCCGCGCGGATGTCCTCGACCTCGATCGCGTAGGAGGGGAGGCGGGTCTTCTTGTTGTGCACCTCGATTTCGACGAGGTGCGGTCGCCCGACCTGCGCGCGCGTGGGCAGGCGGCGGCGGACGGTGAGGCCGCGGAGCGCGATCTCGCTCATGATCCCCGAGACGAGGATCAGCGCGAGCAGAACGCCGAGCAGGAGGTAGAGGAGGTTGTTGCCGGTGTTGATCGCGGCGAGGCCGACGCCGAAGGTGATCCCGAGGAAATACCGCCCCTCGCGGGTGACCTTGAGGCGGCGCGGCGGGCGGAACTTGCCACCGAGCTTTCGACGGAGGCCCGCGTCGGGCGGGGCGAGGGCGCTGGCGGCCATCGGCCTGTTAGAGCGGGAGCGGGATCCGCGCGACCAGCTCGCGGATCGTGACTTCGGCCTCGTCGCGGCCGACGGTGAAGCCCTCGGCGTAGGCGGCGATGCGGATGCGATGGGCGATCACGGCGACGGCGAGATCGAGGACGTCCTCGACGAGCACGTAGTTGCGACCGCGGAGGAACGCGCGCGCGCGCGCCGCCATGCCGAGGGCGACGACGCCGCGGGTGGAGAGGCCGAGCGCGATGGAGGGCGTCGACCTTGTCGCCTGCCCGATCGCGATGATGTAGTCGAGGATCGATTGCTCGATCTCGATTCGTTTGACCTGACGTTGGAGCGCCACGAGCTGCGCGGGATCGAGCGTGGGCTCGACGTCCTGCACGGTGTCGAGGACCGCGCGCGACAAGAGGCGCGCCTCGGTCTGCCCGGTGGGGTAGCCGATGCGAATGCGGAGCATGAAGCGATCGAGCTGGGACTCGGGCAGGGGAAACGTGCCCGCGAAATCATGCGGATTCTGTGTGGCGATGACGAAGAATGGCTCGGGCAGATGCATCGTCTTGCCGTCGATCGAGACCTGACCCTCGTTCATTGCTTCGAGGAGCGCGCTCTGCGTGCGTGGCGAGGCGCGATTGATCTCGTCCGCGAGGAGCACGTTGGTGAAGATCGGGCCCTGCCGCAGCGTGAACTGCTGCCGCGCGGGATCGAGCACGGACACGCCGACGATGTCCGCGGGGAGCAGGTCGCTCGTGAACTGCACGCGGTTCATGTCGCCGCCGAGCGTCTTGGCGAGCGCGCGGGCGAGCGTCGTCTTGCCGACGCCGGGCACGTCTTCGATCAGCAGGTGTCCGCCGGCGAGCAGCGCAACGAGAGCAAGCTCGATGACCTCGGGCTTGCCCTCGAGAGCGGACTCAATGTTTTCCCGGAGCCGCACCAGCACGGGAAGCGGTGCGGGCAGCGGGCGAAGCGCCTGCATGACGGTGCGAGTGTAGCAAGGTGCCCACCGAGGTCACGCATCGTGCGAAGCGCGTCCTTGGTTCCTGTCGACTATCTGGATTATCCGGTGCGCCCGTGAGCGAGGCGACCTTCCTCCGGGCGGCGGGGGTGACGAAGGTGCTCGGCTCGTCCCGCGTGCTTCGCGGGGTGGATGCGGAGTTCGCGGCCGGCGCGGTCCATGTGATCGAGGGACCCAATGGCTCGGGCAAGTCGACGCTGCTCGCGATCCTCGGCGGTCGGATGCGGCCGCTCGCGGGTCGGGCGTTGCTGCAGCGCGGGGGTGTGGCGGTGGCCGAGGGCGCCGCGCTCCGCCGCACGGTCGGGTGGCTCGGCCACGAGCTCGGTCTCTACGGCGACCTCGACGTGTTCGCGAACGTCGCGCTCCACGCGAAGCTTCGCGGTCTCGACGCCGAGGCCTCGTGGTCGACGGTCGCCGGGAGCTTCGCCATCGAGCCGCTGCGAGACCGTCGGGTCCGTGAGCTGTCGCGTGGTCAGCGGCAGAGGGTCGCCCTCGCGCGAACCATGATTGGCAACCCGCCGGTGCTCCTCCTCGACGAGCCGTCGACGGGTCTCGATGCCTCCGCGGTCGCCCGCCTCGCGGACCAGGTTCGGGTGGTGGTGGAGCGGGGCGCGATCGTGGTGGCGGTCACTCACGACCCGGTGTTCGCGGACGGGTTGGGGGGGCGAAGGTGGGCCATGCGCGACGGCCGATTGGTCTCCGGTTCTTCGTAGCGCGAGGGGTGCTGAAGTTGGCCGTCGCTACAGGCGCGGGGGGGGGGGGGGGGGCCCCCCCCCAAAAAAAAAAACGCG
>JALHOE010000321.1 GCA_022843175.1 Deltaproteobacteria bacterium
CCGGCGGCCGCGCTCCCGCCGCCGCCCGCGGCCGCGCCGATCGATCGGGCAGAGGTGCTCGCGCGCCTCGCCGCGTCGGCGTCGCTCGCGGGGGCGAACCTCATCGGCGCAGATCTGCGCGACGTCGATCTGAGCGGGCGCGAGCTCCGCGGCGCCTACCTCACGCGCGCGCAGCTCCGCGGCGCGAACCTCTCGGGCGCGGAGCTCTCGGGCGCGGTCCTCGGCGAGGTTGATGCCGAGGGCGTGTCGTTCCGCGGCGCGAACCTCACCCACGCCACGCTCGCCGGTGCGCGCCTCGCCGAGGCCGACTTCTCCGGCGCCACGCTCGAGCACGCGACGTTCGAGGGCGCGTTCGCCGACGGCGCGCGCTTCTCCGAGGCCAACGCGCGCGGCGCTCGCTTCCTCCGCGCCTCGCTCGTGGGGGCGAAGCTCGATCGCGCCGACCTCACCCGCGCGGAGCTCAGCTCGGCGTCGCTCGAGCGCGCGTCGCTGGTCGAGGCCAAGCTGGTGGATGCCCGCGTCTACGCGGTGCGCGGCGAGTCGGTGAGCTTCGAGCGCGCGGCGCTGACCCGTGCGCGGTTCGACCGCGCGGTCCTCGTGCGCTGCTCGTTCAAGGGCGTCGACGCGCTCTCGTCTACGTGGACGAAGTCCGAGCTCACGGGTTCCACCTTCCTCGACGCGAAGCTCGACCGAGCGATCTTCCCGCGCGCCATCCTGCGCTCGGTGATCCTGAGCCGAGCCCGCGCGCGGGGGGCGATGTTCCGCCGGGCGCACCTCGAGTCCGCCCAGCTCCTTCGCTGCGACGCGATGCGCGCGAACTTCGAGGGCGCCGATCTCACCGACGCCGACCTGCGCGGCGCGAACCTGTACCAGGTCGAAACGTGGAAGGCGAAGCTCGAGCGCAGTCGCTGGGAGCTCGCGCACGTCGCCGGCTCGAAGCTCGAACGGCAGACACCCAGAGAAGAGTAGGATCCTCATCGGATGAGCGCCGTCACCACCGCAGACGCGCTCCTCGCGCGCATCGCCGCGGGGAGCACCGAGGGCCTGGTCGCGATCGGCGTACAGCTCCTCGGCGGAGACCTCGGCGGCGTCGATCTCTCGTCGGCGCGCTTCGAGCGCTGTCGGTTCGTCGAGACGCGCCTCGTGTCAGCCAAGCTCGCGGGCGCTCGCTTCGAGGGTTGCCGGTTCGAGAAGGTCGAGCTCTCCGGCGCCGATCTCTCGGGCGTGGATCTCTCGACGAGCGCCCTGTCCGCGAACGCTCTCGACGGCGCCGATCTCCGCGGCGCGCGCCTGTTCGGCGCGGTGCTGTCGGGGAGCGATCTCCGGCGGGTGAAGCTGCGGGGCGCGCGCATCGAGCAGTCGCTGCTCGACGGCGCCAACGCCGCGGGCGTCGATTTTCGCGAGTGCTCGCTCGTGCGCTCGCGGTTCCCCGGCGCGCGTTTCGAGCACGCCATCCTGCAGGGCGTCGACGCGCGCCAGCTCTGCCTCGCCAACGCCGATCTCACCGGCGCGATCCTCATCGACGTCCGCGCGCGCGAGGCGGACTTCACGGGCGCGACGCTCGACCGCGCCGACCTCCACCAGGGCGACTTCACGATGGCGCGCTTCCCCGGCGCGAGGGTTCGTCGCGCGAGCGCGCGCGGCGCGCGGATGGTGCACGCCTGCATGGAGGGAGCCGATCTGCGCGGCTCGTCGTTCGCGTTCGCGGATCTGTCGTGGGCCGATCTCTCGCACGCGAACCTCGAGCTCGCCGACTTCACCGAGGCCAACCTGCAGTGGGCGAACCTCCACCGCGCGCGACTCGACCACGCGATCCTCTCGGGCGCGAAGCTCCGCGGCGCGCGCAAGACCGACCACGACCGAGAACTGGCCGAAGACTTTCACACGGAGGGATGAGATGCCGGGCGCGTACCTACCCATCGCGACCACGGCGGGCGCCCAGGCGGTGGGCTCCCCCGACACCTGCAACGTGCCGAACGGCAGCGGGGTCGACGTGCCCACCCCGTTCGTCAACACGGCGAGCGGTGCCTCGGCGACGGTGACGTCCACCCACGTGCTGGTGGTCAAGCAGCCCGTGCTGCTGCTCGGCTCGGAGGTGCCCTCGACCCAGGGCGACGAGGGCGGGACCGATCTCGGCGTCGCGTCGGGCACCGTCGCGGGTCCGGCGAGCTTCCTCCAGGGGAGCTCGAAGGTGATGATCGAGGGGCGCGGCGTGGTCCTGATCGGACACGTCACCGGGCAGAACGGCGCGAGCGCGAACTGCTCCGGCAGCGTGGTGAGCGCGTCGAACGCCACGGTCCTCGCGTCGCCCTGAGCGAGCGGCACTCCCCACAGCGGGCGGCATCCGACCCTCTGATGGGAATGCTGCGCGACGTCCCGCTCCCCACCGAGCCCATCGACCGGTTTGCGCCGATCGTCGGACAGGAGCAGGTCGATCGCGTGCTCGCGGCCGGAGCGCGGGTGCGCGCGGCGGCGCCCGATCGAATCATCTGGAACGTGAACTCGACCGAGGTGGGCGGCGGCGTGGCAGAGATGCTGCGACCGCTCATCTCCTACGCGCGCGGCGCCGGGGCCGACGCGCGGTGGGTGGTGATGGGCGGCTCGCCCGAGTTCTTCCACATCACCAAGCGACTGCACAACGCGCTGCACGGCGCCGCCGGCGACGGCTCCGCGCTCGGCGCGCCGGAGCGCGCGATCTTCGACGAGATCTCCAAGGCCAACGCGTGCGAGCTCCTCACGCGCGTCCGCCCGGGCGACGCGGTGCTCCTCCACGATCCGCAGACGCTCGGCCTCGCTCACCCGCTGCGCGCGCACGGCGCACACGTGATCTGGCGCTGTCACGTCGGCACCGACGAGCGCAACGACCAGACCGCGCTCGGCTGGGCGTTCCTCCGCGACTACCTCACCGACATCCGCGTGTGCGTCTTCTCCCGGCCCTCGTACGTGCCGCGCGAGATCGGCGAGGAGCGGGTGGCGATCGTCCACCCCTCGATCGATCCCTTCTCGACCAAGAACCAAGAGCTCTCCCCGGACACGGTGCGCGGCATCCTCGCGCACGTCGGGTTGATCGGCGCGGCGCCGGGGCCCACGAGCTTCACGCGCGCCGACGGCTCTCCGGCGCGCGTCGACCGCTGCGCCGACGTGGTCGGCCTCGGGCCGCCGCCGTCCGCAGAGGTCCCGTTGATCGTCCAGGTGTCGCGCTGGGACGATCTCAAGGATCCGATCGGCGTGATGCAGGGCTTCGCGAAGCTCGTCGAGGGCGACGCCCCACCCGCGCACCTCCTGCTCGCGGGTCCCAACGTCCACGGCGTGGCCGACGACCCCGACGCGGCGCGCGTGTTCGACGAGGTCACCTGCGCCTTCCGCGCGCTGCCGCACTACGTCCGCCGCGCAGTGAGCCTCGCGTCCATCCCCACCGCCGACGTGGACGAGAACGCCGCGATCATCAACGCGCTCCAACGCCACGCCTCGATCGTGGTGCAGAAGAGCCTCCGCGAGGGCTTCGGCCTCACCGTCACCGAGGCGATGTGGAAGCGACGCCCGGTCGTCGCGAGCGCGATCGGCGGCATCGTCGATCAGATCGACGACGGCGTGCACGGTCTGCTCCTGCCCGACCCGACCGATCTCGACGCGTTCGCGTCCGCGCTCCGCCGGATCCTCGCCGACCCGAAGCTCGCCGCCGCCCTCGGCGAAGCGGCGTACACCCGCGCGCGCGACAAGTTCCTCGCGCTGCGCAGCTTGCTCGAATACGCGGCGTTGGTGGAGCGGGTGACGCGCGGGTAGGGAAGAGAGACCGGGCGCCAGGGCCGCCAAGCCTCACGCCAAGGCCGCTCGAGATAGGACGGTCTGCCGCTACCGGTTTGGCGTCCTCGCACTGCCGGGCATCGAGCAACCCGCGGCGGAGGGGGAGAGCGCAGACCTCGAACGCTGGGCCCGCTTCCTGCGCTCGACGACGAGGGCGCGCTAGAGTCGTTGGCAGTCGAGGCACCGATTATGGCCGAAGCGAAGCACGCCCTCGAAATCCTCTCCCGCGCGCCCTCTGCGCGGCGCGTCGCCGAGATGCGGCGCGAGGCCGAGATCGCGCGTCGGCTAAATCGTGCGGAAGACCTCGCCGAGGGACGCGAGCTGGGACGTGCGGAAGGACGCCTGGAGGTGTTGCGTACGACCATAGAGACCGCATGCCCTGCGTTCGACATCACCGACATCCTCGGCAACCTCTGACGATCGACCACGTACGCGGACGGCGATCGCGCATCCCGCGATCATCAAAGTAATTCGACGAGGGCCTCGCCGACTCGGCGGGGCCTGCGTCGAACGCTGCTGGGGTTTCCGGCGCGACGGGCAAGCGGGGCTTCGCCGCGATCCAACATCGTGTTTCGGCACTCCGGAGCCCATGGTCGAATCCGCGCATGAGCGAATTGACCGGTGCGGGCGCGGCCGATCCGCCCGTGGCATCGCGGTTTCATCATCTGACCAACGTCGTCGGCACGGACGCAACGCTGCCCCACGAGATATTGCCGGGGCATCGTCTCGTCCGAGCAGCGGAGGATCAGATCCGGATGGTGCGTCGCTACGTTGCAGAACCCTGGCATCCGGACTGGCCGGTCGCTCCGTACGAGATGGAGCGCGCGCCAGACCGAGGTCCGAATCAGTGGCGTGAGATCGCGCCGAGTGAATGGCGCTACTTCGGCATCGAGACCGCTCCCGAGACGACGCTCGTCAATGAGCTGGAACTCGCCGGAGAACTCCTCGGCACCGATCTTCTTCATGTCGGGGTCGCGGTGGGACAGATGGCCGGTGGCCACACAGCAAGCTGGGTTGGGCAAGGAACTCCCGGCAGCCGCTACGCGCGTGCCCGTGATGGCGTGCTCACGCGAGACGAGATCGATCGCGCCGTCGAGACGCACCGGAAGCTCGCGGCTCACGACAACACCAAGGTCGATCTGCGTCGCGCCCTCGCCGAGATGCGAGAGCTTCGCCACATGGACCCGCAGTCAAAGCTGCGGTTCCTCGGCTACTTCGCCGTTCTTGAGTCAATCCTTACGCACAATCCCAAGCCTTCCGACCCCTACGACACGATCACGCGGCAGGTCATTGCGAAGGTAACCCTCGTCGCAAATCGAACGGGGTTCGCGCCTGTCTACGGCGCGTTCTTCGGGAGCGCCACTGCCGACACGGTGTGGAAGGCGATGTACGCCTACCGAAGCGCGATTGCGCACGGCGCGTCATTCGACTTCACCGGCAAGGCACAACTCCTTCGCGATCACCATCACGCCCAGGCGTTTCTGATCAAAGCCATCACGTCGGTGCTACAACTCGGCCTCCGCGATGCCGTCCTGCTCCGCGATCTCAAGGACTGCTGATTGTCCGCCGCCGCAGACTAGCGATGTCCCGCAACCGTTCGTTTGCGGGACGGCTGGTCACGCGATCGGAGAGCCCGCGTTTTCCGCGATCGTTGGCCGCCTCGCCGAGGGACTTTCGGGACAGCACCGAGAGCGCTCGGTGAACGATGGATCGGGCGACCTTCATGCGGGCGGCGATGTCGCAGATCGACAGCCCGTCCTCCCGGAGCTGCACCGCCTCGTCGAGATCGAACCGGCGCTCCGGTCGGCCAATGTGCTTCCCCCGACGACGAGCTGCGGCGATACCTGCCCTGGTGCGTTCCCGAATCGCATCGGCCTCGTAGGCCGCCATCGCGCCGATGACGGAGAACACCATGCGGCCCGCCGCCGTCGAGGTGTCGATCCCCTCGTTCATGGAGATGAAGTCGATGCCGCGCTCACGGAAGTCATCGAGTGCGACGACGAGGTGGCGAACGGACCTCGCAAATCTGTCAAAGCGCCAACAGGCCACGATGTCGAAGCGGCCCCTCTGGGCGTCGGCCATGAGCCTGTCGAGAGCAGGCCGACGATCCTTCGTCCCCGAATAGCCCTCGTCCACGTACTCCCCGACGACCTTCCAGCCGCGCTGCTCGGCGAGACGACGGAGCTCGTGGAGCTGGAGGTCGGCGCGTTGGTCGGAGGTCGATACGCGGGCATACAAGGCGACACGACGAACGGCGGAGGGCATGTCTCCACTACACGTCGAGGGCAGTGAGGATCAACTCTCTGCTCGGTGGCGGTTCAGATGTACGCGAACGACACCGCCGCGACGACGACCCCCAAGGACCATGCGATCAGAGCCGCAAGACGCGCGAGTAGCAACACACCGCCATCGTTTCGGAGCATCGTCGGACGGAACGAGGCAAGGAAGACGGTACCGATCGCGAGCATCGCGATCGCCCACAGGGGTGCAAGGAACGAGTAGTTCGGCCACTTGTCCCAGAGCCATATGCTCCCTAGGCATTCCACGCTCCAGGCGCCGCCCGGAACGATGACTGCGAGACACAGCGATGCGTTTCGCGCCCGGCTCGATCCTTTGGAGCCGTCGCCGCGGTGACGGCGGAGTGCGGCCACCGAGAGCCCGGCCGCTAGGACTGCTGCGCTCGCGCAGCCACCGTAGAGTCTGAGCATGATGGTGTGGGTCATTCGCAGGCCGGATCGACGTCGGTGACCTCCGTGAGATCCGGCTCATACCCGTCGTCTGCTCGAAAGAGGAAGTGCGGGAAGACGTCGAGGAGGAAGTGCCTCAACGACCAGGGCCGAGGTCCGTAGTTGAATGTGTAGTTTGCGTTCCGGTCGGGGAGTAGGTTGCCGTCTTTGTCGTACGCGCACTCGTATCCCTGTGGCGAACGGTACTTCGCCATGCCGGCCGCGCCGAAATCCCACATTCCCTCGCCCTTGTGAGAGCCATCTTCGCAGGTCGTTGGCGGATGCTTCGGGCAACGATTGCTCTGGTTCCGTCGGCAATGCCAGTCCGGTCCGGGGCCTTGCTCAGGGAAGTCGACCCTCCACAGGCCCTTCGGATCGATTGCGTTAATCGGATCACCAACCACGTAGCCATAGAGGTTCGAGTCGCCTCCACTAAACATAATCGGGTCCTTGTTGCTCCAACGCCCAGCACGCGCGTCGTAATCCCTTCTTCCGAACCTCACCAACCCGCTCTCGCCGTTCAAACCGCCCGCGAAGCCGAACGGCTGGAACCCCGGCGCCGAGTCACTGAGCACGACCCCGAACTCGTCGTACTCAATCGCCTGCGCGACGGTCCCGGTCGCCGTATCAACGACCTTCCGCACGCTGCCGAGATGATCGGTGACGACCCGGTACGTGCTGCCGCCCTTCACGACGTACTCCGGCACATTGACGCGCGTGCCGTACACAAACCGCGACACCACCGCGCCCGCGCCGTTCAGCTCCGCGACGATGCGCAGATCCGACGAGTAGAGGAACTGCTGCACCAACGTCCCGCCGACCTTCTTGCCGACGCGACGGTTCGCCCCATCGATCACGTACTCGATCGCGGAGCCCGTTGGTGGGGTCACCTTCCGCAAATTCCCGAGCGCGTCGTACTCGTACGTGGCCGTCCCCGAGCCCTCGGTCTTCGACGTGAGGTCCCCGTTGGCGTTGTACCCATACGTCGCCCCGCCGTACGAAAGCATCCGATCCTGCCCGTCGTACGTGCCGACCTCGGTCGCGGCGCTGGTGATCTTCTTCTTCCGGTTGCCGTTCGAGTCGTACTCGTAGGTCGCGGTGACGACGCCGTCCTGCTTGACCTGGTCGAGCCGGCCGACGGTGTCGTATCGGTACTCGAACACCTTCGTCACGGTGCCGTCGGTCTCGGTCTTGGTGCGAATTCGGCCGAGCGCGTCGCGGTCGTAGACGACCTTGAGCAGGTCGGTGCCCGACACCCTCGTGGTCCGCGACTCGAGCTCCCCGAACGCCGAATACGTGAGCGTCTCGGTGACGACGCCGAGCGCGGTCTCCGTCACCAGACCGTGGTTGCCACGCACCAGCGTGAGCGCGCCCGCCGACGTGAGCAGGCTGTCCTTGTCGTAGCCGAAGCTCACGACGGAGCCGCCGTTGACGTTCTCGGCGTTGACGCGGAAGCGGTGGTCGTAGCCGTGCGTCACGCTGCCCGAGACGGCGCCCGACCACGACGTGCTCGTACGCAGCGCGCCGTCGTAGCCGTGGATCATCGTCACCGCCGGCGTGGCCACGCTGGTAAGCGTACCCCTCGCCGGGTCGTAGCCA
>JALHOE010000322.1 GCA_022843175.1 Deltaproteobacteria bacterium
GCCGGCCGCGGCGCCGTAATTACCCTGCGCCAGCGCCTCCATCGCGCCGCCCATTTGCTGGGCGCGATCGAGCACGCCGTTGATCGGCCCCATCGCCTGGTTCACGCGCGCCATCGCACCGCCCGCGAGCTGCTGGGCGGCGGCCATCGCCGCGCCGGTGGCCGCGGCGAGCGCCTTCTCCACGGCGACGGCGATCAAACCCTCGAGCGGGTTGCCGTCCATCTCCATGTGGTTGCCGCCGATGCTGGTGCTGCTCGAGCCGCCGACCGTGAGGGCGCTCACCGCGTTGACCTCGATCTTGCGGTTGCCGCCGACCGAGACCGACTGGTCGGCCTTGATCGTCTTGAGCACGCCCTTGCTGACCTTGATGGTCTGGTTCGCGCCGACCTTGGTGGACGCGTCGACGCCGATCGCCTGGCTCTCGTTGTTGTGGACGACCTTCTTCTTGTTGTTCGCGGTGACGATGTTGGTGTTGTACTGCGCGTTGATCGCGATCTCTTCGCCGCCGGCCTTGTCCTCGAGGCGGATCTCGTTTTTGCCGCCGCCGCCGGGGGTGCTCGCCGACTGAATCGCCGTACGGGTGCGGCCCTCGGGCAGCGCGTAGGGCGGCATGATCTTGCCGTTGTAGAGCTTGCCGGTGACGACCGGGCGATCGGGATCGCCCTCGAGGTGCTGCACGACCACCTCCCAGCCGATGCGCGGGAGGTACATCGAGCCGGACGTCTGCACCTGACCGACCCGCATCCAACACGAGGCCTTGTCGTCGTCGATGCCGGCGAGATCCCAGTGGAAGCGGACCTTCGCGCGCGCGTGCTCGTCGGTGTGGATCTCTTCTTCGGGCGAGCCGGCGGGCGCGACGATCTTCGCCGTCTGCGGGCCCTCGATGAGCGGCCGCGGCGTCAGCAGCGGCGCGCGGTACTTGACCCCCGAGTCGAGGAGCGTGGCCCTGCACTTGTAGATGCCGCCGCCGCCCAAGCCGTCGCCCGCGGCGCCGCCGGGGATCCGCGACACGTGCTGGTAGATGTGCTCGACGCTGGTGACGAAGTACTTCCCGTCCCCGCCGACCTCGGCGGCCTCGGTGATCTCGAACAGGTGGCCGGCGTGGATGCGCGTGCAGTCGGCCTCGATGGCGACCGTGCGGCGCTCGGCCTGCTCGGCCTCGAGCCGAACCCGCGCGCGCTTCTTGCCGAGCGCAGCCTCGAAGTAGCCGCCGGGGTAGTCGTAGAGCTCGAGATCGGTGTCGACGTCGGCCTCTGCCTCGCAGGTGAGGTCGAGCGCCGGCTTCTTGAAGTTGAAATCGCGGAGCACGGACTTGCCCGGCACGACGCGGCGACGCTGCTTGATCGCGCGGATCGCGTCCTCGATCTCGAGGAAGCCGCTCGCCGGACGGAAGGGGATCTGCTCGGAGCCGACGATCGGCGGCGCGGCCGAGCTGTCGTCGGCGAAGACGATGACGTTGTTGTCGCCATCGGCGTTGGGCTCGGTGTGGAACCAGATGCCCTCTTCCTCACAGAGCCGCGAGATGAACGCGAGCGCGCTCTCGTTGTACTGCACGCAGTATTCGCGCTTCTCGTAGGAATCGGACAGGCGCCAGACCTGAAGGTCGCTCTCGATGCCATGCTGCTGGAGCACCGCGGTGACGATCTCCTTGACGTCGAGGTCCTGGAAGATCGTGCACGAGATCGACTGCGAGAGCAGCGCGACGCGCGCGACGAGCTTGAAGCGGAAGGAGTGCACTGCCGACCCGCCGGCCGGGGAAGCGATGACCGTGATCGCCTCGACCGCGCCGTGGAACACGACCGGCTCGTCGCCCTCGTACCCATAGGTGAGGACCGCGCCCTTTCCGATCGCATCTTCCGGGTCCTGGTAGTCGGCGAGGACGACGTCGACGACCGCCTCTGCGGCGTGGCCGATGCGTTGCTGGTGTCGGAACTCCAGCACGGTGTGGGCCGCACCGAGCGTGGTGCTGAAGGCTGCTTCGAAGGTCCTCGCCATGAGAGCTCCCGCTAGTTGTCGAGGACCATGCCGTTGTCGACCGTCTTGCCGTCGAGCTTCACGCTGACGCCAGTGATCGTCACCGACGCGGGGGTGAGCGACAGGATCGAGGCGCCCATGACGAGCGAGAGGGCCGCCTCCGCTTCGAACGTGACGTTGGCCGCCTTGATGACCTGGGCGCCGGCGACCACCTCGCTGTAGACCGCTTCGGCGTTGTCGTTGCGGTCGGCGCCGATCTTGGCGAGCACCGCGCCGCCGATCATCTTCGACAGCATCGCGCCGGCGTCGACCGCGCGGTCCTTGCCGGCGACGATGAGCTTCACCGCGCCGGTGCTCTCGGTCTTGGCGCCGCCGATGATCACCGACTTGGCCTGGCCGGTGATCTCGACCAGCGCGGCGCCCACGGTGTGGGTCATCGAGGCCTCGGTGCCCTCGTTGACCGCGCCGACGACGAGGTCCATGCGGTTGCCGCCGATGGTGAACGTCGACGAGCCGGTGATCGTGTGTTTGTGGTCGCCGCCGATCATCATGTCGCGGTTGCCGCCGATCGTCAGGCTGTGGTCGCCGCCGATGTCGGCCACGTGGAACGTCTGGATGTGGATGTTCTGGTTGGCGCCGACTTGCACCGTCTCCGAGGCGCCGACCTCGAAGTGGCCGCTGTTGGTGACGTCGAGCTTGGCGTCGGCGCCGATCTCGCGCGTCTCGTTGTTCTTGACCGACTCGGTGGCGTTGTTCTTCACCTCGACGGACATGTCCTTGGAGGCGTTGAAGAACATCTCTTCGCTGCCCTTGGTGTCGTCCATCCGGAACTCGTTCGTCGAGCCGCCGCCGGGCGTCGTCGCCGTTTGGATGGAGCCGCGCGCCTTGTTGGCCGGGAGCTCGTAGGGCGGCGGCGTGAGCCCGTTGTAGAAGCGCTGGAAGATGAGCGGACGGTCGACGTCGCCCTCGACGAAGTCGACGGAGGTCTCCCACTCCATGCGCGGGAGGAACATCGAGCCGCCCGTCGGCAGCTGACAGGTGCGGAACCAGTCGCTCGACTTGTCGTCCTTGGTCGTGAGCCGGTCCCAGTGGAACGAGACCTTCACGCGGCCGTGCTCGTCGACGTAGATCTCCTCGCCCGACGGTCCGCGCGTGATCGCCGTCTGCAGCCCGGGCACCGTGCGCTCGATCTTGAGGCGCGGCGGGCGATATTTGCTCTTGCCGGTGGGGATCGCCCGGAAGCGGCAGCTGTAGGAGTGGGCGTCGGCGGCACCCTTGACCCACCGCTCGTCGCGGAACGCGATGGTGAGCCCGGTGATGAGGTGCTCGGCGTTGAGCTTGGTGTACGGGTGCTCCTCGATCGAGAACTTGAGACCGGCGGCCAGGGTGAGGACGCCGGCGTCGCCCTCGATGATGTCGCGCTCGCACTGGATCGAATCGAGGAGCGTCTGGGCGTAGCGCTTGCCAACGGCGTTCTCGGTGAAGCGGCCGGGGTAGGAGTAGACCTCGAGGCTCTTCGCGCCGTCGTCCTTGCCCTCGGCCTCCGCCTCGACCTTGAGCTTCGGCTTGAGGAAGTCGAAGTCGCGCAGCGTGACCTTGTCGGACTTCACCCGGAGGATGCGCCGGACCTTGGTGACGAAGTCCGCCGACTCGGTGGACCCGAACATGTGCAGGAACTTGAGCGACGTGGTGCCGAGGATGTCGCCGCGGCCGGTCGGGTCGTCGCAGAAGACGACCTGGTCGGTGTCGGTGAAGTCGAAGCAGAACCAGATGCCCTCCTCGGCGAGGAGCCGAACGATGAACTCGAGGTCCGTCTCGCGGTACTGCACGACGTACTTCCGCGGGTCGTAGGTGCCGCTGAGCATCCACGCCATGTCGGTGACGCCGGCGTCCTCGAGCACCTTCTTGACGATGTCGGGGACCGACAGATCCTGGAACATCTGGCAGTCGGTGCGGCGCGAGAGCTTCCACAGCTTGGGCACGACGAGCAGCCGCAGGCGGTAGTTGCCGTTGTCGTCGATGTGACGGTCGGCCTGCACGATGATGCCGTGGAAGAAGCGCTCCTGGCTGCCGTCGCTGCGCGCGAGCTTGAGCTTCGCGGACTTGCCGATCACTTCCTCGGCGGTCGGGGTCTCGTTGCCCTCGGTGCCCTCGAGGTCGAGGGTGGGGAGCGCGAACAGCGACTCGGTGAGCGTGGCGCCGACCACGCGCAGCGGCGTGCCGTCGATCTCGAAGGTGCTCTCGACCGTGACGCGAATGTCCGCCATTAGCCCGACCCCAGCTTGAGTGAGGCGCCCATCTTGATGACGGTCGCGCCCTTGATGGCGATCTTCGAGCCCTTGATGAGGATGGGACCGCCGCCGAGCTTCAGCTCGCTGCTGCCGCCCTTGAACGTGCCGGTGGCCCCGAGCAGCGTGATGATCGGCGCCTTGACGGTGTAGTCGCCCTTGACGTCCTGGTAGTGGATGCCGCCGACCATGTTGGACACCATCGGCGCTTGGATTTGGATGCTGCCGCTGACGACGTGGATCTCGGCCGCCGCGGTCTGCTGCGTCTTCATGGCGCCGATCGACTCGGCGACCGTGCCCTTGGCGATGAGCACCTTGGCTGCGCCGATCGTCTCGGTGTAGTTGCCGCCGACGTTCTCGAGGATGGCGACCGGCGACGCGTAGAGTTGCACCGCGCCGACGTCGCGGGTGATGCCCGCCTTGGCGTCGAGCGTGAGGCTGTTGTTGATGCCCATGAAGTTGCCGCCCGTCTCGTACGTGCGGTCACCGGTGATCTTCTCGATGAAGTTCGAGGTGGCGTTCGCCGTCTCGTTGCCGCCGACGTCGATCGTCTGACCGCCGGTGATCTTCTCCTCCATGTTGGCGCCGGCCGTGAAGTCCTGGTTGGCGCCGACCTCGAGCTTCTCGTTGCTGCCAACGGTGCGCTTCATGTTGACCGTGACGGCGACCTCTTCGTTGACGCCGACCTTCTCGGTCTTGTCGTTGCCGACGTTGATGTTGAGGTCTTTTTGCGCGGTGATGCCGAAGCCCTGGCTGCCGCCGGTGTCGGACATCTTGATCTCGTTGAAGCCCGCGCCGCCGGGGCTCGAGCTGCTCTTGATCGAGCCGGAGGCGGACGCGCCGGGGAGGGCGTAGGGGGGCGTGCGCTCGGCGTTGTAGAGGCGGCCGAGGATGAACGGCGCGTCGGGGTCGCCCTCGAAGAACCCGATCGCGACCTCCCAACCGATGCGGGGGGTGATGACCGAGCCGCCGGTGTTGAGCTGGGTTACGCGCATCCAGCAGGTGGCCTTGTCGTCGTTGGCGCCGACGCGGTCCCACATGAAGCGGACCTTGATGCGACCGTACTTGTCGCAGTGGATCGTCTCTTCGTCGGCGGTGGGGCCCTGGACGAGCGCCGTTTGCACGCCGCGAATCCGCGGGCGGTGCGCGCGGCGCGGGGGCGCCCACGCGCCACCCTCGGGGATGCCCTCGAACTCGTTGCTGCAGGCGTAGTTCTCGGTGTCCTCGCCCGGGGTCTGCTGGCCGACGATGCGGAGCGACGTGACCACGAAGGAGCCGTTGCAGTACTCCTGCTCGCAGCCCTCGATGATGAACGGCGCGCCGACGCGGAGACCGATCGCCCGGCTCTTGCCGCGGACGGTGTCGGCGTCGCGGCGGAGGGCGCGCATGCGCGCGAGCGCGCGGCGCTTGCCGACCGCGGACTTGATGAAGCCGGCGGGGTATTCGTAGTAGGAGAGGGGGTGCGAGTCGGTGGCGGGCTGGGTCGCGACCGGCGGCGCCTGCGGCTTCTCGAAGTCGTAGTCCCTCAGCAGCACGTTGGTGGTGCGGAGGGTGCGCGTGCGCGAGAACTCCTTGATCGTCTGCGTCGTGGGGACGATGCCGAGGCCCTGGCTCATCGCGAACGTGACGTGGCCGTCGGCGGAGGAGAAGGCCTCCGGGTCGTCGGCGACGACCATGACGTGCCCCTCGGGCGTGTGCTTGAAGAAGTAGAAGAGCCCCTCGTCCTCGAACAAGCGGTGGACGAAGTTCAGATCGCTCTCGCGGTACTGCACGCAGTACTCGCGAGGCAGATAGTCGTTATAGAGCAGCCACTCGACCTTCTCGGCCGGGATGCCCGCGTCCTCGAAGACCTGACGCACCACGTGGACCGGCGTCTTCTCCTGGAAGATGCGGCTCGTCTCGCGGTGGGCGAGCGCGTCGAGGAAGGGGACGAGGCGCACGCGGAAGCGCAGCCGCGCCTCGTCGGCGTCGATGAACTCTGCTTCGCCCACGATGCCGTGGAAGAAGCGCGACGCGCCGGTCTCGTCGACGATGTCGAGCAGCGCGGGCTGCCGCATCATCTTCTCGACCTCGAATTCGAGATCCTCCGTCCAGAACTCGACGTCGGTCCAGAAGAGCTCGGACAGCGCTTCGAACGCCTCGTAGCGCGTCACGGTCGCGTCCGGGGGGACGGTCTCGCCGCTCAGTGTGAAAAAGGCGTTGAGAGCGGAAGGCACGGCGGGAGGATAGCGAACCGAAGGGCTCGTCGTAATCGGTCGCGCACCTCCGCCCCGTCGTTACGGCCGCGCCGCGTCAAACACGCGAGTTTCGGTCTCGGCGCGCTTGCTTCTCGGCGACCTGCTTGGCCAGTTCCTCGATCGGCAGGTGGTTTCCGCCCACGTGATAGTCCTCGTCGGTGTGATGGGGCTGGTAGCCCAGCCACCCGTCGTACCAGCGGATCTTGTCCTTCTTCGCCATGCCGCGGAGTGCTGCAAGCAGCGCGCCGCGGGGCTCAGCGGCCGGCTTGTGCCCCGAGGAACCAGTCGCGGTAGTGGCGGAACCGCAGCAGATACTCGTCGAACGATGCGCGGTCCGAGGCGAACTGGTTGTCCCAGACGGCCTGCTCGCGCGCGAAACCGTCGGCGTCGAAGCCGTAGCGGGTGCGGATCGCATCGGCGTTGGCGGCGAACACGGCGATCTCCGCGCAGAGCGCGGCCCACTGCGCGAGGTTGAGCCGCGGGCCGTGGCTCGTGGCGCCGAGACCGTGCTGGAGTGGTGCGGCGGCCTCGCGTTGGATCGGCACGTCCGTGCCCATCAGCCGCTGCGAATCGACCGCGGCGTTCGGCGCGAGCACCTGGCGCTTCTTTCCCTTGCGGGCGACCGCTGCCTTGCGGGCGTCGAGGAACAGCTTGCTGTAGCGGTGGAAGAGCTCGTAGCGCAGCTGCGAGGCCTCGGCGCTGATGCTCCCGAGCCAGTACTGCTGCGCGTTCAGCCACTCGGGGACCGTGAGTCCGGCGCGTCCGAGCACCTCGTCGCGCAGATCGCCGGCGTCGAGCTCGGCGGAGAGCTCGGCGTATCGCTCCAGGGGTATAGGCGGGCTCGCTCCGGTCATCAGAGGCTGTGCGTAGCGCGCGGCGGCGATCCGCGGAACGCGGACCATTCGACACGCACGCGCTGCACGGTGCCTAGCGGACGGACCACGAGCAAGTCAACGCCGACGCCGCACGGGACATCGTTCATCTCGTCCGGCTCGCTCATCCAGACCTCGGCGTTCTCGGGCGTGGACGCGACCTGGAGCGTGCCCTTGCTCGGCTCGATGACCGGCGGCAGCTGCGGGCTGCCCTTGCGGGTCGGCCACGGGGTCAGCGAGTCGACGTCGACGTGGGCATCGAGCGACGCGTTGAGCGAGAGCGTCGGGACCAGATCGTGCTTCCAGGGCGAGGAGGCGTCGATCTGCATGCGCGAGGGCGCGAAGCCGTCGCGGGTGAACACCAGCTCCACCGGGACGTGCATCGGCGCGCGCGCCGCGAGGGGAGTGCTCCCGAGCCGGCGGAGGATCTCGGAGCCCTTCGGCGCGTTGACGATCTTGAGGCCCGCCTCGCAGGTGATGGGCGCGGCGATCGGTTTGGTCGAGGCCGTCGTCGTCGGCGCGGGCGGCGGGGCGGCAGCGGGCGCGGGCTCGCTCTTGGCTCCGAACGGACCGAAGCCGGCGAGCCACGCGAAGCCGGTCATGAGGACCGCGCCCGCGGCGACGAACAGCGCGACCGGCGGCTTCTTCTTCGGGCTCTCGTCGCGCGGGGTGGCGATGGGCGCGACGGACGGCGGCTCGGGCGTGTCCGGCTTCTCGGACCGCGCG
>JALHOE010000323.1 GCA_022843175.1 Deltaproteobacteria bacterium
GGCATCGGCGTCGGCGTCGGCGTCGCCGTCGGCGTCGGCGTCGGCATCGGCGTCGGCGTCGGTGTCGACCTCGGCATCGGCAGCTCCCAGATCTCGTCCGGCCGGGGCGCGCTGCAGCCGACGCGCCCCGCGCGATGGAGTAGATGCGCGATTTGTCGGCGGTGCTCGACCGCCCGGCGGCCTCGGCGATGTTGCGCGCGCAGGATGCAGAGGCCTCGCGCGCGTGCTCGCGCTGCTTCGGGCCCCCGATGCGGATCGTGTGGGTGAGGCGAACGAAGTCGAGGGCGAGCCGGTAGACCTCGAGGGAATGATGCGGGAGGGAAACTCTCCGGGCCGAAACCGAGCCCGAACCCCGAGCCCGAGCCCGAGCCCGAGCCCGAGCCCGACACCGAGCCCGAGCCCGAGCCCGAAGCCGACACCGAGCCCGAGCCCGACACCGAGCCCGAACCCGACACCGAACCCGACACCGAAACCGAAGCCGAAACCGACCCCGAAGCCGACCCCGATTCCGAAACCGACTACTTCGAAAACCGCGCCCTCCACGGCTCGCCAGAGCTCTGCAGCTCCCGCTGCAGCCGCCCATTCGCCGCCAGGTGGTCGCAAATCTTGAACACCAGCTCGCGGTCGTCGCTCCCCGCGCCCCGCGCGATGCTGTCGACGTCGTGCATGCCCGCGTGCATCGCGAGGTGCTCCACCACCTTCGCCTGCAGCGCGAGCACATCCCCCGCGGCCTTCTTGCCGGCCTCGACGCCGGGCTGGTGATACGCGTTGATCCCGACGAGCGACGCGTAGAGCCCGACGGCGCGCTCGAACACCGCGATCAGGGCGCCGAGCGTGCGCGGCGAGACGTCGTCGAGCGTGATCGTGAGCGAGGGCCGCCCCGCCTCGAACAACGCGCGCCGCGTGCCCTCGAGGAAGCCGAACAGGTAGTCGCCGGCGGTGACGCCCGGCTCGACCTCGAACGGCGGCTTGTGACGATCGCGCAGCACCTCGATGAACGTGACGAAGAAGTTCTGCACGCCGTCGCGGAGCTGCTGCACGTAGGCGTGCTGATCGGTGGAGCCCTTGTTGCCATACACCGCCAGGCCCTGGTGCACCTGCTTGCCCGCGAGGTCGTGCTCCTTGCCGAGCGACTCCATCACCAGCTGCTGGAGGTAGCGCGAGAAGAGCTCGAGGCGGTCCTTGTAGGGCAGCACGACCATGTCCTTCTCGCCGCGCCCCCGGCCCGCCGCGTGCCAGCACGCGGCGAGGCGCGCCGCCGGGTTCTTCAAGGGATCGCGCACGCGGGTGGCGACGTCGGCGTCGCGCGCGCCGTCGAGGAACGCGTCGATGTCGATGCCCTGCAGCGCCGCGGGCAAGAGGCCGACCGCAGAGAGCTCGCTCGTGCGGCCGCCGACCCAGTCCCACATCGGAAAGCGCGCGAGCCACTGCTCGGACACCGCGAGCTTGTCGAGCGCGCTGCCCTCGCCGGTGATCGCCACCGCGTGCGCGGCGAACGGCACGTGAGAGTCCTCCATCGCCCGCTTGACCTCGAGCATGCCGTTGCGCGTCTCCTTGGTGCCGCCGGACTTGGAGATCACGAGCACCAGCGTGTAGGGCAGGCGCGCGCGCAGCCGATCGAGCACCACGTCGAACCCGTCGGGGTCGGTGTTGTCGAGGAAATGGAGCACCATCTTGTCGTCGCAGGCGGTGCCGAGCGCGCGCGCGGCGAGCTGCGGGCCGAGCGCGGAGCCGCCGATGCCGACCACCAACACGTCGGTGAACTTGCCGCCCGCGGGCGCCGCGATGCGGCCGGAGTGGACGTGGGTCGCGAACGCCTTGACCTGGCGCAGTGCGCCCTCGATCGCCTCGCGCTGCTCCGGCGTGGGCGCGAGCTCGGGCGCGCGCAGCCAGTAGTGGCCGACCTGACGGTTCTCGTCCGGGTTGGCGATCGCGCCGGCCTCGAGCGCTGCCATCGCGTCGAACGCGGGCGTCCATTCGAGCGCCGGGATCTCGCCCATCCGGCTCGCGTCGATCGTCATGCCGATCGAGGGCACCACGCACAGCTGCGAAGACCAGCGCTCGAAGGAGATTTTCATCGGAAGACGAACGTAGACGATCTCCGTATCATCGGCCCCTGGAGGTTCGGATGCGTCGCGTCGCTTGTCTCTCGCTCGTGCTCCTTGGCTGTGGTGGCGGTGGGGATCCGGAGGGCCCGAAGGCACCTCCGCCGGCGCCCGTCGCGACCGCACCCGCGCCCACGGCATCCGCGGCGCCAGCGCCCGCGCCGATCAAGCTCGCCGTCGGCCCGCTCGACCAGCTCGCGGTCGGCGGCGACGAGACCTGCGTGCGCACGCACGATCACGCCATCCATTGTTGGGGGCGCAACCTCGAGGTCGAACACTCGACCGAACCGCAGGCCAAACCCAAGCCGGTGCCGGCGATGGCAGACGCGACCGAGATCGAGCTCGGCGAGTACCACGCGTGCATCCGCAAGTCGGACGCCACGGTCGCCTGCTGGGGCTACAACCAGTTCGGTCAGCTGGGGGACGGCACCGAAGAGGGCCGCGCCAAGCCCACGCCGGTGAAGGGCCTCACCGACGTCGAGGACATCGGCCTCGGCATGGTGCACACCTGCGCCCGTCACAAGGACTCCACCGTGTCGTGCTGGGGCTCGAACCTCCACGGGCAGGTCGGCGACAACCAGAGCGTCGACCGGATCACGCCCGTGAAGATCGCCGGCCTCAAGGACGTGAAGCACGTCTCGCTCGGCGGATGGAGCACCTGCGCGCTGCTCGGCACCGGCGGCATCCGCTGCTGGGGCAACGGCGAGAAGGGCCAGAACGGCGACGGCGGCTCGCTCGATCGCCGCACGCCCGTCGAGGTGAGCGGCATCGCCAACGCGATCCAGGTCGTCGTCGGCGAGCACCACGGCTGCGCGCTCCGCAAGAGCGGCGAGGTCACGTGCTGGGGCGCCAACGACAAGGGCCAGCTCGGCGATGGCACCATGAAGGACCACCCCACGCCGGTGACCAACGCGCTCACCGACGTGAAGTCGATCGCGTCGGGCGGCACGCACACCTGCGCGGTGAAGAGCGACGGCACCGCGTGGTGCTGGGGTCACAACGACTACGGCCAGCTCGGCGACGGCACCAAGGCCACGCACGGCGCGCCGGTCGCGGTGTCGGGGCTGAAGGACGTGGTCGAGATCGCCGCGGGCGACCACCACACCTGCGCGCGACTCAAGGACGACTCGCTCCGTTGCTGGGGTAAGAACTCCTTCGGCCAGCTCGGTGACGGCACCCTCGTCGACAAGACCACCCCCGTACCCGTGGCGTTCTGAACCACCCTCTCTGGAGCCGCGAGCGTCAGCGAGCGGGTTGTCCAACTACCAAGCCCCGCTACCAAGCCCCGACAACCCGCTCCCTTACGGTCGCGGCTCCCAGTAGCAGTCGCTCGCGAGGGGGGGCTTGGGGATGGTGCCGAGCTCGGTGAGCTGCTCGCCGAGCTCCTTGAAGCGCGCCTCGGTCATCGCGCCGAGCGCGCCCTCGCCGCGGACCAGCGGCTCCTGCGTCCTGGCCGCCTCGTCGAACGTGTCGAGATCCATCCCGGTGTTGAGCTTCGCCATCACGGCGTTCGTCGCGCGCGGGCTCTCGAGGTAGCTCTTCCAGCCCTCGGCCGTCGCGGCGATGAACGCGCGCACGAGCGGCATCCGCGCCTTGAGCGTGCCGCCCTTGATGACGATGACGTTGGCGTAGGGGTCGAAGCCCGTCTCGCGCGCGGCGAAGACCTTGGCCTCCTTGCCCCTGCGGCGGACGGCGATCGGCTCCGCGGTCACGTAGCACTGCTGCGCGTAGAGCGGGTCGGTGAGGAACTTCGCGACGCCGCCGTCGTAGGGGACGATGGTCACGCCGGCGAAGCCGTACTTCTTCTTGATCCACTGCCCGAACGGGAGCCCGGGCTCGATCGCGAGGGTGCCGCTCTTGAGGTCCTCGAGCTTCTCGAGGCCGCGGTCCTTGTGGACCATGACGCCGAGCGGCGAGTGTTGGAACGACGCGAACACCGCGACGATGTCGATGCCGCGCGCGCGCGCGAGTACCACGTCGTCGGCGCCGACCACGCCGAAGTCGGCCTGGCCGCTGGCGACGATCTGGATCACCGGCGTGCCCGCGGCGCCGGCGAGGATCTCGACCTCGAGCCCCTGCCGCTGGAACGCGCCGATCTCGCGCGCTGCGTAGATGCCGCCGAACTCCGGCTCCGGCACCCAGTTGAGCTGAATGCGCGTCTTCTGCAGGTTGCTCTGCGGCGCCTTCTTGCACCCGAACACCGCCAGGAGAACGCACAAAATTGCGACGCGCATCGCGTCGCTCTAACAGATCACTCGGGCGACGCCCACGGATCCTGCACGTCGAGCGGATCCATCGCGTCGAAGCCCTTGGGCTTCGACAGCACCGCCTTCGGCTTGCCGTCCGATTCGAGGACCAGGATGCCCTTGGCGGCGCTGTCCGACGACAGCACCACGTTGGACTTGCCCTCCTTGTCGCCGAGCGACATCGCCGCGCCCTCGCCGGACGACAACATCACCGTCGACTTGCCGTCCTTGTCCTTGAGCATCAGGCGGGTCTTGCCCAGCTCGTCGAGGTAGATGCGCGCGCGGACAGCGCCGCCCTTGTCGCGCACCACGAACTCCGACGCCTCGATCTTGTCGTTGGCCGGGACGTAGGCGGCGAGCAGCGGCACCGCCGCGACGACCACCAGCGTCGCGAGCACGCGACGCAGCAACGAGTTGTCACGCTCCAGGCGGAGCAGGCGGGCCTCGAGTTCGGCGGGGGACATGGCCCGCTCAGTATGTCACGACGCCGCGATGTGCCACCTGCGCAGCAGCAGGTGCGCGCCGCCGCTCACCAGCCCGAACAGCACCATCCCGAGCAGCGCCGAGCAGCCGACCGCGCCGAACAGGAGGTCGGTGCGCAGCTGTCGGTACGACGTCATCACGACGATCCCGAGCCCGGGGTTGCCCTCGGAGAACCCGGCCACGAACTCGCCGACGATCGCGCCGATCACGGCGAGGCCGGACGCGACGCGCAGCCCGGTCGCGATGGAGAGCGTGGCCCACGGCAGCTCGAGCCGGAACAACACCGCGCCGCGCGAGGCGCCGTAGAGGCGAAACAGATCGCGGAGCGCGGGATCGACCGAGCGGATCCCCGCGAGCGTGTTGGTGATCACCGGGAACACCGAGACGATGAACGCCGACGCGGTGACCGCCCGCCCGCCGACGCCGAACCACAGCACGAGGAGCGGCGCGATCGCCACGATCGGCACCGTCTGGAGGAGGATCGCGTACGGATGGAACGCGCGCTCGATCCAGCGCGACGTCGAGAGGAACACCGCGATCGCGACGCCGAGGACCGCGCTGAACGCAAACCCCGCGAGCGCGCTCGTGCCGGTGGTCAAACACGCCGACGCCAGGGTGCCGCTGTCGGCCACGGCGGCGCGCGCGATGGTGCTCGGCGGCGGCAGCAGATACGCGGCCGGCTTCAGCACCCGCACCGCGCCCTCCCACAGGAGCAGCCCGGATGCGCCAGCCAGCAGCGGCGGGAGGATCGTGCGCCTCATTCGCTGCCTCGCTCGAGCGCCGCCAGGATCTTCCCCGCCTCGTGGGCGAAGGCGGGCTCGCCCCGGACCGCGCTGGTGCGTTCGCCGAGCTCGATCCGCGCGTCGTAGAGGATGCGCGCCGGTCGCTTGGACATCACGATCGCGCGCTCGGCGAGGAACGTCGCCTCGAAGATGGCATGCGTGACGAACAACACCGTGAGCCCGCGGCTCGCCCACAGCGCGCGCAGCCGCTCGTCGAGCCGGTTTCTCGTGATCTCGTCGAGCGCGGCGAACGGCTCGTCCATCAGGAGCAGTCGCGGCTCGGTCACCAGCGCGCGCGCGATCGACGCCCGCATGCGCATCCCGCCGGAGAGCTGCGCGGGATAGCGATCGGCCGCGTCGGTCAGCTCGACGTCGGCGAGCGCCCGCGCGACGGCGCCGCGATCGGGCACCCCACGAAGCTCGAGCGGCAGCGCCACGTTGTCCGCGACCGTCCGCCACGGCAACAGGTGGGCGTCCTGAAATACATAAGCAATCGATGAACGGTCGACCGCCACCTGCCCCTCGCCCGCGTCGAGCCCGGCGATGATCCGGAGCAGCGTCGACTTTCCGCAGCCGGAGGGGCCGATCAGCGCGACGAAGTCCCCCTGTTCGACCGACAGATCGACGCCGTCGAGCGCGACGACGTCGCCGAACGAGCGGCGGACCCCCTGCAACGCGACAGCAGGCATCGAGCGAGGCGCACGATAGACTGTTCCTCGATGAAGAGCACCATCCCGAAAGCGCCGCTCGAGGTCGCGGTCATCCAGCTCGGCGCGCAGGACGACGTCGACCAGAACCTCGAGACCATCGCGGGCCTCGCCAAACGCGCCCGCACCCGCGTCCTCGCCCTCCCCGAGGGCTGCGCGTTCATGGGCGATCCCGACAAGAAGCGCGCGACCGCCGAGCCGGTCCCCGCGGTCGGCGCGCGTCCGAGCGACGGCAAGGCGGTGTGCGCCCTCTCGGGCCTCGCGCGCGAGCACGACGCGTATGTCTTCGCCGGCGGCGTGGCGCTGCACAGCGGGGACGCCCAACGCCCGTTCAACGCCCACGTCGCGTTCGCGCCCACCGGCGAGGTGACCGCGATCTACCGCAAGATCCACCTCTTCGACGTCGACCTCGCCGATGGCACCTCGCACCGCGAGTCCGACTCGAGCGCGTGCGGCGAGCCCGGCGAGGACGTGGTCGTCGTCGACGTCGACGGCTGGCGACTCGGCCTCTCCATTTGCTACGACCTCCGCTTCCCCGAGCTGTACCGCAAGCACGTCGACCTCGACGCGCACGCGCTGCTCATCCCCGCGGCGTTCACCGTGCCGACCGGCAAGGACCACTGGCACGTGCTGATGCGCGCGCGCGCGATCGAGTCGCAGTGCTACGTCCTCGCCGCCGCGCAGTGGGGCCGTCACCCCGGCAATCGCCTCACCTACGGCAAGAGCCTCGTGGCCGATCCGTGGGGCGACGTGATCGCGCAGGTGTCGGACGGCGTCGGCCTCGCGCGCGCCACGCTCGACCCGAAGCGCATCGCCGACGTGCGCGCGCAGCTCCCCTCGCTGCGCCACCGCCGGTTCTAACCAACGTGGTCGTTGACTACTTCTTGGCGACGCCGTTGTAGGTGAGCGAGTACTGCACGCGCGTGGGCCCCTGCGGCGCGGTGCCGTGGAGGAGCAGGTCGATCGTGCCCTTGGACGGGTCGAATTGAACGTTGCCGCCGAGGTAGACCGGGCCCTTGTAGTGGTCGATGTCGATGTCGCAGACCTGCTGCGGCTTGAGCACGACCTTCGCGCTGTAGTCGTTCGGAGGCGGGTCCTGCTCGAGCTGCACCCCGCAGCCGCCGACCTGAATGCGGATTCGTCTCTCGCCGAGCCGCTCGATCTTGGCCTCGACGTCGCCCTTCGGGCGATCGGTGTTCCACCAATTCACGATCACCTCGCCGGGCTTTGCGCCGGGGCCGATGTCGATCTCGGCTCGCCCGGTCTCCTTGAGCGTGCCGACGAACTGCTTCGGCGGCTCGAACCCCCCCCGACAACCGAGAAGGAGCAACACGGCGAGCGCGCGACGCATCTCGCGTGCGTATCACTCGGCGGTGAGTCGATCGAGCAGCTTCTGCGCCTCTTCGCGGCGGTAGCCGCCGGCGACGTTTCCGTCGGCGAAGGGCTGCAGCGCGACGCGCGCCTCCGCCTTGCGACCGAGCTTCACCAAGCAGATCGCGCGGTTGTAGCGCGCCTCGACGACGAACGCGCCGTTCGGCGAGCCGCGTAGATAGTCGTCCCACGCGGTGAGCGCGGCGTCGTAGCGCTTGGAGACGAAGTGCAGCGTGTGCGCGGTTTGGTAGAGCGAGAGATCGGCGCTGCTCGCGTCCTCGACCGGCACCGGCGGCGGCCGGGGCGCGGAGGGCTTCGGCGCGACGGCGACGACCGACGGCTCGGGCTGCGGAGGCGCCTCGACCGGGGCCGGCGGAGCCTCGACCGGCG
>JALHOE010000324.1 GCA_022843175.1 Deltaproteobacteria bacterium
GCGCCCGGCGAGCGAGTGGCGGGCAGATCGAGCTCGCCACCGGGCATCGCGGCCGCGGGCCCGCGCGCGGCCGGCAGATCGTCCTGCGTTGGCTTCTGCGCCGGGGCGCCCGTCACCACGCCGGGCACGAGCCCGCCGAGGCCGAGCGCGGTGCCCCTGAGCACCGGCTTCTTGGGCGCGGGCCGCTGCACCGGCGACGGCAGGAGCGCGTCGCTCGCCGCGACGGGCGCGGGCAGATCGATATCGTCTTTATGGTTCGGCGGGAGCGACGCCTCGCCGCCGCGCGGGGGCGCCTGCGCGGGAAGATCGGCGTAGGACGATCCGCCGGCGACCGCGTTGCTGACCGCGGGCAGCGCCGGTTGGGTGACCGGCTGCGCGTCCGATGCGTCACCCGGCTTCTTCACCACGAAGGTCTTGGTGCACTTCGGGCAGCGCACGCGCAGCCCTGCGGCCGGGATTCGGCGCTCATCGATGGTGTACGGCGCCTTGCACGACTCGCACTCGACCTTGACCGGCATATTCCTCACCTGCCCGCAGAAAGCGGCGTGGGAAGCGTAACACGCCGGTTTTCCCGTGGCCGAAAAGGGCGCGCGTCAGCCGCCGCCCACGAAGTGGACGAGCTCGAGCTGGTCGCCCTCGGCGAGCGACGTGGTGGCGTGCTCGGCGCGGGGGACCACCTCGCGGTTCCGCTCGACCGCCACCGGGCCGGACAAGCCGAGGTGCGCGATCAGCCCGGCCACCGTGAGGTGGTCGGGGACTTCGGTGAGGCTGCCGTTGACGCTGACCCTCATGGCTCAGAACTGCGCGAGGAAGCGCACGTCGTTCTCGAACATCATGCGCAGATCGGGGATTCCGTATTTGAGCATCGCCGGGCGCTCGATGCCGGTGCCGAACGCGAAGCCGGTGTACTTCTCGGGGTCGATCCCGCAGTGCTCGAACACGACGGGGTGAATCATGCCCGCGCCGAGGATCTCGACGAACCCGGTGCCCTTGCACTGGCGGCACGGCGCGCCGCCCGCGACGCCGGTGCCGTCGCAGAAGGTGCAGCCCATGTCGACCTCGCAGCCGGGCTCGACGAAGGGGAAGTAGCTCGGCCGAAAGCGGACCTTCCGCTTGCCGAAGAGGCGCTCGACGAACGCCGTGAGCACGCCCTTGAGGTGCGCGAGCGTGACGTTCTGGTCGACGAGGAAGCCCTCCATCTGGTGGAACATGGGCGTGTGGGTCATGTCCTCGTCGCAGCGGTAGCAGGGGCCGACCGAGACCACCGCGAGCGGCGGCTTGTTCGTCAGCATCTCGCGGACCTGCACGTTGGAGGTGTGCGTGCGGAGGAGCACCTTGGCGTTGGGCGCACGCGGCGGGGGCGACACCCAGAAGGTGTCGTGCATGTCCATCGCCGGGTGATCGGGCGGGAAGCCGAGCTTGCCGAAGTTGTACTCCTCGAGCTCGACCTGCGGCCCGTGGGCCACCGCGAAGCCGAGGCCCTTGAACACCTCGAAGATGTCCTCGCGCACCAGCGAGATCGGGTGGAGGTGCCCGCGCGGCGCGGGGGCGCGGCCCGGCAGGCTGAGATCGAACGGGGTGGCGCGGAGATCGGCGTCGCGCGCGGCGCGGGCGAGGGCGCCGAGGCACTCCTCGAACGCGGCCTCGACCTTCTGCTTGAGGGTGTTGACGCGCTGGCCCGCGGTCTTGCGCGCATCGGCCGGGAGCTTGCCCATCTCCTTGAGGGCGGCGGTGAGCGCGCCGTTGCGCCCGAGGATCTTCGCGTGGGCGGCGCGGAGCGCGGGCTCGTCGGCCGCGGCCGCGAACGCGGCGCCGAATCCCGCTTCGATTTCCGCGAGGGAGGCGTCGAGGGTCGCGGTCGGATCCATGGGACGGGGGGTAGCGCATCGCGCCATCGCCGGAAAGTGGTTCGCCGGCGCCGCGGTTCGGCACGATCGCCCGGGCCGACATGTCGTTCGAAGCACTCGAGTCCGAGCATCGCGGGGAATCCGAGCATCGCGACGAGGGCGCCCCGCCGCCCGGAGAGCTGCGGTTCGTCTCGCCCGACGAGGCGGTGCGCCTGCACGGCGCGCTCGACGCGGCCCGGCTCCTGGTGGTCTCGATCCAGGGGCTCGGACCGGGGGCGCGCGGACGGCTCGGCGAGGCGATCGACGAAGCGATTGAGCAGTCGCTGCGGGATCGCGGCGGCGCGCCGCCCGGCATCGGCGCGATGTCGGATCGCGACGCCGCCCTGTCCGACCAGCTCTACCGCGTGCGCAAGGTCGGCCGGGTCGGGCTCGCGCTCGATCTCGGCCCGCTCGGCGGGCTCGTCGACGCGTGCGGGGCGCTCGATCCCGAGGACGCCGCCGCGATCAAGTTCCTCTCCGAGTCCACCCGCGATCGCCCGGTGGTGTTGATGCTCGACCATCGCAACGCCGACGTGCGCGCGTACAGCGCGCCGGAGCCGCTCGCCAAGGTGCTCGGGGTGAGGGCGAAGGCGCCGCCTGCCGCGAAGCCGCCGGCGCAGGCACCGACGCCGACGCCGACGCCCGTCTCCGGCGAGCGCCCGGTGATCAAGCGAACGCCGCCGCCGATGCGGGTGGTGGACAACGGGCCGCCGCCCGCGCCGCGGATGTACGTCTCGGTCGAGCCCGCGGCGGAGGAGCCGGCGTCGTTCACCTCGTTGAACGACGCGGTCGATCGACTGCAGGAGATCACCCGCACCTCGCCGCTGTCCGCGCTCGAACGGGCGTTCGTCGAGGGTTACGTCCCGATCCGCGCCGCGCTCCTCGACGAGCGGCTCGGCGGCGCCGGAATCGGCCGGGCCGAGGCGCGCGCGCTGTGCACCCAGTTCGCGAGCACGTTCGCGCGCGCGTACGCCGAGGCCCTCCCGACCTTCGGCGTCACCGGGCGCCACCCCCGGATGATCTTCGAGCTGTTCGATCTCGCGCAGCGCTGCGCCCGGGTGCACGGCGCACGTTCGACGCACATCGTCCTCGTCGACGCGCTGCGCTTCGATCTCGCCAAGCGCCTCCGCGATCGGCTGGCTCGCGATCTGTCGCGCCAGGCCGTGTGCGTCGAGGAGCACGCGCTGTGGTCGGTCCTTCCGACGACGACGAGCGTGCAGCTCGACGCGCTCGTGCGCGGCGAGGACGCGCTGCGCGCGCCGGCCCGCCCGGAGCGGGAGACCGCGATCGTGCGCGGTCGCTCGCTCGACGTGCTGCGTCGCATGCGGCTCGGCCACCGCGACGTGGTGAAGCTGGATCTCCTCGAGGGCCGCCTTCGCGACCCCGGCGCGGGGGAGCGCACCCGCCTCGACGGGCTCGCCGACGAGCTCGCCCCCATCCTCGGGCGCTACATCCGCACGAGCACCGCGCGCGCGATGGTGGTCATCGCGGGAGACCACGGCTTTGCGTTCGGCGACGCCGACGAGACCCGCGACGAACGCGCCGCGACGCCGCCGGCCAAGCAGGGCGGCGGCTCGCCGGACGAGGTGTTCGTGCCCTTCCAGGCCTGGCTCGTCGGGGGCGTGCACTGACCGAGCTCGTCGGCGTCCCCCTCGCGCTGCTCGTGGCGTGGGCGCTCGCCGATTCGTCGATTCGGCTCGCGAACCGGCTCGTTCGCGGCTCCTCGCTCGTGACCGTCGCGGTCGCGGCGATCGTCGTGGGGCACGCGCAAGCGCTCGTGCTGTTCGAGGCGCTCGGCGCCGTCGGGTTGTTTCGGCCGCCGTGGGTGCTCGCGGCGTCGCTCGCCGTCGCGCTCGCGGCGCGCCGCCTCCCGCTCCCGACGGTGTCGCTGCGCGCGTGGCTCGCGACGCTCGACAAACCGACCCGCGCGTTGCTCGCCGCGGCGGCCCTGCTCCTCTTGCTCAAGGCGCTCCGCGGGATGGTCAGCCCGACCCTCGCGATGGACGGGACCGTCTATCACGTGCCGCGGGTCGTGCTGTGGATCCGGAGCGGCGGCTTCGCCCGGCTCGGCGCCCCGGACGCGCTCGAGATCACCGACTTCCACCCACCGGCGGGCGATCTGCCGTGGCTCTACGGGATCCTCTTCGCGCACAACGAGTCGCTCGTCGGGTGGGCATCGACCGGCGTGGTGCTCGAGGCGTTCGTCGCCGCGTACGCCGCCGCGCGGCTGCTCACGGTCGCGCGCCCGACGGCGACCGCCGCGGCGCTCGCGATCGTGTGCACGCCGGCGGTCATGGTCTACGCCGGCAGCGCGTACGTCGACAACGCGGTCCTCGCGTTCGCGCTCGCCGCGCTCGCGTTGCTGGTCGACGCGGCGGAGCGGCCGACGTTCGGCCGCGCGGTGCTGGTCTCGGCGGCGTTGACGCTCGCGGCGTGCACCAAGGTCAGCGCGGCGGTGCTGTTTCCGCTGGTCGTCGGCGCGCTGCTCGTCGCGGTCCGCTTTCGCATCGCGGTCGTCGCCGGCGCGCTCTCGGGCCTGCTCCTGATCGCGCCGCACGTGCTCCGCTGCGTCCGACTGCGCGGCTCGCCGATCTACCCCATCGGCCTCACCCTGTTCGGAAGGCGGATCTTCGCGCCGAACGAGACGTTCGAGCTGCTCGCGACCGGCAAGATGTTCCCGCCGCAGAAGGACGATCCGTGGACCTTCCTCGGAATGCTCCTTCGCCCGTGGCTCGGTCCGCTCGACACCACCGGGTTCGGCCCCTCGTTCGTCGCGCTCGCAGTCCTCGGACTCCTCGGCGCGGTCACGCTGGTGCGCAGCGAGCGACGCTGGCTCGCGCTGCTGCTCCTCGCGATCTCCGCGGTGTTCCTCGGCTCGGTGTGGAGCCCGACGGCGCTCGCGTACCGCACCGAGTACTCGGTGCACACGGCGCGCTACCTCACCACCGCGGTGGCGACGCTGACGTTGCTCGCCGCGACGTCGCCCGCGCGGTGGATGACGCGCGCGCTCCTGCTCGCCGCGGCAGTGTCGCTGCTCTGCGCGCTCCCGCGAGGGCTCGGGGTGGTGGACGCGCACGCGATCGGTCCGGTCCTCGGCGCGCTCGTCGCGGGCGCCGCGCTCTTGTGGATCGTGCGGCGCGCGCGGCTCGTCGTCGCGCTCGGCGCGGTGCTCGTCGTCCACCTCGTCGCGCTCGGGATGCGCGCCACCTACCGCGACGCGTACCTGATCGCGCTCGCCAACCGGCAGATCTACGACATCCACGCGATCAGCCGGGTCCCCCGCGGCGCGGCGCGGGTGTGGCTGACGCTCGATCGGCAGGAGCCCTCGCGCGTCGCGATCAACGCCGGCTGGAACGGCGACGGAATGCAGCTCTCGATGTCCCCGCTCCTGGGCGCCCGCCTGCAACACACCGCCGTGTGGGTGACCCCGACGGCGGACGGCTCGATCCTCGACTATCGCCGCCGCGACGAGCTCACCGCGCGGAGCAGCTACGACGCGTGGCTGAAGCGGCTCCACGACGCGCGCGTCGACGTCGTGGCCTGCCTCTACCCGCCGGGCCTCGAGCGGTGGTGGATCGAGCAACACCCCGAGCAGTTCGAGCCCCTCGCCGCGAGCGACAACCGCACCTACGCCGCGTTTCGGGTGAAGCGTTAGGAGGGCACATCTCCATCGTGCCCGTGCCCGTGCCCGTGCCCGGCGGATCTCGGCAACGTTCGCGGTGATCTGCCGCAAGCCCTCACGCGGAATTCCATGCCCTCGTGGTTGCGTGCACGGGCACGGGCACGGGCACGGGCACGTACGATCACGCGGTCAAAGCCCGCCTGCGGTGGATCTCCGCTAGTTGGTCGTGACCGTGACGCCCGCGGGGGGCGACCAGGTGAACTTGCCGGTGGCGACCTTGCCGTTGACCACCGGCGACTTGAAGTCGAAGCGGTTGCGGTTGTCCTGCGCGTCGACGATCAGCACGCGGCGCACGTGATACGTGGTGCCGTCGACGTAGAAGAGGACGAAGTTGTAGAGGTTGGTGGCGACCTTCGGCGTGGCCTTGAGCACGTGGCCGCCCTCGAACTTGAGCTGCTTGCTGTCCATGAGCTCGAGGTTGAACTCCTTGGAGAGGTCGCCCTTGCCGGTGAGGAACGCGAGCGCAGTGGGCATCTGCGAGTCCTTCACCATCATCTTGCGCGCCTGCTTGTCGGCGGCGACGTAGGACCAGAGCGTGGTGCCGTCCGACACGACGACGTTGTCCTTCGGCTCGGTGTAGTCCCACCGCATCTTGCCGGGCTTCTCGAAGAGCACGTGGCCCTTGCTCGTCTTCGTCTGGCCGAAGGCCTTCATCGAGTACTGCTGCTCGAAGTCCGCCTCGAACGCGTTGATCGAGACGTAGGCCTTCTGCACCTGCGCCGCGACGTCCGACGCGGTGGTCTTGCCGGCGGGCGTGGGAGCCGGGGCCGGCGCGGGCGCCGACGAGACCGACGCGGACGGCTTGGGCTGCGCCGAAGCACCCGCGGTGACGAGCAAAACAGCGAGCGAAGCGACAGAGAAGACATTGCGCATCTTGGGTTCCTGCCCGTCTGACGGACCGCCCCCCACTGCTATTCCCCCCTGCCCTCGGCGGCAATCATTCCGCGAGCGCGACCCCGCCTTTTCGAGGGTCGGCGGCTGCGACAAAACGCGCCACGGAGCCCTTGCGAACGACCGTAACGAGCTGGACCGCGTTGACTGCCTCGGCCGTCTCCACCGTCTCGCCGCGCTTGCCGAGCTCGGCCACGACCGTCGGCGCCATGGTCCCCTCGACGGTGAGCGTGTTGCCCTTCTGGTGGATGCGCGGCCAGCCGACCGCGTCGCCCGCGGACATGCCGAACACGAGGTGCGCGAGCGACACGAGCGTGACGCTGGTGGCGATGCGCATCCCGCCCGAGCCTCCCGCGACCATCACCGGGAGGTCGTTCTCGAGCACGATCGTCGGCGACATGCTCGACGTCGGCTTCGCGAGAGGGCGCGCGACGTTGGGCTTGTTGCCGATCGCCGCGCTGGTCTTGCCGAAGTCGTCGAGCTGGTCGTTGAGCACGATCCCGGTGTCGCCGGCGAGCAGCTTCGCGCCGAAGCCGGTGTTCACCGTGGTGGTGAGAGCGACGGCGTTGCCCTCGGCGTCGACGATCGAGAGGTGCGAGGTGCCGTGCTCGTCGACCTGGAGCTCGGGACCGGAGTGGCTGCTCCACGGCTCGATCATCGCGAGCCGCTTCTTGAGGCGCGCGTCGGCGAACAGCGCGGAGACATCGACCGGCGTCGCGTCGGGATCGCCGATGAAGCGAAACCGGTCGTCGATCGCGCCGCGCATCAGCTCCGCGACGGTGTGGAACGTCTCCGCCGTACCCCACGTGCCGTGGGTGCCCATGAGCTCGTGCGCCCGCAGGGTCTCGGCGAGCATGAGCCCACCGGCGGAGGGCGGCGGCATGGTGATCACCTCGCGCGCGCCGAGGCGAAAGCGGATCGCCTGACGCACCTTGGGCGCGTAGGTCGCGAGGTCCTCGAGCGTGAGCGTGCCGCCCACTGCCCGCACCGCGTCGACCATCGCCTGCGCGATCGGCCCCTCGTAGAACGCCTTGGGGCCGTGATCGGCGATCTTCTGCAGCGTGGCCGCGAGGTCCGGGCGGGTGATCTTGCTGCCGGCGGGGAGCGGACCCGCGGGCCCGAGCAGGCGCGCGCCGAGTGACGGCGTGAGCGTGCGCAGCTCCTTCTCGAGCTCCTTGCTCCCGCGCGCGACGTGGGCCGTGAACGTGAACCCGCCCTTCGCCAGGTTGACCGCCGGCATGACGTCGTCGCGCCACGCCCGCTTGCCGTATTTGGTGACGAGGAGGTGGAGCCCCGCGACCTCGCCCGGCACGCCGACCAGGTGACCGCGCTCGGCGTCGGGCAGCGGCCTTCGATCGAGCGCCGCGGCGTCGAGGCCCTTGGGCCCGATCTCGCGGAAGTCGACGACGAACGCCTCGCGCGTCTTGGCTCGATACACCACCGCGAACCCGCCGCCGCCGATCCCGCACGCGGTCGGCGTCGCCACGCCGAGGGCCAGCGCCGCGGCCG
>JALHOE010000325.1 GCA_022843175.1 Deltaproteobacteria bacterium
CCCGCCCCGATCGCCACGGCCGCCCCCGCGCCGGCCAAGAGCGACGCGCCGGCCGCGGCGAAGAAGCCCGTGAAGGACAGCTACCACGGCGTCGAGGTGACCGACGACTACCGCTGGCTCGAGGACAGCAAGGACCCGGCGGTCAAGGCGTGGAGCGACGCGCAGAACGCCTACTCGCGCAAACACCTCGACGCGATCCCCGGCCGCGAGGCCCTGCGCGCGCGCTTCACCGAGCTGCTCGGCACCGCGAGCGCCGATCACTTCGGGCTCCACTCGGTGTCCAACAAGCTGTTCGCGATCGAGGACAAGCCGCCGAAGCAGCAGCCGTCGCTCGTGCTGCTGAGCGGCGCGTCCCCCAAGGACGAGAAGGTCGTCCTCGACCCCAACGTGCTCGACCCCACCGGCGGCACCACCATCGACTGGTACGTGCCGTCGCGCGACGGCAAGCTCGTGGCCGTCTCGCTGTCGAAGGGCGGCTCCGAGAGCGGCGATCTCCACGTCTACGAGGTCGCCACCGGCAAGGAGCTCGGCGCGTCGATCGCGCGCGTGCACGGCGGCACCGCGGGGGGGTCGCTCGCGTGGAACGCGAACGCCACCGGGTTCTGGTACACGCGCTACCCGCGCAAGGGCGAGCGCGACGACAAGGACCTCGACTTCTTCCAGCAGGTCTACTTCCACGACCTCGGTAAGCCCGAGTCGACCGACCGCTACGCGCTCGGCAAGACGCTCCCGCGGATCGCCGAGATCGAGCTCGAGACGTCGCGCGACGGGCGATTCGTGCTCGCGGCGGTCAAGAACGGCGACGGCGGCGAGCACGCGTTCTACGTGCTCGACAGCAAGGCGCACAAAGACGGCGCGAGCGAGAAGGGCTGGCTCAAGGTCTCGGACTTCGCCGATCAGATCGTCGGCGCGCAGCTCGGCGACGACGGCGGCCTTTGGCTCCGATCGATCAAGGGCGCGCCGCGCGGCAAGCTGCTACGCACCGCGCCCGACAAGCCCGACCTGGCGAAGGCCGCGGTGATGGTGCCCGAGAGCGACCGCGTGATTCAGACGTTCGCCGCGCGCAAGAGCCGGCTGTTCGTCGCCGACCTCGTGGGCGGGCCCTCGCTCACCCGAGTGTTCGAGCTCAAGGGCGGCAAGGCCGTCGCGCTCGAGGAGGTGCCGCTGCCCCCGGTGTCGTCGGTTCGGCAGATCGTCGCGCTCGACGGCAACGACGGCGTGCTCATCCGCACGCAGAGCTACACCGAGCCGCCGACCTGGTACTCCGTCGACGCGAAATTCGGCGACAAGAGCGTGAAGTTCATCCAGGCGCCGGTGCGCAGGACCGAGCTCTTCCAGACCTCGAAGGCCGACTTCGCGGACACCGAGGTGGTGCGCGAGACCTGCACGTCGAAGGACGGCACCAAGGTCCCGATCAACATCCTCCGCAAGAAGGGCCTCGCGCTCGACGGCAACAACCCGACGCTGCTCTACGGCTACGGCGGGTACTCGATCAGCCTCTCGCCGCGCTTCCAGCCGAAGTACCGCCCGTGGCTCGAGGCCGGCGGCGTGCTCGCGATCGCCAACCTGCGCGGCGGCGGCGAGTTCGGCGACAGCTGGCACGAGCAGGGCAAGCTCGTGAAGAAGCAGAACGTGTTCGACGACTTCTACGCGTGCGCGCGCTACCTGGTGGAGAGCAAGCACACCTCGCCGCGGAGGCTCGCGATCATGGGCGGGTCCAACGGCGGCCTGCTGATGGGCGCCGCGATGACCCAGCACCCCGAGGCGTTCCGCGCCGTCGTCTCGCACGTTGGCATTTACGACATGCTCCGCGTCGAGACCACGCCCAACGGCGCGTTCAACGTGCCCGAGTTCGGCACGGTGAAGGACAAGGCGCAGTTCGACGCGCTCTTCGCGTACTCGCCCTACCACCACGTGCAAGAGGGCGCGTCCTACCCGGCCGTCCTGTTCATGACCGGCGCGAACGACCCGCGCGTCGACCCGTACCACTCGCGCAAGATGACGGCGCGTCTGCAGGCGGCGTCCCCCGGATCGCTCGTGCTCCTGCGCACGAGCGGCGATACCGGTCACGGCATGGGCACGCCGCTCAAGGCGCAGATCGAGGAGGAGGTCGACCAGTACTCGTTCCTCTTCGAGCAACTCGCGATCAAGTAGGCGATGTAGGTGCGAGCATTTTGGCCCGTGCGCGCACGCTCACGTACCGGGAAAACATGGCCGCCGCCGTCTCCGTCCGTCGCTCCTCTCGCCCGCCGGTCTCGCGGGTCCGCATTCGGGTCGTCGACAGCGCGACGACGTTGGCGCTGTCCCTTGCGACCGCGCGCGCGGCGCATCGGCTCGACGTGATCGCGCTGCTCGACCTCGACGGCACCCTCCTCGCGTCGGCCGGCGACCGCTTGGCGGCCGAGGATCTCGGCGCCCTCGCGACGCGCGCCGCCCGCGAGCCCCGCGCCCAACGCGCCGCCGTCCTCCCGCGCCTCGGCGTCATCGTCGAGCTGATCGAGAAGGACGGCGCGACCTGGGTCCTCGCCGCGACCGCGACCGATCCCCACCGCGACGTGCGTGGGCTGGTCGAGATGATCCACGACGCCCTCCCCGGGATCATGGTTCCCCGCGAGGAGGTCGAGGACGACGACTTCGAGAACGCGCTCGACAAGGCCTTCTGCGAGGATTGGGGCGAGGACTCGTTCGCCGGCCTCTAGGATCTATGATCGGCGCCGTGCGGCGCGCAGCGACGGTCGAGAGCTTCCTCGCAGAGCCGGTGGGCCACTGGGTGGTGCCGGCGCCGACCGCGATCGTCTTCTGCGCGACCCCCGAGCTGAGCGGCTCGGTGACGTGGGGGCGCCCGACGCGCGAGGACAGCGAGCGCACGCTCGCGGCGTACGAGGCCTATCTCCACCCATCGATCGCGGACCGCTTCGACGTGATGCTCGACGGGCGCGGCATCGAGAGCGTCGACCCGGAGGCGCTCGGCTGCCTCCTCGAGTGGCTCGGAAGCCGGCGCGAGGTGCTCACCCGCCGCGTCCGGCAGCAGGTCGGCGTGATCGCGGACACCCTGACCGGCGTGACGCTCGCCGGCATCCTCCCCACGCTCGGCCAGACCCACTCGTTCCAGGTGACGCGCGATCGACGCGCGGCGCTCGCGGCGATCGGGGGCGACGACGCGCTGTGCGACGAGGTCGACGCGGCGGTCGCGCTCGTGCGCTCGGAGCCGCCCCCGCTCCGGGAGCTCCGCGACCTGCTGCGGGCCGACGCGCGCGAGGCGTCGATCGACTCCGTCGCGCGCGCGCTCGCGATCTCGGTGCGCACGCTCCAGCGCGTCCTTCACGAGAGCGGGACGAGCTTCAGCGACGAGCTCCGCGAGGCGCGCTTCTCGCTCGCGCGCGAGCTCCTGACCGAGAGCGACGTGAAGATCGCGGCGCTCGCGCGGCAGCTCGGCCTCTCGGAGAACGCGCTCACCAAGCTCGTGCGTGACCGTACGGGCCTGACGCCGATGGAGCTGCGGCGTAGGTCGCGGCCGGCGTAGGCACGCGGGACGCCTTCACCACGATCGTCATGAGGAGCGCGAGACCGGCGGCGCAGAGGCCGATCACGCCCGTCCACGAGCCGGCGGCCACATCGTGCAAGCCGGGGCTCATGCCCGGCAGCGAGCGCAGGCGATCGAGCTCGGTGTAGACGATCGCGAACTCGACCGAGCTCGAGAACCCGAGGACGACCAGCGCGGCCACCCAGTGCGCGAGGCGCACGCGACGGCGCATGGCGGCGTGCGCGAAGGGATCCGTGCCCGGGGGAGCGATCCGCGACGGCAACGCGAGCGCGCCGAAGACGAAGGTCGCGGCGAGGAGGAGGACGAAGGCGGGCTGCGCCTCCTGGTAGCTCGCCCCGCCGAAGACGAGGGGCGCGACCATGGCCAGCGCGGCGCCGAAGAGTCCGAGCCAGAAGAGGATGCGAGCGAACAGCTTCATGGCGCGTCTGTAGCCGGGGCTCCGGGCCCGTTCGCGCCAATCGACCTCAGGCGCGCGCCAAGGTTGGCATACGCCGAGAGACCCCTAGACTGACACGCCTCATGCGTCGGTTTCTGGCTCTCTCGCTGCTCGCGCTCTCCTGCTCGTCCACCGAGGACCCGCAAGGAGACCAGGACTCCTCGACGGCGGATGCGACCGACGACACCGCCGTCACCCCGGACACGGCGACGCCCCCCGGCGACACGAACATCCCGAGCTGCATCGAGGCCACCGGCACCGGCACCCCGGCCGACAAGCTGGTGGACGGCACCGACGAGGCGTCGGTCAGCGTCTCGGGCGAGCCGTGCAAGCGCACCTTCTCGTTGAAGACCACGGCGGCGCTGCGGGACGGCGTCCCCGGCAACCCGCGGTCGATCGCCGAGAAGGACGGCCCGCTCGTCAGCACCCGCAACACCATGTTCGACGCGCTCTACGCGCTGGCCCGCGAGGAGGCGCGCGAGGACTCGGTCGACGCCATCTCCGACGGCTCGTTCAACGACAGCAAGCCGATCCCGTGCAACTGCTTCGAGACCGGCCGGCTGTGGAAGTACGTGTGGACCCGCGACACCGCCTACTCCGTCGATCTCGGGCTCGCCGCGATCGACCCGACGCGCGCGCGCAACTCCCTCGAGTTCAAGCTGTCGGACAAGCGGGCCGGCGGCGAGCCGCAGATCGTGCAGGACACCGGCTCCGGTGGGTCGTATCCGGTGTCGACCGATCGCGTGGTGTGGGCGCTCGGCGCGATGCGCGCGCTCGACTTCCTCGACGGCGCCGAGCGAGCCGCGTTCGTCGACCGCGCGTGGCCGGCGATCCGGAACACCATCGAGCACGACCGCGCCGTCATCCTCGACGACGGCCTCTACCGCGGCGAGCAGTCGTTCCTCGACTGGCGCGAGCAGAGCTACCCCGCGTGGACGGCGAGCGACACCGTGCACCTCGGGATGTCGAAGGCGCTCTCCACCAACGCCGCGCACCTCGCGATCCTCCGCGCGGGCGCCGCGCTCGCCAAAGAGAGGGGCGACGCAGCGGCGGCGAAATACGAGGGGTGGGCCAACGACCTCGCGGCGGCGATCAAGAGCAAGCTGTGGCTCGCGGACGACAAGCAGCTCTCCACGTACCTCACCACCACGCTCGATCCCGCGCCGGTGCATCGCTACGACGCGCTCGGCACGTCGCTCGCGGTCCTCACCGGCGCCATCAGCGGCGCCGACGCGCGCGACGCGATCGCGAGCTACCCGCACCTGCCGCGAGGCGTGCCGGTGCTGTGGCCGCAGCAGAAAGAGACGGCGATCTACCACAATCGCGCGATGTGGCCGTTCGTCACTGCCTACTTCGCCCGCGCGGCGAAGCAGGTGCGCAACGAGGCGGCGGTCGATCACGCGCTCGCGTCGCTGATGCGCGGCGCCGCGCTCAACCTCTCCAACATGGAGAACCTCGAGATCGTGAGCGGCAAGCCGCGCGTCGAGGACGGCGCTTTCTCGGGCCCGGTCGTGAACTCGCAGCGGCAGCTGTGGTCGGTCGCCGGCTACCTCTCGTTCGTGCACGACGTGGTGTTCGGTATGGAGACCTCGGCGGCGGGCCTCCGCTTCAACCCGTACATCACGCGCAAGATGCGGCACGGGGTGTTCGCCAACGCCGACTCCATCGTGCTCCAGGGCCTGCGCTTCCGCGGCAAGACGCTGGCGGTGGTCGTCAAGCTCCCGCCCAAGTCCGCGACCGAGGGCGCCGCGTACTCCGTCTCCAAGGTGCGGCTCAACGGGGTCGAGACGAGCGGCGTGCTCACCGGCCTCGCGGCGAACAACCTCGTCGAGATCGAGCTCGTCGAGAACATGGAGCCGTCGAGCGCCATCCGGCTCGTGACCGCCGTGTCCGACTACAAGAACCTGTTCGGGCCGCGGTCGCCGACGATCACGAGCGTCGAGCTCGTGGGCGCCAACGTGCGCGTGTCGTGGGACGGCAACGGCGAGCTTCCGAGCGAGGTCGCGTTCAACGTCTACCGCGACGGCGTTCGCGTGGCGTCGGCCCTCACCGCGCCATCGTTCATCGACGCGAGCACCAGCGCGACCTCGCCGAGCCACTGCTACGCGGTCGAGGCCTACTTCACCGGCAGCAAGAACTACTCCCAGCACTCCCCACCGTCCTGCTATTGGGGCGCGGGCGGCGCTCGGGTGAAGGTGCTCGGCGCGAGCGCCTTCACCAACGTCGGCGGCACCGGCGTCACCAACCACGGCAAGTTCCACTACGAGAACTGGGGCGATCCCGACCACACGCTCACCGCGACCTTCACCCCCTCGGCGACCGGCGAGCACCTCCTCCAGGTCAACGCCGGCAACGGCGCCGGCGGCATCAACACCGGCATCACCGCGGGGCTCAAGGTCGTCGAGGTGCTCGACGGCGCCACCGTGGTCGCGCGCGGCCATTTCCTCATGCCGCACGTCGGCGCGTGGAGCGCGTGGCGCGACTCGTCCCTGGTGCGGGCCACGCTCACGGCGGGCAAGACCTATAAGGTGGTTATCAAGCACGACCCGTCGTCGATCAACATGTCGTTCTTCAAGCACTTCGAGCTCTACACCGGCGGCGCCGGCGGAAAGGGCGGCGCGTTCTCCAGGGTGAACATCGCCGAGCTGAAGATCCTCGCGAGGGTCAATTGACGGACACGATCTCCGTCCGCGCCTCGCGCGCCGAGGACGCGCCGACGCTGCAGGCGATCGCGCTGTCGATCGTGACCGCCTACAACCTGCCGCCCGACCCCGAGCTCCTCCGCTACGGCCGGCCTCGCGCCGAGCTCGTCGTCGAGCTGGTGGCGTTGGTCGACGAGCTGCCGGTCGGCACGGTCACGCTGTCGCAGCACCCGCGCGATCGCGACGCGGGCTGGGTGTCCAAGTTCTTCGTCGACCCGCTCCACCGCGGCGTCGGCGTGGGCCGCGCGCTGCACGCCGAGCTGCTCCGCGCCGCGCACCGCGCCGGCTTCGACGCGCTGGAGCTCTCGACCCTCACGGTGTTCCGCGAGGCGATCGCGCTCTACGAGGCCGCCGGCTGGAGGCGCAAGCGCACGCGCGGCAGCGAGCGCCGGTATGTGTTGAAGCTGACGTAACGGCGGGAGTGCCCGTGCCCGTGCCCGTGCCCGAAGATCGGATCGCATCTCTCATCCGTGGCCCCGCGCATCGGCATCCTTCGCGTTGAAGACCAGATCACGGGCACGGGCACGGGCACGGGCACGGGCACGGGCACGGGGATGCGATGGATGTGCATCCTCCCATACGTCCGGGGTATCGTTCCCCGATGGAACCGCGACTCGCCAAGTGTCTGCTCGTCGCCAAGGTCCTCGTGGCCGACGGCATGATGACCGAGGACGAGCGCGTCTTCCTCGGCGCAACGATGGCGCGGCTCGGCCTCAACGAGGACGAGCGCCGTCGGGTGATCGACCTCGAGGGCTGGGACGAGGCAGAGCCGATCGTGAAGGCGCTGCCCGAGGATGAGAAGCTGGACCTCGTCGACACCCTGATGACCGCGGCGTCGGCCGACGGACGCCTCTCGAAGCTCGAGGCCGAGACCCTGAAGAAGATCTCGGCGGCGCTCGGCGTGGCCTAGTCTTCCCTCGTGGCTTAGGGGCCGGTGGTTGCCCTGCGAAGAGCTGCACGACGCGTGGGCGCGCATCCCCGCTGGCGAGGCGTCGCGTGTCTCAGCGAGCTCGAGCCCGGAGACGTCGACCGCGCGGTGCGCAACGGCGGCGTCGGAGTCTCTGCCCACATCGCGCTCCGGTTCCGTCACCCGGCATGCCGTTCCTCGAGCTCGGGACGTCCTCCGTCTACGCGAGCGATAAGAGGACCGGTCGCCAGATGGGATGAAGCGGCCGCAAGCCGCCGACGTCCCGCCTGGCAGGCCTGCTGACTAGACGCAAGCGGCTGGCTGCCTGAGCAACGTGGTCACCCTGACA
>JALHOE010000326.1 GCA_022843175.1 Deltaproteobacteria bacterium
CCTGGCTGGCAGACGATCCACGGAGGGATGGAGAAGCTCCTCTTCGCCGAGGAAGTGCTCGCCGCAGCCGCATCGAAAAGTCCGCCGCCACCACCTGGGTAAAGATCAATACTCAGGCTCACGCGCGCGCCTACGAGCCCGGACAGGCGCGCGCGTCAGCGAGCGCCTACGAGCCCGGACAGGCGCGCGCGTCAGCGAGCGCCTACCAACACATTGCGGACAGGCGCGCGCGTCAGCGAGCGCCTACCAACACATTGCGGACAGGCGCGCGCGTCAGCGAGCGCCTACCAACACATTGCGGACAGGCGCGCGCGTCAGCGAGCGCCTAGCGCAGCGACGAACAATCGAGCACAAACCGATAGCGAACGTCGCTCCGGAGCATCCGCTCGTAGGCCTCGTTCACCGCCTGCACCGGCACCACCTCCACGTCCGCGGTGATGGCGCGATCGGCGCAGAAATCGAGCATCTCCTGCGTCTCGGGGATGCCGCCGATGAGCGAGCCCACGATCGAGCGACGCCGCGTGATCAACGAGAACGCCGGCAGCGCCGCCGGCTTGTCGGGCGCGCCGACGAGGATCATCACCCCGTCGGTCCGCAGGAGGCCCGCATACGCCGCGAGGTCGTGCGGAGCCGACACGGTGTCGAGGAGGAAGTCGAAGCGCCCGCTCGCCCTCTTGAACGCCTTGTCGTCCCTGGTGGCGAGGAAGTCGTGGGCGCCGAGCTTCGTCGCGTCGGCGCGCTTGCTCTCCGAGGTGCTGAGGACGGTGACGTCGGCGCCGAGCGCAACCCCGAGCTTGACCGCCATGTGCCCGAGCCCGCCGAGGCCGACCACGCCGAGCTTGTGGCCCTTGCCGACCTTCCAGTGCTTGAGCGGCGAGTAGGTGGTGATGCCGGCGCAGAGCAGCGGCGCGACCGCGTCGAGAGCCCCTTCGTTGCGCACGCGGAGGACGTAGTCCTCGTGGGCGACGATCTGCGTCGAGTACCCGCCCTGCGTCGGCGTGCCGTCCTTCTCGGCGCCGTTGTACGTCCAGACGATCGACCGCTCACAGTACTGCTGCAAGCCGCGCTTGCACGCGTCGCACTCGTTGCAGGCGTCGACGAAGCATCCGATGCCGACCGTGTCCCCGACTTTGTGCTTGGTGACCGCGGCGCCGACCCGCACCACCCGTCCCACGATCTCGTGACCGGGCACCATCGGGTACTTGGCGCCGCCCCACTCGTTGCGCGCCTGGTGGATGTCGGAGTGGCACACGCCGCAGTAGGCGATCGAGATCAACACGTCGTTCGGGCGCGGCTCACGGCGAGCGAACGTGTATGCGCTGAGCGGCTGCTTGGGGTCGAACGCGGCGAAGGCCTTGGTCTCGAGCATGCGATACGATAGCGGCAATGGCCGACCTGAGACTCGCGATCAAGCGGTTCCTCCAGGACACCGAGGGCCGCGTCGCCGCGTCGAGCCCCACCGTGGCCGACAAGAAGCGGATCGACAGCCACCAGAAGAACGTCCGCGCCTACCTCGAGAACGAGGGCTTCATCGACCACCTGTGCAAGAACTGGCGGCACGCCAACCAGGTCGTGGCCATCGTCGAGGGCGGCGACGGCAACGTGCGCGGCTCGCTCGTCGACCGCGGCGACGCCTTCAAGTTCAGCGGCTTCAAGGACAGCTTCGGCGCGAGCGCGCGGCTGATCATGTCCGCCGACGCGGAGGGCGCGCTGTTCCAGGAGCTCGGCCCGATCCCAGAGGGCAGCGCCTGATCAGGCATTGACACGCACGCGCCCAACCAGCGACCTTCGAGCGGCTCGCATGAAGAAGTGCCCGTTCTGCGCCGAAGACATCCAAGACGCCGCGGTCAAGTGTCGCTTCTGCGGCTCGATGCTCACCCCGCAAGAGCCGGCGCCGCTGCCGATCCCGGGTGCGGGCGCGGGCGCGACGGCCGCCAAGGCCGAGGCGGCGCAGGTCCTCTTCGACGGACACCCGTCCTGGCTCGCGTGGTTCTGGCGCGTCGTCGGGGCAGCCACGCTCGTCATCGGCGGCCTCTGCACCACCGTCTGGGTGCTGGTGGCGTTTTGGAAGGACCCGAACCTCACCTGGTACACGCTCGGGGCGGCGGTCGTCACGGTGCTCGCCGTCGGCTACTTCCTCTACCTCCACTTCGAGCGCCGCTCGACGCACATCCGCATCAGCAACCAGACCATCGACATCGAGGCCGGCATCTTCGGCCGCACGATCGACACGCTGCAGCTGTGGCGCATCCGCGACATCGACTTCGAGCAGACGTTCACCGAGCGGCTCCTCGGCATCGCCCGCATCCGCATCCTCTCGCACGATCAGAAGCAGCCGCAGCTCGTGCTGCGCGGGCTCCCCGGCTCACGCCAGCTCTTCGACCGCATCCGCGACGAGATCGCGATCGCCCGCCAGGCGCGCAACGTGCTCGGCGTCGTCGACTGACCCGCTCACCACGGCGGCGGCTCGTCGTCGCCGACGAGGCCGCGCTTGCGGGCCTGTTCCACGATCAAGTAGCCCTCGGCGTCGACGATCGAGAGCGCCTCGCGCGGACCGTTGGGGGGCGCGCAGGTCTTGAACGCCGTCGAGGTGCGGAGGATCGCCGAGCCGTCGGCGAACGGCTTGATCAGCGCCCACTCCAACGCGCCGTCGCGGCGTCGCACGAGCCACACACGGTCGCCGGCCGGCATCGTCGGGTGATCGGAGCGCCTCATCGCCGATCGACTGTAGCGGATCGCCTACGTGCGGATCAGCCTCTTCAGCCGCTCCAGGGTGTCTCCGAAGGGCGTGCTCTCGCGCGGATCCTGCTGAAGAAACGCCTCGATCGCGGGTGTTTTGGCCACGGCGCGATCGAGGTCCGGATCGTGGCCCCGCTGGTAGGCGCCGATCGCGATGAGATCGCGCTTGGACTCGTAGGTGCCGACGAGCCCCCGCACCGTGCGCGCCGCTTGGGCGTGCTCGGCTTCGACGACCGAATCCATGACGCGCGACAATGAGCCCGCGACGTCGATCGCCGGGTAGCGACCGCGCGTGGCGATCGTTCGGTCGAGGATGACGTGGCCGTCGAGGATTCCGCGGACCTCGTCGGCGATCGGCTCCTCCATGTCGGAGCCCTCGATGAGCACGGTGTAGATCGCCGTGATGCTGCCGCGGCTACCGCGGCCGGCGCGCTCGAGGAGGCGGGGGAGGATGGCGAACGCGCTCGGGGGGTAGCCGCGGCGCGTGGGCGGCTCGCCCGCCGCGAGACCGATCTCGCGCTGCGCGCGGGCGAAGCGGGTGATCGAGTCCACGAGCAGCAGCACGCTCTTGCCGTCGTCGCGGAAACGCTCGGCGATGGCGGTCGCGACCTGGGCCGCGCGGAGGCGCTCGAGGGCCGCGGCGTCGCTCGTCGCCACCACGACCACGCTCTTCTTCTGGCCCTCTTTGCCGAGCGCGTGCTCGAGGAACTCGGAGACCTCGCGCCCACGCTCGCCCACGAGCGCGACGACCACGCAGTCGGCGGTGGTGCCGCGCGCGATCGCGCCGAGCAGCGTCGACTTGCCGACGCCCGAGCCGGCGAAGAGGCCGATCCGTTGCCCCTCGGCGAGCGTGATCAATCCGTCGATCGCCCGCACGCCGGTGGCGAGCGGCTTGTCGATCGCGAGGCGCTCGAGCGCGCTCGGCGGCCGGCGATCGATCGGCGCGGGCTCGCCGCGTGGCAGCGGCCCGCGCCCGTCGATCGGGCGGCCGAGGCCGTCGACGATGCGACCGAGCCAGCCCTCGTTGGGGCGCACCTCGGCGGCCTGCTCCTCGAGCCGCACCGGATCGTCGGACCCGACGCCCGCGAGCGAGCCGAGCGGCATCAGCACCACGTCGCTGACCGCCGCGTCGCCGAACCCGACGACCTCGCACGGCAGCGGGCCGCCGCGACGCTCGGGACGCTCGATGACGGCGACGTCCCCAATGCGCGCACCGGGGAGCGCGGCGCGAATCGACAGCCCGGTCAGCGCACGCACCCGACCGCGCGGCTGCGCGGCCGGCGTGGACCCGAGCTGCGCGCGCAGCTTGCCGAGCAGCTCCGGATCATCGGCCATACTGTTTCCGCTGCGCCTCTTCCCACTCGGCCTGCTCCTGAGCGGCCCGCCCGCCCTCGAGCTCGTCGGCGATGCGGACGCGGCCATCGCCCTCGACGCGGTACTTCACGCCGAAGCGCGCGCCCTCCTGCTCGGCGACGCCGGCGAGCTTGTAGAAGAGCTTCCCGTTGTCATCGACCTCGATCGAGACATAGTCGGGGTGCTTCTTGGTCATCTCGGTGAGGATCTGGTCGGCGCCGTCGACCGGCATGTTGAGCGAGCGCCCGACGTCGAGCGCCGTGACCACGCCGCCGCGCGCCACGGCCATGCCCCAGATCGCGTCGAACTTCGCCGCACGCTCGGTCTCGATGCCCGAGGTCTCGAGCTTCTTGCCGCCGAAGAGGACGAGCAGACCGACGACCAGCGAGACGAGCCCGATCGGGATCCCGAACGCGTAGCCGATCGACCCCGCCGGGATGAGCAGCTGGAAGAAGAGGCCGAGCGAGAGCGCGAGCAACAGCCCGCCGCCGAGGATCAGCCAGCCGAAGAACTTCGCGACCGAGCCGCCGATCTTCGAGGGCTGCCCGGCGAGGTTGACCGACTTCGCCGAGAACGGCGGCCGCGGCGCGCCGCAGGCGGTGCAGTACGCGAGGGTCCCGCGATAGACGATCGGCGCGTTCTGCTTGCAGTTCGGGCACATGGCGGCACGAGAAGTCTACCTTCAACCGTCGACTATTTGCCCTCGACCTCTTTGGTCACGGCGTTGCCTGCGGCGTCGTAGGCGCGGAGCGCGACGAGGTGGTTGCCGGTGATGCCGAGCGGCGCGTCGATCGTCTCGACGGCGTCGTCGAGGATGCCGTCGGTCGAGGTGACGGTGCGCCACGGGGGCTTGCCGTCGATCTGCACCTCGAGCCGCGCGATCGGGCCGACGCCGTCGGCGACCTCGGCGGTCAGCTTGCCGTTGGCGAAGGCGATCTTGCGGACGACCGGCGGCGTGTTGTCGACGACGAACGCGGGCGAGTCGAGCCCGTGCTTGAGCGCCTGCCCGAGCGGGTTGGCGATCTCGTCGCTCGCCTCGACGCGCACGCGGTACCAGCCCTCGGCGAGCGCCTCGGTGTTCCACAGGTAGTCGCTCGCCGAGATCGGCTCGTCGTCCTTGGTGAGCGGACGCCAGGTCGGCGACTCCTCGCGCCGGAACCACAGGCGGTAGCGGAGCGAGTCGTTGTCGGGGTTGTCGACCTTCCAGGTGAGCTTGATCGACGCGTCCTTCTTGGGGATGTCGCTGCCCGACGACGGGATGCCGCTCGGGAGCGCGCCCTTGGTCGGCACCGCGACCTCGGTGACGATCGCGCGCAGGTTGTCGGTGACGAACGCGAGCGAGACGGCGCGGAGCACGGCCGACGCGTTGCCCTTCCAGCGCGCGCGCAGCTGCACGAAGCGACCGGGCGGCGAGGTGACCTTGCCGGGCGCGCCGAGCGGCGCCGACCACGCGCTCCACGAGTCGTCGGGCGTGGAGGTCTGACCGCTCCGCGTCTGCAGCTCGATCGCGGCGCCGGTCGCGCCGACGACGCGCCAGGTGAGCTTGCCGAAGCGCGCCTTGAGGCCCGCGTCGAGGGGCTTGCTCGTCCACGTGGCGTCGGCCGCGCCGATGCCGGTGACGCGGTGGAACGTGGCGGGATCGCCGCCGGCGAACCACGTGCCCTTCGCGGCGCCGCCCGGCGCGACGCCGATCGCGCCGATGTTGCGCGACTCGGCCTTCGCGAGCACCGACGTGCCGTGCGTCTCGTCGACGCCGACGACGCGGCCCTCGTTGGCGGTGCCCACGTAGACGACCGGGCCGCCCGCGCGCGGCGCGCTGTCGGCGGTGACCGAGAAGAAGTGGGTGGTTTTGTCGTCCCACAGCTTCTCGGGCTTACCGCCGCGCCCGTCGTTCGCGAGGCCGGAGATCTTCCAGAGCTGCCCCTTGCCCTTGAGCGGCTTGCCGGGGTCGAACGCCGTCGACGGCGCCTTGGTGGCGATGCCGAGCTTGCGCGGCGGGTCGGGCGGGGACGCGTATTCGTTGACGATGCAGTAGAGCGTGTCGCCCTCGGCGGGCGCGCCCTTGGCCGCGGGCTTGGTCGGGCCGAAGGAGATGCCCTTCACCTCGTGCCCGTCGAAGTCCTGCACGATCTCGGCCTTGCTCGGCGCGGTGATCGCGAGCAGCTGCCCCTTCGACGAGGTGCCCGCGTAGAGCGTGCCGCTCGGCGCGATCGCGATGCTGACGATTTGCGTGTCGTCCGACGCGAAGAACACCTGCGATTTGCCGGCGGCGTCGACGCGATAGATCTTGCCGTCGGGGCCGGTGGCCGCGAACAGCTCGTTGCGCTTCTTGTCGAACGCGAGCGCCCACACGTGGTCGCTCCCGACCTTGGCCCACGCCTTGGGCTTCGGCGCGTTGGGCGCGCTCGGGTTGGTGCCGACCGCCGCGTTGGGATCGACGATGAAGATCTCGCCGTCGGGCAGCGTGCCCGCGTAGATCTTGCCGCCGGGGCCCTCGACCAGGCTCGTGACCGCGAGCGCGCCGGTCTCGGCGACCACGGTCTCCTTGCCGGCGGCGTCGACCTTGAGGACGCGGCCCTCGTTGCCGACGCCGAGGAGCACGCTGCCGTCGGGGCGCGCGAGCGCGGCCCACACCGTGGTGCCCTTGGACAGGGTGGTCTTCGCGGTGGACCAGCCCGCCTCGACGTCGCCCTGCGACGTGATCGCGGTGCCCTTCTGCTCACCGCCGGAGAGCTTCTCCTGCGTGTCGAGATCGAAGGTGCGGGTGCCGACCGCGCCGGCGTCGCGGACGTCGGAGGCGATCCAGGTCACCGCAGCGACGCCGCCGAAGAGCACACCAAGGGCAAGGGGAAGTGCGGAGCGAAGGGAGCGCATTCGTTCTCGAATGGTTCTGGTTTACTTCTGGGACGGCTTGACGGAGAGGCGGAGGCGCGTGGTGCCGTCGGGGTAGCCGCCGACGGAGACGGCCTGTCGAACGTAGGTGGGGAAGCCCTCGGGCTGGATGGTGCCGGTCGTGGGCTTGAGCGCGTCGATCGCGAAGGTGGGCAGCTTGGCGGCGACCTTGCCCTTGTAGGCGATGCCCGACTCCGGGTGCTTGTACTGCACGACGAAGCTCTTGTGATCGAGCGTCGGGAGCTGGAGGTTCGCGATGAGCTGGTCGAGCGACTCCGGCGCCGCCGACTCGTCGACGATCATCCACCCCGGCATGACCTCGAGCTCGATGTCCTTGCCGGCCATCATCGGGTCGATCTTGATCGAGGTGATGGTGGTGAACTCGGGGCCGAAATACGGCTTGAGCGTGAGCTTGACCCGCGCGCTCTCGCCCGCGGCGACGCTCGGATCGAGCAGCTCGGCGCCGCGCAGGGTGACGGTGTCGCGCTTCCACTCGACGGTGATCGTCGAGTCGATGCGCTCGATGACGACGTCTTCCCAGGGGTTGTTCATCAGCTCGCCGACCGCGCGGCCGGCGCGCGAGACGAAGAACGCAGCGCCACCCGGGACGCCGCCACCCGACGCGCCGAAGTCGTTGAACTTGAGCGTGCCCTTACCCTTGACCTTGATCTGCGCGTTGAGGACCCAGGTGGCGTCGCGGCGGTCGTTGATGGTGACGTCGATCGCCTCGCCGAACGCGACGGCGGCCCACATCGGGCTCATGAACTTGTCGTTGACGATCTCCATCGCCCACTTCTTCTTGGGCGCGGTCGGATCGCCGAAGATCTCGACGCTGACCGGGATCGTCGGCGCGACGATGTTCTCGTCGACGACGATGCAGGACTCACGGTCCTGGATGAGCGTGCCGAGCGGCCGCGCCGGCTCGCCGATCTTGAAG
>JALHOE010000327.1 GCA_022843175.1 Deltaproteobacteria bacterium
CACCGGCCGTCTCGGCCTCCGCGTCCGCGGACAAGCCGAAGGAGGACGACGCGGCCGGCGCCGTCCCCGCGCTCGCCGGCCCCGACGGCAAGCCGCTCCCGCAGACCGACGACAAGCCGAGCCTCCGCTCGCCCTCGTGGGACAAGCGCGTGAAGCTGCTCTTCCGTGCGATCCAGGTCGACGATCCGAAGATCGCGCTGCCCGCGTTCTTCCCGCTCGTCGCCTACGAGCAAGTGAAGGCGATCCCCAAGCCCGCCGCCGACTACAACAACCGCCTCATCGCCGCGTTCGAGCGCGACATCCACGCCGCGCACAAGGAGATGGGCAACGGCGCGCTCTCGGCGACGCTGGTTGGCATGGAGGTCCTCGAGGACAAGGCCAAGTGGATGCCGCCCGGCTCCGAGGGGAACAAGGTCGGCTACCACCGCGTGCTCGGCTCGAAGCTCCGCTACCTCGACGGCGGCGGCGGCGCGAAGGCCATCGAGATCACCTCGCTCATCTCGTGGCGCGGCGAGTGGTACGTGGTGCACGTGCACGGGTTCAAGTGAGCTGGGAGCCGCGCGCGTAAGCGAGCGGGTTATCGAGGGGTTGTCGAGACACCCGCTCGCTTACGCGCGCGGCTCCATCCCGCGGCCCCGTCGATCGTTACTTGATCGGCGGCGGCTTGGGCGGGTCGCCCTCTTTCTGGATGCACGACGCGAGGTCGAAGAAGAAGAACGCGAAGGCCTCTTCGCCCTCTTTGATCGGCGACGTGCAGCCCGCCGGGAACGACGCGTTGATCGTGTCGCTCTGGTTGATGTGCGCGTCGAGGTGCACGGCCTTGCCGCACTGCGACTCGACGGGCTTGCCCACGGGCGTGTTGATCGTGACGAAGCGCGGGTTGTTGCCCGCGCCGGCCCCGCCGGTTCCGCCCGACGACGAGCCCCACGTTTGGGACTTCGCCGGGTTGGCGGGCGAGAAGTTGTTGAACACGTAGTCGCACTTCACCTTGCCGTAGGTGACCGACTTGTCGACGTGGGCCATCCAATCGGCGAGCGCTTGGCCCTTGGGGAAGGTGGTGTTGATGTTGACCGGGTTGCCGCCGCTCGGGGCGCCGCCGGGGATCGGCATCACCGAGCGCATCTCGGTGTCGGGCGACTGCTTGTACCAAAGGTACTGGAAGTCGGTCGTGAAGATGCGGCCGCCGGCGTTGAGATACTCGTTGACCGCGGCGTACGACGCAGCGCCCTTGGTGGTGGGCATCTCGGAGCACTCGCAGCTGAAGATCGCGATGTCGTACTCCTTGAGCTTGGCGGGGTTGTCCCAGAGGACGCGCGCGCTCTTCATGCCCGCGGGCCCGTCGAGGAGGAAGCCGCTGTCGGGCTTGTAGAAGTGCACCGCCTTGGCGCTGCCGTCGACGCCGAACTCCGACGCGTCGATGCCGACCTTGGGCAGCATGCACGAGAGCTTGTCGCAGCCGCCGACGGTGACCGCGATCTTGGGCATGTTGCCCTCGCTCTGGTTCTTCGGCAGGCGGGTGAGGTTCGGGTCGGTCAGCTTGTTGTCGACGCAGGGGTTCACCTTCGGGATCTTCACCTGCCGCCGCCACTTGCCGAGCTGGATGACGAGCGGGATGTTGTCGCCGACGGGCACGTCCTTGAGCGTGAACTCGCCCTTGAAGTTGGTGAGCGCGGTGACGATCGGCTCGCCCGACGCGAGGGCACCGCACTTGTCGCAGCTCGTGCCCTTGGGCAGCGGCGAGAGCTCGGCGTTCGGGATGTAGACGATGACGTTGTAGAGCGGCAGCTTGCCGTTCGGCGCGTAGACGATGCCGCTGATGTTCGTCGTCGTGCCGCCGGTGCAGGTCGCCTTCTCGCACGCGAGGCCCTTGCACGGCGGCGGGGGCCCGCCCTCGCCGACGTCGAACGGATCGTCTGCGTCGAAGGTGAGGCCCCCCTCCTCGCTCGCATCGGGGTTGGCTCCCCCCAACCCATCGGGGTCGGTGTCCCTCGATGCGCCGCACCCGAGGCTGGCCGAGAGCATCGCCGCGAGGAAGAAACTACCGAGGCGGAGGGTCATCGCCCCACTCCGGAGCAAACGCGGTGCCGCGGTCGCTCAGGGGAGCGCTTGGATCCATTTGGCGAGGTCCTCGACCACGGCGCGGTCGACGTGTCCGGGCCAGCTGTATTCCTGCGGCGTAGACGGCCCCTCGCCGCTCACGAACGCGTGATTGAGTGTCGGATACACGCGAAACGTCACATCGCTGCGACTCCCGAGGGCCTTCTGCCAGCCGGCGAAGTCCTCCATCGTCACCTGATAGTCCCGGCCGCCCTGTGCCACGAACATGGGGATGGAGAGCTCGCGGGCGATCGCCTCGCCATGGTGCTCGAGCAGATCGCGCCAGTACCGGCGCGGCGCGGCCACCCCCATCACCGTCAGCGCCTCGTCGGCCGGGCCGTCCGAACGGACGCGGCGGAAGTCGTCCCGGAGGCTCTCGAGCTTCGCGTTGCGGGTGGCCTCGTCGGCGCCCTGCACCGAGAGGAGGTAGCGGTGCTGGTCGAGCACCAGCGCCTCGAAGGGCCGCGTGTCGCCCGCGAGGATCGCGATCGCCGCGATCTGCGGCGTGCCCCGCGCGATCCGCGGCGCCATCGACCCGCCCTGGCTGTGGCCGACGAGCACGATGCGCCCGGGGTTGATCTCCGGCCGCGCGGCGAGCAACGCGACCGCGGCCCGCGCGTCGAACGAGACCTCGTCGTCCTGATCGATCGCGCCCTTCAGCGAGTCGGGCGCGTGCTTGCTCCGCTTCTCGTAGCGAAGAACGGCGATGCCGCGCGAGGCGAGCCCGTGGGCGAGATCGCGGAACGGTTTATAGGCGCCGAGGGTCTCGTCGCGGTCGTTGGGGCCCGAGCCGTGGACCAACACCACCGCCGGCAGCGGCCGCGGCTGGTGCGGCAACGACAGGGTGCCGGGCAGGCCGCGGACGACGACTTCGCTCTCGACGAACGACTTCGACGCGACGTACGGCGGCGGCCGCCAGGAAGGGGTCGCGGGGGCAAACCATAACCCTGCTATCTTTTCGCCGCTGTCGAACACGACCCGCACGTCGATGGGCAGCTTGACGTGCTTGGTGGTGACCACCACGGCCCGATAGCCGTCGCGATCCTCGTGCCGATACCCGGCGACGCCGCGAAACTCACCGGCGCGCTCCACGAGCGAGCGCCACGCGGCCTCGAGCGACTCGACCGGCATCGCCGCGAGCATCTTGTCGTCGAACCGCTGGCGGGCCTCGGCGAAGGCGCCGCGGGCGAGCGTGCGGACGAAACGATCGGCCGACGCGTCGAGCCCCTTCGGCGCACGCGTGACCACCGCACGGTGCTTGCGGCATCCCGAAACGGGAGCGAGGACGAGCAGCGCTGCGACGATCCACCCACGCATCGGTTCATCGTAGGCGGGGTGCCGGGTGGCACGTGAGGGCGAAGGCCGCCGCGAGCACGCCCGCGTCCTCGACGAAGTGAGCCCTGGCCACGCCGAACCCGCGCGCCTATGACACGCATCCCATTTCGCAGTTTCCAGCCAAGGAGATCGCCGTGAAGTTCGAGCTCCCCCCCTTGCCGTACGCCAAGAACGCCCTCGCTCCGCACATCAGTGAGGAGACCCTCGAGTACCACTACGGCAAGCATCACCAAGCCTACGTGACCAACCTCAAGGGCCTCCTCGAGGGCAAGCCCGAGGCGAACAAGTCGCTCGAGGAGATCGTCAAAGAGTCGAGCGGCGGCGTCTTCAACAACTCCGCGCAGGTGTGGAACCACACCTTCTTCTGGAACTGCCTGAAGCCGGGCGGCGGCGGCCAGCCCACCGGCGAGCTCGCGTCGATGATCGACCGCGACTTCGGCGGCTACGACAAGTTCAAAGAGGCGTTCGCCAAGACCTGCGTCACCCAGTTCGGTTCGGGCTGGGGCTGGCTCGTGCTCGAGGGCGACAAGCTCGCCCTCACGCAAACGAGCAACGCCGACACGCCCCTCAAGCACAACCAGAAGGCGCTCCTCACGATCGACGTGTGGGAGCACGCCTATTACATCGACTACCGCAACGCGCGGCCCAAGTTCGTCGAGACGGTGATCAACTCCCTGCTCAACTGGGACTTCGCGAACGCGAACCTCAAGGGGCCGGGCTTCACGCACCCCTGACCTGCGCGAAATGGTGGGAGCCGCGCGCGTCGCTCAACGACGCCCGCGGCTCCTTTCTATTTGCGGCAGAGGACTCTATTTGCGGCAGAGGGCCGCCTCGACGCACTCGTCGGACAGCTTGTTCTCGGTGCCGCACGGCGCCTCGGCGACCTTTCGCACGCAGCCGTCGAGCTTGTCCTCGTCGTAGGCCGTGCAGGTCGGGGCGCCGAACGAGCCGCGGAGCTCCGCGCGCGCCACCTCGACGCACTCCGAATAGCTCGCGTGATCGCGGAGCACGCCGACGTTGCCGCAGCGTTCGCGCGCCTGGCAGCGGGCGTGCGACAGGCGGTCGATCGTCCCCTCGCGACTCGAGCCGGTCGACGCGACCGGGCCGCCGCCCACGGCCTCCGGCGGCGCCGGCGTTGCGGGAGCGGGCGCGGTGGGCGTTCCGCTCGGGCCCGTCGCACGATCGTCGGAGCGACAACCGGCGAACGCGAAGAAGCCCACTGCGAGAGCGAATGAGAGTCGCTTGATCATGGTCCAATCTCCTTGCTGCAGACATGGGCGCACTCTTCGGGCGCCGTGCGCTCGCTGCACGTTTGCGCGCGAATCGCCTCGACGCAGGCGTCGAGGCGCCCGGCGTCGATCGCACATTCGAGCTGGGTCTCCGCCTCGATGCGGGTGCGGCAGGCGTCGACCTCGTCGCTCTCGCCGCACGCGCGCGCGAGCGAACAGCGCGCCTCGGCGATGCGTCGCCGGGCGTCGGCCGGGCCGAGGCTCACCGGCGGTCCGCCGCCGCGCGCGCTCGGGGTGACGATCGGCCTGACCTGCTGGTCGACGCGACGATCGCACGCGGCGACGACGAGCACAGCGAGGAGCAGGGCGCGCATCGTTCAATCCTTCACGCAGAGCTTGGCTGCGCCGCACAGCGTCCTCGCGTCGAGCGCGTCGCGGTTGCACGCGAACGCGCGGAGCTTGTCGGCACAGGCCGCGACCTTGCGGGCGTCGACGGTGCCCTTGCACTCGAGGATCGCCACGTCGTCGGCGTGGGCCTCGAGCGCGTCCCGCGCGCAGCCCTCCCGATCGGCCGCGGAAGGGTTCTCGCCGAGCATCCCGCAGCCGGCCTCTCGCGCGCAGCGCGCCTCCGCGAGCAGGCTCAGCGCACCGGCGACCGACAGCGGTCCACCGCCGCGCGGCGTCTCGGTGTGGACGGCGAGCGACGGGCGATCCCCGCGCGCGATCATGTCGTTGCGCGAGGTGCTCTTGCAGCCATTCGCCAGAAGCGAAAGCAGCGCGGGCACCGCGACGCACGCGGCTCGATGCGCGCTCCGGGTCATGCTCGGAGAAGGAGCACGACCCGAGCCGACCGCGCACCGCGGCGAGGCCGTGCACGCTCAGCCGGATTCAGATGTCGCGCATGAGCGCGCGAACGTGCGTGCGTTGCTCTTCGTTGAGGCGGGCGGCCAGGCTCCGCAGGAACTCGCTCTCGTGTCGGGCGTGCTCGATGTAATCGGCGTCGAACCGACGGAAGAGCTGCTCGGCGAGCGCGTGCTGCTCACGCAACGCCGAGCTCCCCTTGGCCGCGACCGCGTGCAGGCGGCTCACCGCGCCGCAGATGCGATCGTGGGCGTCCTCGAGGCGCGCGATCGCCGAGCGGAGATCGGGGAGCGTCTCCATCAAGTACGGGAACAGCGCCTCTTCCTCGCGCGCGAAGTGCTCGAAGAGGTCGTCGCGGAGCGAGGCCAGCGTGGCTGCCGCCTCTTCCGGGTCGGCGGTGCCGGCGTCGAACGCGGCGCGGAGCTCGGCGACCAGCCGGCTTAGGTGAACGTGGTCGTGCTCGAGTGCGAGGAGCGGGTCCATCACGGTCGAATACGACGATAGGCGATCGTGACGTCGCCGTCCTGCGTCGCCACCGCGGACACCGGGCGGGCCGCGATCACCCCCGCGGCGGCGGGCGCGCCGTAGGTGGCGTCGGCGACGAAGAATTCGCCGGCGCTGCCCGCGAACGACAGCGTCACCTCGACCTCGGCCATTCCATCGAAGCGGATCCCGCGCGCGCCAGCGGCGACGAACCGGCGGAAGAACGTCGGCGTTCCGACCGCGCCCTCGACCTCGACGTGCGCGAGGTTCGCGGCCGCCGGAGCGATCACGTACAGCGTCGGCGCGTCCCTCCGCGACCGGATGCGCAGCCGCAGGCGGCGCGGCTCCGCCGTGACGATCGTCACCTCCGGCGCGACGGCGTCGCTCTCCGCCGCGCCGATCGGCTGGGCGTCGTCGCGCCAGGGCACGATCGGCTCGCTCCCCTGCGCGCCGAGCGCAGCCACCATCGCCGCGGGCGGCGCGCCCCAGGGTTGACCGCCCCACGTCGGATCGATGCCGGCCCGCGCGGGCTTGCCGTCTTCGCGCGCGACGACGACGTTGACCCGCTGCGGCACCGCGGCGGAGAACGGCCGCGACCACGCCGCGATCAGCGTCGCGATCGCCGCGAAGGCCGCGAGCGCGAGGGAGAACCCGCGCGCGAGCGCCGCGACCTCGAGCAACAGCGGCGCGAACGGGATCAACATCAGCGCGGCGGTCAGCGCGACGGCCGGCGCCGCCATCGACCCGAGCGCCGGATACAGGCTTCGTACGACGACGATCCACACCACCACCTGGCAGAGGCCGAACAGCGCGACCGCGACCCGCGGCGAGACGGGCGCCGCCGCGCACGCGACGACGACGGGCACCAGCAGCAGGTACGAGCCACCGGGGAGCACCCGCGCGAGCGCGACGCCGACCAGCGCATGCGCGAGGCCGATCGCGAGGGCGAACGACTCGAGGCGGAGCATCCGCCGACCGACGGCGACGGACGCCATGATCGCGGCGAGCGCCGCGGCGATCAGCGCGAAGAGCAGCGCCGCCGGCCGAGCGATCCACGGCACCGGCAGCGCCCCGGCCACGTGCGCCGAGGCGTAGACGGCGACCCCGAGGACCGAGGCGAGCACCACCGCGAGGAGCCACGACGCGACGCCGAGACCGAGCTCGCCGAGGGTGGCGCGACGCGCGCGAATCGCCAGCGCCGCGAGCGCCGCCACCGAAGCGAGCGCGCCGAGCGACAACGGAAAGGCCCACCCAGCGGGATAGCGAACGACCGCGAACGCGAGGACGTCGAAGAACACCGTCTCGCCCCGCGGTGGCGACCGCAGATCGACGCCCGCGACCGCGACCACGGCCGAGAGCGCCGAGTCCCCGAGGTGCTGCACGCTCCGCGGATCCTGGTGCGCGAGGTCGTCGAGCGCGGTGTGGTAGTGCTCGACGCCCTCGCTGAAGGCGAAGTTCATCCCGGCGTAGCCTCGCGCGAGGAACGCCGAGAGGTCGGTGTCGTTGGGCATCCGCTCGTACACCGCCGCGAACAGCGAGGAGCCGACCGGTCGCTCCAGCGTGGCGGCGGCGTCGACGACGAAGCGGGAGTCTCGCGAGATCTGGAACAGCGACGCCGCGCCGCGGCTCCCTCGCGCTTCGACGTTGATCACCACGCGCACGTCGCGCGCGGCGGGGTCGTCGCGCACGAACGCCTCGGCGCCGAGCAGGCCGAGCTCCTCGCCCTCGACGAGCAGGAACAGGACGTCGTTGCGCTGCGGCCCGATCGCCGCGAGCGCGCGCGCCACCTCGAGCACCGTCGCGGCGCCGGCGCCGTCGTCCGAGGCGCCCGGC
>JALHOE010000328.1 GCA_022843175.1 Deltaproteobacteria bacterium
GGGCGCGGACGGCGGCCAGCCGCCCGGCGACGCCTGCACCTGGAAGACGCTCAAGTGCGCCATCAACGGCTGCAACGGTCACGACGGCAGCGACGAGGCGGCGTGCACCGCGGCGGGCAACGGGGGCGGCTGCACCGCCGAGGTGTTCAAGGCCTGGTGCACGCGGCGCGTCCCCGGCAGCACGCTGTGGGACGACCTCCACGAGCGATGGGTCAGCGAGAAGTGCGGCGTGACCCCCACGCTCACCGAGAACACCTTCAGCGCGAGGAACGAGGCCACCTGCACCGAGTGCAAGTGCACGACGCCGCTCGTCCTCTCGTTCGACGGCGCGCCGGTCTCGCTCCTCTCGGACGACGGCGCCGCCCGCTTCGATCTCTCCGCGCGACAGGACGGCTCCGAGACGCGCACCGATTGGCCGGCGTCGGAGAACCCCTGGCTCGCGCTCGATCGCGACGGCGACGGCGTCATCTCGTCGGGCCGCGAGCTGTTCGGCTCGGCCACCACGCTCGGCGGTGGCACCGCCACCAACGGCTTCGAGGCGCTCGCCGCGCTCGACGACAACAAGGACGGCGTGATCGACGTGCGCGATGCGGCGTACGCCAAGCTCCGTCTGTGGAGCGACCGCGATCACGACCGCGTCTCGAGCGCGGGCGAGCTGCGCACCCTCGCCGAGGCCGGGATCGAGGCGCTCGAGCTCCACTACGTGATCTCCCCGCGATGCGACGCGCGTGGCAACTGCGAGGTGGAACGCGCCTCGTTCCGATGGATCGACTCCGCCGGCCGCGCCCGCGTCGGCGCGCTCGTCGACGTCCACCTCGCCGTGCGCTGACCGCGAGGGCTGGTCACCGAGCGCACGCTCCGGCGACCAGCCCCGCTCGTCTCACTTGAACGGCTCTTGCTCGGTCTTCGCCGGCGGGCCGCCACCGACGCTCTTCGGCTGTGTGGCGAGCCTCAGCTTGTCCGACACCTTCATCGCGTGATCGCGGTGCATGGTGATGGTCCCCTGCATGTCGCCGAGGAGCTTCTTCACCTCGTCGTCCTTCACGACCTTCATGCCCTCGTCGATGACCGCGAGCACCAGGATGTGCTCGTACGCCTCGGGCCCGATGTACGCGGACTCGAACGCAGCGCCGCTCTTGCCCTGCAGCGCTTGGCTGAGCTTCGGTTCGGTGCCGTGGAGCGCGGCGTGGATCGGGTCCATCGGCGCGGTCATCGTGAGATCGAGGTTCTTCTTCTTCGCGAGGTCGGTGAGCCTCTTATCGGCGTCGGTGTGGTCCTTCACCATCCGATCGGCGAACTCCTTCACCTCTGTCGACTGCGCGCGTTCGAGCGCGAGCTTGGCGTGCTTGATCTCGCTCTCGTTGGTGTTGTGCAGGAACGCGAGCACCGTCCTCAGCTTTGCCTCGTCCGTGTTGGGGCAATACGCGCCGGCCTTCGCGGCGCCGCCGCCCATCGTGGTTGACTTGTCCTTGCCTTGCGCGAATGCGGCGCCCGCGCACGCAACCGAGAGCAACGCAGCGGCAGCCCAATGAGTCTTCTTGTGCATGTCCAGTTACCTCCCGGCACTCGCTCTGCGAGCGATATGCCGGGAGTCGCGGCTCTGGCTTACCAGCGCGACATCGCGCCGAGATCGAACACCTCGGCGCCCGCGCTCTTGAGCGTTCGAGCGGCCGAGGCGCTGCGCATACCGCTCGCGCAGTACACGACAATGGGCTTGCCCTGCTTGGCGAGCTCGGCGGCGCGCGCGGCCATGTCGGACACGGGCACGTTGGTGGCGCCGGCGAGGTGACCGCTCGCGAACTCAGCCGGCGAGCGGACGTCGACCAGGAGCGCGCCGCCCTCGACGAGCTGATGCGCCCGCGCGGGCGCGACCTTGCCGAGGCGAGACATGAGGATCCACACGAAGACCGCAGCGGCGAGGGCGAACCACAGCGCGTTCTCTTTCATGGTTTCCTCACAACGTGCGCAGCTTGGCGCGGCGGCGGCCGTTGGACAAGCGTGTAAACTGTCGCTCGGTGAGGGCTCGCTGGTTCGTCGCGTCCGTCTCGTCGCTCGCGTTTCTGTGGGCGACGTCGTCGTCCGCCCTCACCACGCCGATCGGCTCCGCCGTGCTCTTCCCCACGGCGGTGAAGCTGGTGCTCCCGTTTCCCGCCGGGGCCAAGGTGCGCGTCTCGTCCGGCTATAGCCCGAGCGGCGGCTCGTCGCTCCACGACGGCACCAACCGCACGCTGCGGCCAACGACTACTACGCGTTCGACCTCGTCTACGACGGCCTCGCCGACGGCGGTCTCGGCAAGCCGATCGTCGCGCCGCTCGCGGGCACCGTGGTGAAGAGCGGCTGGGCGTCGTCCGGGTGGGCGAACTACGGGCAGCGCGTCATCCTGCGCCACGACCTCGGGGACGGTCACGTGTACCACTCGATTTACTGCCACCTCAACGCGATCGCCCCGGCCGTGACCGAGGGCGCGACGATCGCGAAGGGCGCGCGGATCGGCGATCTCGGGCGCTCCTGCATGGGCGCGCTCTCCTGCTCGTCCTTCTCGGGGCCGCACCTTCATTGGGCGATCCACCGCAACAGCACGATCGGCGGCTCGGGCACGGGCGGCTCGTACGGCGGCCTGGCCGTGGTCCCCGAGCCCTTCGACGGCGCCGAGGACATCAAGCGCGGCGACGTGATCACGTCGACCAACGGCGCCGACGCGCCGGTCGACGCGGGCGCGGAGAGCGCTCCCCCCGACACGGCGAGCGCGACCGACACCCTCCCCGCGACGCCGGACGTCGCGGTCGCGGACGACACCGCGACGGAGGCCGCGGTCGCGGACGACACCGGCGTCGTCGCCGCCGCCGCTCCCGGCGACGAGGCGATGACGGGCTGCGCGTGCCACACCAGCGGCCGCGCGCGCCCGAGCACGCTCGGCCTGCTCTTCGCCGCGCTCCTGCTGCTCAGGGTTCGTCGACGGTGAACCGCACGGCCTGCAGCCTCGTCGCGGCGCTCCTCGTCTCGTGCGGCACCAAGGGCGAGGCCCCGCCCGGAGAGCCCGCAGACACCGGCCCGCCGCCGCTCGGCTGCTCGGCGACGACGCTCCCGCGCGACGGCGCGTGCGTCGCGGTCGGCGTGGACGACTGCGGCGCGGGCTTCGTCGCCGACGGCGAGGGCGGGTGCAAGCCGGTGCTCCCGAGCGGCTGCACCGACCTCGAGCTCGCGGTGCTCGGCCAGACGGCCTGTCAGCGCGTCGGCGTGACGGCCTGCGCGAAGGGGTTTCGCGAGGACGGCGCGGGCGGGTGCGAGCCGGTCCTCCCCGCGACGCCGTGCGCGGCCGGCACGTTCGCGATCCCCGGGGAGGTCGCCTGTCACGAGCCGTCGGCGTGCACCGGCGCCGATCCGTGGGGCGAGCTGCCCGACGATCCGAGCGCGCTCTACGTCGACGCCGCGTACACGGGCACGTCGGACGGCACCCGCGCGCGCCCCTTCGTCACGCTCGCCGCGGCGATCGCCGCCTCGAGCGCGACCGCGCCGAACAAGATCGTCCTCGCCGCGGGCACCTACGACGGCACGTTCACCGGCGGCAAGGAGCTCGAGCTTCGCGGCCGCTGCGCGCGACGCACCATCGTCACCGGGGAGATCGTGAGCTCGAAGGCGCTCACGTTCGCCTCGATCACCAAGCGCGACGGGCGCGCCGGAACCAACACGCGCATGCGCGTCATCGACTCGATCGTCGGCGAACAGAGCAGCGTCAACGGGTTCACCGAGGTCGAGATCCGCGGGAGCCTGTTCGAGGGGACGAGCCTGCGGGGAGCGCACATCGGCGGGAAGCTCGCGACGATCGAGCGGAGCGCGTTCCGCGGCGTGCGCGCGTCGGCCACGGGCGACGCCGCGGCCCTGCAGTTCGTCGGCAAGGGCGGGACGATGAAGATCGCCGACACGCTCATCGAGGACAGCGCGGGCCTCGGTGTGCGCGTCGAGGCGGGAACCACCACGATCGTCCGCACGGTCATTCGCGGCACGCAGAAGACCGCCCGATGGCCGGGCACCGCGCTCTACGCGCTCAACGCCGAGACCCGCGTCACGATCGAGGACTCGACGTTGACCGGCTCGGGTCACGCCGCGGTGAACGCGGGCGCCGGGGCGTCGATCGCGCTCTTGCGCACGACGATCCGCGACGTCGCCGCGGGGACCGACGGCGCGGTCACCGGAGCCTTTGGTGTGCGACTGACCTGCTTCGACGCCTGCGGCAGCCTCGAGGTGCGCGAGTCGGTGATCGGCCGCGGGCTCGGCACCGCGATCGAGAGCGCCGCGCCGACGACCATCACACGCTCGATCCTCGGACCGACGCTCGCCGGAGCGCAGGGGTACGGCCTGCGCGTGGAGCCCGAGTCGGCGACCCTGCCCGACGCGCGCACCAGCGTCACGAGCACGCTCGCCCTCCGCAACGCGGCCGCCGGCTTCGAGGTGTCGAAGACCACGCTCGAGCTCACCGACTGCGAGAGCCGCAGCGGCGACAACCCCGACTGTGTGTTCGGCGACACCTGCGGCGCGGGCCTCGGCTCGACGGGCGCATCGACCGGGGCGCTGCCGACGCTCCTCACCGTGAACGGCTTCGTCGTCTCCGGCGGGCGCCGCGGGGCGTACCTCAACTGGACGAAGCTCGCCCGTCTGGATCGCGTGTTCGTCACCGGCGCGAAGGAGATCGGGCTGTACGCCTACGCCTCGGAGCTCGACGTCTCGCACGCGGTCGTGTTCGGCGCGGGGGCCACCGCACCGGAGTACGGCGGTGGTGTGGCCGCCGTCTCCGCGGGCACCCCGTTCTTCGACCGCGTCGTCCGCTCGAAGCTCACCGCCCGCGCGACGACCATCGTCGGCACGGCGGTCGCGGGCTTCGCCGTCCTCGGCAGCGACGCGACGATCGAGCGCTGCGCCGTGCGCAACGTTCGCGCCCGGGCCGACGGCAAGTTCGGCGACGGCATCGGCGTCATGCACTACCCGGTCGAGGACGCGCCCGCGATCTCGGCAGCCACGGTGCGCGCGTCGCTCATCACCGGCAACGCGCGCGTCGGGGTGAGCACGTTCGGCGGCGCGCTCGCGCTCGAGGGCTCCCGCGCGTCGTGCAACGCCTTCGCGCTCAACGCGCAGTCGCTGACCATCGCCGGAAAGCCTCAGCCGTTCGCGCTCGACGACCGCGGCGGCAACGCGTGCGGTTGCGGCGCGCCCGAGCGCTGCCGCCTCGACGGCGCGGACCTCGAGCCGATCGATCCGACGTCGTTCGTCACGCCGTAGGGCGCGCGCGGAGGGCTCGGTGCTCGTCGTGCTGGTGTCGCGTGCAGCACATCGTCGACACACGAGGCACGGCGAATGCTGGGAGAGCGATCATGGTCTACCGAACGCTCATCGTGACAGCTCTCCCCGTCCTCGCCGTCATCGGCTGCACGCGCGATCACAAGCCCACGGCGTACGGCGGCGGCCCGGGGCTGCAGGCGAACATCGACGACGGGATCGCGCGCGTGGCGAGCGCGAAGTGCGATCGCGAGACGCGCTGCGGCAACATCGGCGCGGGCAGGTCCTACGACTCGCGCGCGCAGTGCGAGACCGTGCATCGCGGAAAGCTCACCGACGACATTCGCCTGAAGGACTGCCGCGGTGGCATCAACGAGGGGGAGCTGCAGGAGTGCATTCGCGAGGTGCGCACCGAGAGCTGCACCAACCCGTTCGAGAAGTTCGCGACCCACGCGGAGTGCCGGGTCTCGGAGCTCTGCTTCAACTAGTCTTCACCGACAGAGCAACGACGTCCCCCCTCGCGCCCGCGTGATCGGTCCGCGAGTCGCTACTTCATCGCCGCCGCGACCGCCTTGCCGAGCGTGCGCGCCTTGTCGTCGCCCGAGAGCTCCCAAATCATCACGCCGCCGAGGCCCTTGTCCTTGACGTACTGGGCGCGGAGGTTGTGCGACTCGACGTCGTCGTACGAGATCATGATCTGGCGCGAGGCGTTGTAGAGCCACGGCACCTTGGCCTCGGCGTCGAACTTGCGCGTGAACGCCGGCAGGTAGTTCGCGGCGATGTCGTGGTAGTCGAGGACGCCCTGCTCCCACGTGCCCGGCGACGGTCCGCTCGCGGGTTGGTAGAGGCCGTCGTTCTTCGCGCCGACGCCGCTCCACCCGCGCCCGTAGAACGCCGCGCCCGCGACGATCTTCGACGCGGGGACGCCGCCGTCGAGGTACGCGCGCACCGCGCCGTCGGTGCTCCATCCGACCGGCGACGGATCGCCCTTGCCCATGTACATCGGTGCGTTGTGGCCGGTGACCTTCTCCCAGCCGCCGTGGAAGTCGTAGGTCATCACGTTGATGGAATCGAGGTAGGGGTGGATCTTGGCGAGCTCCATGTTGGCGATCACCTTCGGCGCCGCGCCGGTGGCGATCGTGAGCAGGTGCCCCTTGCCCGCGGCGTCGAGCTGCTTGCGGAACTCGGCGAGCAGCAGGGTGAAGTTGCCCTTGTCGGTCGGCTTCCCCGCGGCGAGCCCGCCGCCGCCCGGGTACTCCCAGTCCAGGTCGAGCCCGTCGAAGCCGTACTTCGTCATGATCGCGACGCACGACTTCGCGAGCTTCGCGCGCGAGGCCTCGGTGAGGGCCGCATCGGAGAACCCGTCCGACCAGGTCCAGCCGCCGACCGAGAGCAGCGTCTTGAGGTGCGGGTGCTTGGCCTTCAGGAGCTGGAGCTGGTGGAAGCTCCCGCGGAGCGAGCCCGCGTCCCAGCTGTCGCCCGGGTAGAACTTGTCGAGGTCGGCGTAGCTGTCGCCGAGCACGCACTCGCCGCCCGAGATGTTGAGGAACGCGTAGTTGAGGTGCGTGAGCAGCGAGCCGTCGATGTCCGAGATGTGAAAGTTGCGTCCGTAGACCGACCACGCGGCGAAGTAGGCGATGATCTTCTTGGTCGAGGACGACGGCGGCGGGTCGATCGGTCCGCTCTCCGTCGGTCCGGCCTCCGCCGGTCCGGCCTCCGTCGGTCCGCTCTCGCTCGCCGGGCCGTCCGCGTCGCTCGGGAGCGCGGCGTCGTCGCCGGCCGGCGTGAACGTCCCGCCGTCGTCGCCCGGGCCGGGGTCTCCGTCGGTGCCCTCGAAGTTGCTGGCCATACAACCACCCATCGTTACCACTGCGAGCGAGAGGAGGAGCGTGCGCATGGCGACGGCCCTGAGCAGCCCGAATGCCAACGCAACTCCTCGGGCGATTCGCGGGTTCGACGCGCGGCGTCGGGGAGCGTGCTGCCCGGCCCCGGGGACTCGATTCCCCGAATCCGATAGACTGACCGGCGATGTACCACGCGCTCGCTCCCTGCCCCGGCTGTCGCCGTCACGCGCGCCTCGACGCGGCGTCGTGTCCGTTCTGCTCCACGCCCATGACGGGCGCCGTCGCCACGCCGGTGCAGACCAAGCGCATGTCGCGCGGCGCGGTCTTCGCGTTCGCGTCGTCGGTCGCGATCGCCGGCTGCGGCGGCTCGGTCGAGAGCCCGGCGCCGAGCGACGGCGCCACCGACACGATCGCCGACACGCTGCTCGACACCGGCGGCACCGCGCCGCTCTACGGTGCGCCCGAGGACGTGGGGCCCGACGACATGGGCACGATCGACGCCGCATACGGCGCGCCCGTCGACAGCGGCGGCGGCGCGCCGCTCTACGGCGCCGCGCCCGATCCCTGAGCGTGCGCGCACACTCCGCAACCGTGCGCGCACGGTCGCGAACGCGCCGGAACACAGAGAATCCTCGGAGAATCGCGCTGGCACGGAGCCTGCGATGGCTCGATGC
>JALHOE010000329.1 GCA_022843175.1 Deltaproteobacteria bacterium
CGCGGCTCGCGCGATCGGCTCCGCGGTGACCTTCGGCGTCGCGCTCACGATCGGCGCGGGCGCGGGCGACGGCGCCTCGGCGACGCGCGGCGCGCTCACCTCCCACGCGAGCACGAAGCGCTCGGTGCGCTGGCTGCCGCGAATCGCGATCGCCGCGAGCACGACCACGCAGCCGTAGAGCAACGCGACCCCGACGCGGCGACGGTTCCGCACCGGGCGAGCGAGGAGGACGTCGGGCGCCTGCACGCCGGTGTAGCCTCGCTCGAAGTCCTCCTCGGTGAGATCGAGGAGCGGTCGACGGTTCTTGAGGTTGAACGGCGCCTGCACGAGACCTCCTCGGTGCGTGGAGCACGCACGCGATCGTTACGATGCGTCAGCGCGCGTCGGTTTCGGGTCGAGTGCTGCGTGAACGTTCGGCTCGTCGACGCGGCAACGATCGGAGCGCTGGGGACAGGGAGATCGCGTCGGGCGAGACCGCGGAGGAGCGCGCTATCGAGCTGGGTCGTCGCGCGCGTGTGCATCGCCGGGTTCGCCGGAGTGCTCGCTTCACAGCCCAACAGCACGAGCACGGCGACGAGCGCGCGCATGACGCGCGCTCGCTACCACGCCCAAGCGCGACCGGCGCTCAGCCGCCGTTGGTCGTGAGCACGGACTTGACCGCCGAGTCGACGCCGGGGCCGTCGCCCTGGATGATCTTCACGATCTTCATCGTGCGGGGGTCGATGATCAGGTTGTAGGGGAGGCCGATCGTGCCGCCGGTGCCGGGGAAGATGCTCCTGCCGTTGGGATCGAGCACCACGTCGTAGCTGCACTTGTAGGTGTTCACCCAGGTGTCCACGCTCGCCTTCACGGCGGGCGCCTTCGTCGAGGTCTGGATGATCGCGGTGATGTACCGCGCGCCACGCTCCTTGAGGGGCGGGTAAACCGTGGTGAGGCGACCTGCCTCACTCTTGCAGACGCTTCACCAGAGTGCGGCGCCGCCGATCTTGATCGCGTTGATCCCGCGGGTGCCGTCGGGATCGTAGTAGTCGAGCAGCGAGATCTTCGTCCACTCGCCGGTGCCGTCCTTGTATCCCTCCCAGGTGGCGTTGGGGATGACGGCGCCGACGGTCTTGCCGTAGGGGCCCGGCGGGTACTCGAGCGGCGGCGCGGTGTCCTCGGTCGGCGCGGCGTCGTCGCCGGCGACTGCGCCGTCCTGATCGGTCGTCCCGGCCTCTTCGGCCGGCGCGGCTGACGACGGCGGCTCGGCGCTCGCAGCGCAGCCGAACGACGCGAGACTCGCGACGAGTACGGTGTATTTCACTTCGCGCAGGCACCCCATCCGCAGACCTCCGCGCCGGAGGCTACGCGATGCCGGCCTCGCCGTCTTGTCCGCTTCCGCCGCCAGCGTACGAATCGGCGCGTACTACTCGGCGGGTGCTCAGTCGGCCATGGTCACGCGGGCGACTTCCTCGGGCGTGGTCTGGCCGTTGAGGACCTTGATGGTGCCGGCCATGCGGAGGCTGACCATGCCGTTCTTGATCGCCGCGGCCTTGAGCTCCGCGGCCGACGAGCCCTGGAGCACCAGCTCCTTGAGGGAATCGGCGAAGCGCATGACCTCGTAGAGCGCGATGCGGCCGCGGTAGCCGGTGCCGTTGCAGGTCTTGCAGCCGACGCCCTTCGCCGTCTTGCCCTTGCTCGCGGCGATGGCCGCGTCCGACGCGCCGAGGTCCTTGAGGACCTTCTCGTCGTATTCGAAGGGCTGCGTGCAGTCCTTGCAGATCTTACGCGCGAGGCGCTGGGCGAGGACGAGGTTGACCGAGGCCGTGATGAGGAACGGCTCGACGCCCATGTTGAGGAGGCGCGAGATGGTGGCCGGCGCGTCGTTGGTGTGCAGCGTCGAGAGCACCATGTGGCCGGTGAGCGCGGCCTTGACCGCGATTTCGGCGGTCTCGAAGTCGCGGATCTCGCCGACCATGATGATGTCCGGGTCCTGGCGGAGGAACGCGCGGAGCGCGGCGGCGAAGTTGAGCCCGATCTCGTCGTGCATCTGCACCTGGTTGATGCCCATGAGGTTGAACTCGACGGGGTCTTCCGCGGTGGAGATGTTGTGCCCGGGCTTGTTGAGCTCGGAGAGGCCGGAGTAGAGCGTGGTCGTCTTGCCCGAGCCGGTGGGGCCGGTGACGAGCACCATGCCCCACGGCTGGTTGATCGCCCACTGGAAGTCCTTGAGCGGCGCCGGGTCGAAGCCGAGCTTGGTCATGTCGAGCTGGAGGTTCGACTTGTCCAAGAGGCGCATGACGATCTTCTCGCCCCACAGCGTGGGGAGGACCGAGACGCGGAAGTCCATCTCGCGGCCGCCACCGAGCTTGAGCTTGATGCGGCCGTCCTGCGGGAGCCTTCGCTCGGAGATGTCGAGCGACGACATGATCTTCACGCGCGACGCGATCGCGTTCTTGAGCTTGAGCGGCGGGGCCATCTCCTCCTGGAGCACGCCGTCGACGCGGTAGCGCACGCGGAACTTCTTCTCGTAGGGCTCGATGTGGATGTCGCTCGCGCCCTTCTTGATCGCGTTCAGCAGGATCATGTTCACGAGGCGCACGACCGGCGCGTCCTCGCTCGCCTTCTGCAGGTCGTTGACGCTGACGTCCTCTTCGAGGTCCGAGACCTGGATCTCGTTCTCGTCGAAGCCCGCCATGACCTCGTCGTACGAGGGGCCCTGCGGCGTGTAGTGGCGCTCGACGGCCTGGCTGATCGCGCCCTCGCCGGCGACGACCGGCTCGACGTTCAAGCCCGTGAGGAACTTGATGTCGTCGATGGCGTGCAGGTTCGTCGGGTCGCTCATGGCGACGATGATTTGCGTGCCGGCGCGCGAGAGCGGGATGATCTTGTGGCGCTCGCAGACCTCTTTCGGGATCAGCTTCACGACCTCGGGCTCGATCTCGTAGTCGTCGAGGTTGACCGCCGGGACGCGGTACTGCTGCGAGAGGAACTGCGTGATCTCGGTCTCGCTCGCGTATCCGAGCTTGGCGAGCGCGGCCTGGAGCGGGAGACCGGATTTCTTCTGCTCGTCCTGCGCCTGCCGGAGCTGCTGCAGCGAGATGAGGTTTTCGCGGACGAGGAGCTCTCCGAGGCGGCGATGGCCAGTCGACATTGGTCGCGCGAGTGTACGCCGGCGCAACCGAGCGGGGAACCGCACGTCGCACGTACGTGGGGGTCGCACTCGCGCGTCACGGCCGGGCACGTTCGCCCCGCGTCGCGCGGTCCCTCTGCGCGTTACGCACGGTCGGGTTCGGGATCTCCGTCCTCGCCCGTAGGCCAAGGCCGCGCCGCTCCGTTGGTCGGATGGGAGGCGGCCCCTCGCTCGTTCACCCCACGCCGGCTACGCTGCCTGGAACTTTTCGAGCGCTTATCCGTCTTGAGCCCCTAGGAGATCGCGAATGAGCGGGAAGAAGGACGTCCGTAGCGGATCGGAGCCGGAGGCCGCACCGGCCGTCGAGCTGTCGCCCCGCTCTCGGAGGGGCACGGATGTCTCGCGCCTGCGCCGGTTGGCCGGCGTCGCCGAAATGCGCATGCGCCTCGGGCGCGCGCTGTCGGCCGGGACCACCGCGGCTGCGATCTCGCTGCTCGCGGCCGCCGTCGTGCTCGCCGCGGCCAAGACCACCCGCATGACCGATCCGACGGCGCGCCGTCTGCTGATCGTCATCGCGATGGCGCCCTTCGTCGCCGCGGTCGTCGCCTGGCTGCGCAAGCTCCCGCCGCTCGCCGGCGCCATCGCACTCGATCGCCAGGCCGGCCTGCGCGACCGCATCGCGACGGCGATCGCCTTCGCGACCGCCGGCGCCAAGAACGACTTCGAGCGCGCCGCGATCAACGACGGCCTCGCCCACGCCGAAAAGGCCCATCCGTCGAAGGCCGTGGCGATCCCGATGCCGCGCGATCTCGTCGCCGTGGTCGCGCTCACCGGCGTCATCGCCGTCGTGGCCGGCCTCGAGGTGCGCAAGCACATCGCCGAGGTCCAGGCGCCCACCATCAACGCGCTCGAGATGGACCCGGACGACCTCGAGGCGCTCGCCGACTTCGCCAATCAGCTCAAGGACCAGCCGCACGCCGACGACGACATGAAGGCCGCCGTCGCCGAGTTCAACAAGCTCGTCGAGGACCTCAAGAACCACCGCATCGACCGCAACGAAGCCTTCCGCCGCATGGCGGAGCTCGACACCAAGCTCAAGAAGAGCGGCGAGCTCGATAAGAAGGCCCTCGAAGAGGCGATGAAGAAGGTCGGCTCCGAGCTCAAGAAGAACGACCTCACCAAGGACGTCGGCAACGCGCTCGAGAAGGGCGACAAGAAGGAGGCGGAGAAGAAGCTCAAGGAGCTCGCCGCCAAGCTCAAGTCCAACCAGCTCAAGCTCAGCGAGGATCAGAAGAAGCAGCTCGCCGACGCGCTCAAGAAGGCCGCCAATCGCGACAAGGAGAAGGCGCTCGCCGAGATGAAGGCCAAGCGCGACAAGCTCGTCGCCGACCTCGAGAAGATGCGCGCCGACAAAGAGAAGAACGGCGGCAAGGAGACGCCCGAGCAGGAGAAGGACCGCAAGGCCAAGGAGCGCGAGCTCGAGCGCCTCGATCGCGAAGAGAAGCAGATGGCCTCGGCCGATCGTCAGCTCGAGAAGCTCGATCGCGACCTCGAGCAGGCCGCCGCCGACATCATGAAGGACCTCGGGCTCGCCGGGTCCGATCTCGACGCCGGCGCCGACGACATCAACAAGATGGCGGAGGACGACCTCACCGCCGAAGAGAAAGAGGAGCTGCGCCAGCGCCTCAAGGAGCTGCACGACCTACTGGTGCAGCAGGGCAAGCTCACGCCCGAGCAGCTGCAGAAGCTCAAGGACTTCATGAAGAAGGCCAAGGGCGGCAAGGGCGGCAAGGGAAAGAAGGGCAAGAAGCCCGGCAAGATGGGCAAGTTCAACCCCGACGGCGATCCCAACGGCGGCGGCGACGACAAGGGCGATCAGGACGGCGACGGCGACGGCGACGGCGACGACGGCGAGCCCAAGGACTGGACGCTCGGCCCCGACGGCAAGCCGATCCCGCTGCCCGGCGGCGGCGCGCCCGGCGCGGGCGGTCAGCCCGGCGGCAACCAGCCCGGCGACGGCAAGCAGCCCGGGCCCGGCTGGGGCGTCGGCCACGATCCGAAGATGCTCGGCAAGAAGACCGCGAACAAGGTCGGCACGCAGGACACCCAGATCGCCGGCCAGGACGCGGGCAAGGGACCGAAGCGCAGCGAGGTCATCCTCGGCGCGGCCGACAAGGGCTTCGTGGTGAAGGGCTACAAGAAGGTCTACGCCGAGTACAAGACGGTCGCCGAAGAAGCGCTGAAACAGGACGAGATCCCCGCCGGTTATCGTTTCTACGTGCGGCGGTACTTCGACCTCATTCGCCCGCGCGACTAACCCCGTTTCCACCGGAGCCGCGAGCATCAGCGAGCGGGTTGTCGCGCCCTCGACAACCCGCTCCCCTATGGTCGCGGCTCCGCTACGCTGCCGACCTTCGAAGGAACCACGATGAGCGACCCGAACACCGCCCCCGTCTCCGCCGCCCCGAGCAGCAGCGTCGTTCACAAGGCGGTCGACGCGTTTCGCGTCTCGATCGACAAGCTGCGCAACGAGGTCGGCAAGGTCATCGTCGGCAACCGCGAGGTCGTCGACGGCGCCATCACCTGCCTGCTCGCCGGCGGTCACGCGCTGCTCGAGGGCGTGCCCGGCCTCGGCAAGACGATGTTCGTGCGCACGATGGCGCGCGCGCTGTCGCTCGACTTCTCGCGCATCCAGTTCACGCCCGACCTGATGCCGGCCGACATCCTCGGCACGACGATCATCGAAGAGGACGAGAACCGGAGCAAAATCTTCTCGTTCCGCAAGGGCCCGATCTTCGGCAACATCATCCTCGCCGACGAGGTGAACCGCGCCACGCCGAAGACGCAGTCCGCGCTGCTGCAGGCGATGCAGGAGCAGGTCGTCACCGTCGGCAACAAGAGCTACCAGCTCGACCCGCCGTTCCTCGTGCTCGCCACGCAGAACCCGCTCGAGATGGAGGGCACCTACCCGCTGCCCGAGGCGCAGCTCGATCGCTTCCTCTTCAAGCTCAACGTCCCCTTCCCGGACCGGGAGGAGCTGCACGACATCCTCGAGCGCACGACCGGCGCGCAGGACATCGACGTGCAGCCGGTGCTCGACGGGCCGCGCATCCTCGAGATGATGAAGCTCGTCCGCGACGTCCCCGTCGCGCGCCACGTGCAGGACTACGCGATCCGCCTGCTCCGCTCGACCCACCCCGACACGACCGACGCGCACCCGCTCACCAAGCGCTACGTCCGCTTCGGCGCGTCGCCGCGCGGCGCGCAGTCGCTGCTCCTCGCCGGAAAGATCAACGCGCTGTTCGACGGCCGCTTCGCCGCCTCGATCGACGACGTGCGCAAGGTCGCCCTCCCGGCGCTCCGCCACCGCGTGCTCCTCAACTTCGAGGGCGAGGCCGAGGGCGTCCGCTCCGACCAGGTCATCGAGGGAATCATCGAGTCTCTACCCGAGGCCAAGGCGTGAGCTGACCCTCGACAATGGGCCTCCTCGACTTCATCAAGAGCAAGACGCCCGCGTCCATTCGGGCCGGGAGCGCGCGCGCGCGGGCGATCGCGGCGAGCGAGGACCTGTTCGACGACGAATTCCAGAGGAAGCTCGAATACCTCGCGATCGTGTCGCGGCGCGTGTTCGCGGGCCGCATGCGCGCCGAGCGGCGCACCAAGAAGACCGGCTCCGGAATCGAGTTCGCCGACCACCGCGAGTACAACCCCGGCGACGACTTCCGCTACCTCGACTGGAACGTCTACCAGCGCTTCGGCCGCCTGCTCCTTCGCCTCTTCGAAGAAGAAGAAGATCTCTCGATCTACCTCCTCGTCGACTGCTCGCGGTCGATGGGCTTCGACATGAACAAGAGCGACGCCACGGTGCTCCGCGGCCCCAAGTTCAACCAGGCGCGGCGCCTCGCCGCGGCGCTCTGTTACATCGGCCTGTCCAACCTCGACCGCGTGAGCGTCGTCGCGCTCACCAACCGGGTGAAGGGCCGCATGCCGACCACCCGCGGCAAGCAGCGCATCCACCGCGTCTTCGAGTTCCTTCGCGGCATCGAGGCCGAGGGCGCCACCGGCCTCGAGGACGCCCTCAAGCAATTCGTCGCGCAGAACAAGCGCCGCGGGCTCGCGGTGTTGATCAGCGACCTGTTCGACCCGAAGGGCTTCGAGCAGGCGATCAACGTCCTTCGCTACAACAAGTTCGAACCGTTCGTGCTGCACGTGACCGACTCGGCCGACGCGCACCCCGAGCTCAACGGCGACGTGCGCATCTACGACGTCGAGACCGGCGTCGAGCGCGAGGTCACCATCACCAAGGGCGTCCTCGACAAGTACGCCGCCGCGTACGACGCGTACCTCAAAGAGATCGAGGTCTTCTGCACGCTCAAGCAGGTTCCCTATTTCAAGGCCTCGGTCGACGAGAAGTTCGACGACCTGATCCTGCAGGTGTTCCGCCGCGGGGGGTTCCTGCGATGAGGGGCGGTTGCCCCCCCTCGGCGCGCTTCGCGCGCCGTCCCCCCCAACTCGCGGCTTCGCCGCTCAGGGGGGGATCCTCACCCCCCGACGCGTGCCCCCCCTCGGCGCGCTTCGCGCGCCGTCCCCCCCAACTCGCGGCTTCGCCGCTCAGGGGGGGATCCTCACCCCCCGACGCGTGCCCCCCCTCGGCGCGCTTCGCGCGCCGTCCCCC
>JALHOE010000330.1 GCA_022843175.1 Deltaproteobacteria bacterium
ACCTTCTCCAGCCCGTGCGATCTACACCGTCGGCGCGCGCGATGGCGACGACGAATGCGATTCGATCAGAAGCCGACGACCTCGTCAGGCTCCCGCGCTCTCAAGCGATCGGTGACACGGGTGACTTCGTCGCCCTGCGGATCGTAGAGCAGTACGCGGTGCTTCTCGGCGAGCGCGCCGACGAGAGCAACGACCTCGTCGCCGCTCTCACCCCATCGGATGGTGAGCGACACCCAACGGTCGCCGCGCTCCGGACCGCAGCTCCAGGGCGAGGCATCGACTTCCGACTCCAGAATCCGATCGAGGTGGGGAAAGCGGGCGAGCAGCTCTTCGAAGAACGCGTTGACACGCGGGCTCTCGCCGGCCGCGTCGTCGTCGTCGTCCTCCAACCCTTCGCAGGCGCGCTCGTAGCGTGCACGCACCGATTCGTCATCGGCTTCACCGCGCGGTGGATCCCAGAGGAACAAGTCGAAGCTCATCGCTCGCCGCGATCGTACCGATGCGCAACCGCGCCGTCGACGGGCGCGTCCTACATCGGTTGCGCGCGCCTTGCTCGCCGACGTAGCAACAGTGCTGCAACGCCGACCCAACCAAGCGCGCCAACGCTCCAATTGCTATGCGACGAAGTGGCGCACGACGTCGCGTCGGAACCCTCGGTATCGATTTGCCCGCCGTCGGGATCCTTGGTCGTCCCCGGCGAGCCGTCCGCACCCTCCCCCGTGTCCTCGCCGCCGGAGCTCGAATCGCCGATGGACACGTCATCGGCGCTGGCGTCACCAGCCGTCGCGTCACTCGCCGCTGCAGCGTCGGCGGGCGAGCCACTGTCCGAGGATGCCGCGTCGGTGCCACCGTCGATGACGCCCGCGTCGGGAGGAGCTGGCGATGCCTCTAGCTTTGCGCGCATCGCGAGGAGTTGCTTCGCGGCCGCGAGAACCGTGTTCTTTCCGTCTTCTGGAATGTACGTGAGCAGGCTTGTGGCCCACGTGTAGTTCGCCGGGGCAAACAAGATCTTGTTCCGCGCCATCCAGCCCGCTGGCAGCAGAGTGCGGTTCGCGTCGTAGAGCGCCTGCGCAAACGTCGTGACCGACTTGACGTATCGGTCGTCGAGGTTGTCGGTCGGCATCGGCGGGAGAAGGATCATCAGGTGCTTGTCGAGCTTGTGGGCCCAAACCGCGAACGGCGCCACCTCTTTGGCGACGACGTCGGGCGTGCTGTTCGCCATGAACTCGATCGTGATCCCTTGGAGGACGTCTTGGACACTCTCGAGATAGACGCGGTTGCGCGTCCAGGAACGGGTATTCATGAGCAAGGTCGACTTAGGAAAACGCCCTTTGACCTTGAGAATCTCGTCGCGCGTCAACATCGAGTCGATGACGCCCGCCTTCGCCAACGAATCGGCGGTCGCCTTCCCCTGGATCTTCACTCGCTCGTCGTATTCATAGAGAACGAATACGTAAGGAATGGTGAAGCCGAAGCTCTGGACGAAGTCCATGTCCGGCTGGCTGCTCGTCCATCGAATCGACGGGTAGGGGAGCTCCGAGATCGCCAGCTTGTTCTTGAAGTTGTCGAAGACCGCTTTTTGCTGGCTGCGTGGCAGGGTTCCTATCGGAACCAGATTGGCGAGCGGCCCCCAGGAATTGTCGGCGACGACCGGCCACGCCGAACGGTCTGCCATCGCAATGGTGGCGCTCTTGTCGGCGGTGGAGCCAAGCCCGACGACGACTTGGTAGGCGGACGCGGCCGACGGCACCGACCAGGCCAGCACGCCAACTGCCGCCGCGGCGAGCTTCGCGCGAAGGTCGCGCACGCGAGCGGGGGATCGAACCGGCATCGACGGAACGGACATCTTCGCCATCAGGCCCCGATAGTTCTAGCCAACTGGCAGCGCGCGGGCTGCGAAGATGACGTGGGTTGCGCACGCCGGTCTCGCCCGAGAATGCGCATCCACCGGACCCGAGAGGTCTTACATCGTCTTTCGGGCGGATTTCGTCACCGCCGCCAGCGGCGGGCGCGGGCGCGGTACAAGTCGTCGTACATGCGCACGAAGATATAGCCGCCGAGCTCGAGGCCGCGCGCGACCGCCGGCTCGGGCCAGCTCGGCTCGACGACCTGGTAGAACGACTCGGCGTGGTGCACGTCGAGCACCTCGTGGGTCGCGTAGTGCACGACCTCGGGGCGCGCGAGCCACCCGCGCTCGACGATCGCCCGGCCGAGGCGCGCCGAGAGATCGGCGAAGATGTCCTCGATGATCGCGAGCATCGCGACGCCGGTGAGCGGGTGCTCGGTGGTGCAGGTGCCGGTGAGCGTGGCGTTGAACGCGTCGACCTCGGGCCACGGCACGTAGCTCGGAAGCGACGCCTCGGGCACGCCGAGCCGCGTGAGGAGATCGATGAACGTGCGCTCGTGCGACTGGCTCTTGTCGCCGTGGCCGTGCTCGTCGGCGATGTTGTCGGTGAGCGACGTGCGGTGCTCGGCCGCGAGGCGCCCCGACAGGATCTCCATCGGTTTGGCGAAGTGGGCGACCGCCGAGAGGAACTGCACCTGGGTCTCGAGGAAGTCCGCGCGGGGGATCTCCCCGAGCGAAGCGAAATAGGCGCTGCGTGGCGCGTCGAGGCGCGCCCTGAGCTCTCGCACGTACTCCCTCATCGGCCGGCTCAGACTACCATGCGACCGAGATGGCCCCGCCGCTGAAGTTCGCCGTCGTGCGGGAGGATCCCGCCCTCGAGCTCGAGCTCGTCCGTCGCTTCGCCCGGCGCCGGCCGCTGATCGTCGCGTCCGGCGGGTGCACCGCGTTGACGCTGACCGGCGCCGACGTCGACGCGGTCACCGCGTTCGACCTGAACCCGACGCAGCTCGCCCACGTCGAGGCCAAGCGGGCGGCGCGTGCGCGGGGCGATCTCGCCGCGCTCGGGGTGGAGAGCACCGAGGGCTTGCACGAGATCGGCGCGTTCGAGGGCCTGTTTCGCGTGCTTCGCCGCTTCGTCGACGAGTTCGTCACGCCGCTCGACTTCCAGAACCCGTACTGGCCCGCCGCGTTCCACACCACCTTCAACGACGCGTTCCTCCACGCGATGTTCGGTCCCGCGGCGACGCAACACGCCGCGCCCGGCTCCTACCCCGGCTACTTCCAGCGCGCGTTCGAGCGTGGCCTCGGGCGAGAGGGGAGCAACCCGTTCCTCGATCACGTCTTCCGTGGGATGTATCGCCGGGCCGCGCTGCCGCCCTACATCACCGCCGTCGAGCGCGCGCCGCTCACCCTCGTCGAGGGCTCGCTGCTCGACGTCCCGCACCTCGAGCGCTTCGATCTGTTCAGCCTGTCCAACGTCTTCGACTGGTCGGACGACGGGCTGGTGGCCGCGTGGGCGACGGCGCTCACCGCCGCCGAGCCGGGGAGCGTGGTGCTCCTCCGCCAGCTCAACAACCGGCGCGATCTCCGCGCCTTCTTCGCTCCGCACTTCCGCTTCGACGACGCGCTCGGGCAAGATCTCCTCGCCCGCGATCAGAGCCTGTTCTACGAGCGCATCGAGGTCGGCGTCCGCCAATGAGCATCCGTGTCATCCCCGTGCGTGCCCGCGATCTCGGCCCCTACGAGCAGCAGCTTCGCGCGCTCGAGCGCGGCATCAAATACCCGATCGACGACGGCCGCGATCGATTCTGCATCGACCACGGCGAGCGGTATGGTCAGTTCTTCGCCGCGCTCGCCAACACCTCCCACCCCGACGAGAGCGGCTTCCTCCTCGCGTTCGACGACGAGCTCCTGATCGGCACCTTCGGCGGCATCGTCCGCACCGCGCGGCTCGGCGACCGCATGCTGCAGTCGCTCTACCTCGCCGACTACAAGATCCGCGCGTCGCACCGCGGCCGCGGCGTCGGACCGAAGATGATGCGCACCGGGATGAGCCTGTTCCGCTTCCCGATCGTGCGACGCTCGAAGATCCTCTACGGCGCGGCGATGCGCGGAGACCGCGGCGACGTGATGCGCAGCGCGCGCGGCTTCAATCGTGTCATGCGCCTCGCGCGTCCGACGGCGGAGCTCTCGGTCTACTTCGTGAAGCCGGCGCAGCTCGCCGGCCTCGATCTCGCGCACGCGCCGGGGCCGCCGCGCGGCGTCGGGCTCGACCTGAGCCCGCTCGGCGACGACGAGATCGTGAGCACCGCCGGCCGCAAGGATCTGCGGCTCGAATCGACGGGGCAGCCGTGGCCGCTCCACCACCTGCCGATCGGCCCGGGGCGCGCCCGCGGCGGCTTCGGCGCCTACCTCAAGCGCTGCGGCGAGCGGCTCGACGAGGACACCACCTGTTGCTTCGCAGTCGACCCGCGTCTCGACGAGCACGTGCGCTGGCTCGCGGGGCAGGGGATCGAGCGCGGCGCCCGCTGTACGATCTACGCCATGCGTCTGCCGGGCGCGCGCGGCCCCGTCGACCACGTGCACCTGGCCACGTCGGAGATCTAGCGTGCTCCGGGCTCTCTTCCTCTCCTCGGTGCTCGGCTGTGCCACCGAGCCGTCGCAGCCCGCCGGGGTGCGGCCGCCGGTGGACGCGGCCGTGAGCGATACTGCCGATGCTGCCATCGCAGGGCCGCCGCCGGGGGCGATCCGCATCGCGGCGTTCAACGTGCGGCGGTTGTTCGACGAGCGGTGCGACTCGGGCGCATGCGGCCGCGACGACTTCGAGGCGGTGGCGACCTCGGCGCAGATCGAGTCGCGCACCGCCACGCTCGCCGAGCGCCTGCTGTCGCTCCGCCCGGACGCGGTCTGCCTCGCGGAGGTGGAGACGCAGCCGCTGCTCGACCAGGTCGCGGGCAAGATGCCCGGGTATGTCACCCACGTGCTCGGCGAGATCGGCCAGACGGCGTCGGTCGACGTGGGGCTGATCTCGAGCCTGCCGCTGCTCGAGACCAAGCGTCACCGGAGCCGCACGCTCTACCGACCGGACGGCTCGGCCACCAACTTCACGCGCGAGCTCCTCGAGGTGCACCTCGACGTGCGCGGCAAGCGGGCGATCGTGTTCTGCGCGCACTTCCGCTCCAAGTCGAGCGACGACCCGGGCCGCCGTTGGGCCGAGGCCCGCGGCGCGCGCGAGGTCGTCGCCGCAGCCGCGACGGAGAACCCCGGCGCGCTCCTGGTGCTCGGCGGCGACCTCAACGACACGCCGGGATCACCCCCGCTGCTCGAGCTCGAGGTCGGCGGTGCGCTCGCGCGTACGTCCGGCTCGCTCCCCGACGATCAGATCGCGACCTACTGGTTCGAGGGCAGGGGCTCCGCCATCGATCACCTCTACGTCGCGACCGCCAACAGCGGTTTCTCCCGCTTCGAGCCCCGCTCCTTCCGCGTCGCCCACGACGACGGCGCCCGCACCTTCGCCGCCTCGGACCACGCCGCGGTCTACGCGGACTTCGGCGGCTTCTAGCTCAACACCCCGCCGGGGCGCCCTCTTTGCTGCACTGGAAGAAGTCGCCGCACAGAGTCAGCTCGGCGCAGCACAGGACCGCGTCCTTCTTCGTGACGTTGCAGCCGTCGTGGGTCTTCTTGCAGTCCTCGAACGCCTGGTCGGGGCTCATCCCGTTCTTGCCGGGCTCCCAACAGCTGCGGAGGCGGTTGCAGTAGTCGAGGCACCACTGCTGCGGAGTCCGCTCGATCTTCTTCTCGGGTGGCTGCTCGGTGGACTTGCCGAAGTTGTTCGGGGCGTTGGTGTTGTAGGTGCACCCGACGAGAAGCGTGAGCAGAGCCAAGGTTGTGCGAGCGCGCTCGGCCATGCAGAGAGCGTACAACAGTGGGAACAGGGCCCGAGCGAGCGTTCTCTCTTTCTCTGCAGGGCGCTCGGGGTGCAGCATGAGCGGGTGCTGACCGAGACCACGAGCGAACCCCCCGAGCACTTCGGGACGTTCCGGGTGGTCTCGGTGCTCGGTCGCGGCGGCATGGGCGTCGTCTACCGCGCGGAGCACGTCGACACCGGCGAGCGCGTCGCGGTCAAGACCGTCACCAAGCAGCGCGAGTTCGACCTCATGGGTCTGCGGCGCGAGATCCACGCGCTGCAGCGGCTCGACCACCCCGGCGTGGTGCGGATCGTCGACGCTGGCGTGCGCGAGGGCATCCCGTGGTACGCGATGCCGCTCCTCGAGGGCGAGACGCTCTCGGCCTACAGCCGCGCGCTGCGCGTCCCGAAGGACGAGGTCTCCGAGACCCGCACGACGCGGATCGACGGGAACCTGTCGGCGACGCAGCCGGTCGTCTCGGCGCTGCTCACTCAGATCCGCGCGGCGGGGTCGGACACCCAGCTCACGGAGCAGCCGCTCGCGGGCTTCGGCAAGCTCGAGGAGATCCTCACCATCGTCCGGCGGCTGTGCGCGACCCTCGCGTTCATCCACGGCGAGGGGATCGTCCACCGCGACCTCACCCCGGCCAACGTGTTCATCATGGACGGCGACCAGCCGCGCCTGCTCGATTTCGGCTTGTTTCGCCGGTTCGCGGGGGACGAGGGCCGGGAGTCGATCGACGACCCGTTCGGGTTCACCGGCGGCACGCTCGGCTACATGTCGCCCGAGCAGGCGCGCGGCGACCTGGCGGATGCTCGCTCCGATCTCTTCGCCCTCGGCGTCATCCTGTACGAGCTGCTCACCGGGCGGCTGCCGCGCGGCCCCTCGATCCTCCCCCCGACGCTGATCGCGCGCGACGTGCCCCGCGCGATCGACGAGATGGTGATGCGCCTCCTCGCCGAGGATCCGAAGGAGCGCTTCGGTCACGCGACCGAGCTCGTCCCGATCCTCGCCGCGCACGGGGCGCGCGCGGCAGCGTGGGAGAGCACCATCACCCCGCGCGGCTATCTCTACCGACCGCGCATGATCGGCCGCTCCGCCGCGCTCGCGGCGATCGACGAGCGGCTCGCGCGCGCGCTCGGTCGCAAGGGCTCGGTGGTGCTCATCGCCGGCGAGAGCGGGATCGGCAAGACGTACCTCGCGATGCACGCCGCGCGGCAGGCTTCGGCGTACGGCGTGCAAATCCTCGCCTCCTCCTGCGGTGCGCCGGGCGCCGCCGAGCGACCGGTGCTCCACCCCTTTCGCGCGATCCTCCAGGCGGTGGCCGACGCGTGCATCGCCAATCCGTCGCTCACCCCCAAGCTCCTCGGCGACAACGGTCGCATCCTCGCGACCGTCGAGCCGCGCCTGGCCTCGTTGCCCTCTTTGCCGGCGCGCAGCGAGGGCGAGTCGCTCACTGGCGAGGGCATGCAGCGGCGGTTGTTCGCCGCGCTCGCCTCGTTGCTCGAGGCCTACGGCTCCACCTGGCCGTGCGTGCTCGTGCTCGACGACCTGCAGTGGGCCGACGAGCTCACTCTCCGCTTCCTCGCGAGCCTTCCGAGCGACTGGTTCGACGACAAGGGCATGCTCATCGTCGCGACCTACCGCGTCGACGAGGACAACATCGGCATCCGGCTGCTCGAGCGGCGGCCGTGGTCGCTCCGGGTCGAGCTCGCGCGGCTCGACGGCAACGACGTGCGGGTGCTGGTGCGCGACATGCTCGCCCTCGTCGATCCGCCGCCCGCGTGGATCGCCGCGCTCACCCGCTTCTCCGGCGGCAACCCGTTCTTCGTCGCCGAGTACCTCCGCTCCGCGATCGGCGACGGCAGCCTGCGCCGCGACGAGCGCGGGCAGTGGCGCTTCGAGACCGAGGTGCTCGAGCTGCCGAGCGCGCCGCGCATCGACGCGATCATCGGCCGCCGGCTCGAGGCCCTCGGCGAGGGCGCGCGCGCCATG
>JALHOE010000331.1 GCA_022843175.1 Deltaproteobacteria bacterium
GCGCGTGTAGGTGACGTCGGATCGAGGCGCTGCTGACGCGCGCGCCTGGCTGGACGCGCGTATGGGGATTGAGGGCTGATAGGCGCGCGCGTCAGCGAGCGCCTGGACTCCTACGGGCGTTCACCGCGGACGACGGGGCTCCGGCGGCGCCGCGGTGCGCGGGTCGTCGGGCCAGGAATGGCGCGGGTACCGGCGCATCAGCTCCTTGCGGATCGTCGGGTAGTGCTTGTCCCAGAAGCCGCCGAGGTCGGTCGTCACCTGCACGTCGCGTCCGTTGGGCGCGAGCAGGTGGAGCACGACCGGCACGCGGCCGACGCGCGGCGTGTCCGTGCTGCCGAAGAAGTCCTGCAGGCGCGACGAGATCGCGGGTGCCTGACCCGCCACGTACTCGACCTTCACGCGCCGCTTGTTGCCGAGCGCGACGTGCGTGGGCGCGAGCTCGTCGACCCGCGCGAGCGCCGCGTGCCCGATCGAGGCGCGGATCGCGTCGAGCAGGCCGGCGGCGCGGAGGTCGTCGAAGGAGCGGCTGCCCTCGCACGTCGTCACGAGGAGCGCGCGGAGGGCCTCGTCGTCGAGCGACGGGAGCGACGCGTCCTGCTGGCGCGCGAACTCGATCCGCAGGCGCAGATCGTCGAGCGCATCGCCCTCGACGAAGGCGCCGATCCCCCGCGCGATGGCGCGCTCCACGAGCAGGCGCGCCACCTGCGGATCGGCGGAGCGACCGGCCGGCCGCTCGTCGATCACCAGTTTGTCGTACATGATCCGCTCGACCGCCTCGACGCGCTCGGCCTTGCCGTTCCACGCCACCTCGACGGTCTCCCGCACGTCGAGCTCGAACAGCCAGTCGGGCTCGATCGCGGTCGCGAGCCACACCACCGTCGCGCCGTTGCGATCCATCGCCTCGACGGCCACGACGAACGGCGCGGTCCGCACCACGCTCGACTCGGCGAGGGTGGCGTGACCGCCGGTCGCGAGGAGCAGCTCGCGGCTCCCGCCGAGGCGTCCGTCCGCGGCCGTGCGCCGCTTGGCCACGCGATCGGGGAAGCCCGCGAGCACCGACTGGCGAAACGCGACGTCCTGATCCTCGGCGCCGCGCGAACGGTCGGCGATGCGCGACAGCTGCGCGCGGATTCGCTCGATCTGCGCGGCGGCGCCGCGGTCGACGCCATACTGATCGTGGAGGTCGCCGATCCGCACCGAGAGATCGCACTCGGTCGTGCCGGTGGGCGTGCTCCCGCGCACGTAGATGTCACGGCCGTGGGAGAGGATCGCGGCCGCCATGCACGCGTCCTCGGCGGCGCCGCGCTGCTCGGCCTCGACGATCATCCGCGCGAGCCGAGGGGCGAGGGGGAAGCGCAGCATGCGCTTGCCGGTGGCGGTGATCCCGCTGTCGTCGAGCGCGCCGAGGCGGCGCAGCAACGCCGTCGCGCCGTCGAGCGCGCCCGCGGGGGGCGGCGTGAGCCAGTCGAACGTGCGCGGATCGATCCCCGAGCGGGCCATCCCGAGGACCGCCTCGGCGAGGTCGACGCGCGCGACCTCGGGCGCGTCGTGCTCCCTGCGGGTGTCGAAGTCGCCCTTGGTGTAGAGGCGAATCGCGCGGCCGGGGCGCACGCGACCGGCGCGACCGGCGCGCTGCGTCGCCGACGCCCGCGAGATCTTCGCGACCTCGAGCGTGGTGCGCCCGCTCCACGGATCGTGCGCCGCGATTCGCGCCAGCCCCGAGTCGATGACCGCGACGACGCCCTCGATCGTGACCGAGGTCTCGGCGACGTTGGTCGAGAGGATCACCTTCGGCCGATCGCTCCGCGCGATCGCCGCGTCCTGAAGGGCGGGCGACAGATCGCCGTGCAGCTGCGCGATCGGCACCCCGATCGACGCGCACGCCTCGGCGCACTTGCGGATCTCGGCGGCGCCGGGGAGGAACACCAGCACGTCGCCGTCGAGCCCTTGCTTGACCAGCTCGCGGACGGCGCTCGCGACCTGCGACGGAAGCGGTCGATCGTCGGGGCGGGGGAGGTGCTCGATGGTGACCGGGAAGGTGCGGCCCTCGCTGGTGATGATCGGCGCGTCGAGGAAGGCGGCGACGGGACCCGCGTCGAGCGTCGCCGACATCACGACGATCGCGACCCGACCGCGCAGGCGACGCAGGAGGCCGAGCGCGAGATCGCTCTGCAGGTGCCGCTCGTGGAACTCGTCGAGGACGACGCACGACACGCCGCGGAGCTCGGGATCGTCGAGGAGGCGTCGCGTGAGGATGCCCTCGGTGACGTAGGAGAGACGGGTCCGGGGGCCGATCGCGCGGTCGAAGCGGACGTCGTACCCCACGAGGTCGCCGAGCTTCACCGACAGCTCCTCGGCGACGCGCTTGGCCGAGAGGCGCGCGGCGAGACGACGCGGTTCGAGGACGACGATCTCGCCGTCGCTCAGCTCAAGGAGCGCCGGCGGCACCCGGGTGGTCTTTCCCGCGCCCGGCGGCGCCTGCAGGACCAACACCGAGCGCTCTCGAACCGCGCGGCGGATGTCGGGAAGCAGGGGGTCAATCGGCAGTTCCACGACGCGGAGCCTGCGTAGCATCAATCGCACCCGTGGCGCACCCTTGGGGACTGGCGCGAATGCAAAAGTCCGGTCACGCTGTGCGGGTGCTTCGTCGCATTGCGCTGGCGCTAACCCTCGCTTCCACCGGCTGCTCGCTCTCCTCCGAGGGCATCGCGGGCGACCCCAACTTCCTCGAAGACGTGCTCGACACGTCGGCGAGCGGCGAGACCTCGGTGACCGAGGACTCGACGATGGGTGACACCGGCGAGAGCCCGGACACCGCGGTCGAGAGCGACACCGGCGCCGGCGGCGACACCGGCGCAGCGGACTCTGCCGGCGGCGGCGACACCTTCGTGGCCGACACGCTCGCGGCCGACACGCTCGTGGCCGACACGCTCGTGGCCGACACGTTCGTGGCCGACACGTTCGTGGCCGACACGTTCGTCGCCGATACGCTCGTCGCCGACACGTTCGTCGCCGACACGTTCGTCGCCGACACGTTCGTTCCCGATACGTTCGTTCCCGACACGTTTGTCCCCGATACCTTCGTCCCCGATACCTTCGTCCCCGACACCTCCGTCGCCGACACCGCGCCCGAGACGCCGGCGGTCGGCGTGCTCAAGGTCACCTACGGCGAGCAGCCGGCGGCCTCGTATTCGATCAACCTCTCGACCGAGGGCACGATCGACTGGGCGCACTGGGGCCTCGGCGCGGCGGGCAACTGGAACCACAAGTCCGGCGCCACGGCGCTGGTGAAGGGCACCATCGGCGGCGCGACGCGCTTCACCATGTATCCGTCCCGGTTCTCGTGGACGGGGGGCACGCCCACGGCCTCGGTGACCAACACCGACGAGGGCATCTACCACGACGCCAACGCGGAGTTCTTCCAGTTCGACGCCGCCGGCGACTCGACAGCGGAGCGCACGCTCAAGGTCTACGGCGCGTGGCGGCACGCGCTCGTCGGCGGCGCCAAGACGAGCGCGACGGTGAACATCAGCCTCAACGACTCCTCGGCGACGGCGTGGAGCGGCACCCTCCCGCCGCCCGGCGCGTCCGACGGCACCGACAACAAGATGTACTGGGTCGAGATCAAGTATCGCCCGGTCGCGTCGACCGGCCGCGTCGTGGTCAAGATCACGAAGACCGCAGCGGCCGGCTACATCAGCCTGCTCGCGGCGACGCTCAAGTAGCGGCGCGTTACCATGGAGCGATGACCGCGCTCCAGGATCAATACGCGCCGCACAACGAGTGCTTCGGGTGCGGGCCCTCCAACGCGAAGGGACTCCGCATCAAGAGCCACGTCGAGGGTGACGAGGTCGTCGCCGAGTTCACGCCCGAGGCCCACCACCTCGCGTTCCCCGGCGTGCTCAACGGCGGCATCATCGGCGCGGTGCTCGACTGCCACTGCAACTGGACCGCCGCGTGGCACCTGATGGTCAAGCACGGGCAGACCTCGCCGCCGTGCACCGTCACCGCCGACTACACCATCAAGCTCAAGCGGCCCACGCCGCTCGGGGTGCCGCTCAAGCTGCGGGCGCGCGTCGCCGAGTCGGGCGAGGACCGCGCCGTGATCGAGGCGACGATGGAGGCCGAGGGGAAGATCACGGCGACGTGTCGCGGCACCTTCGTGGCCGTCAGGGAAGGACACCCCGCGTTTCATCGCTGGTAAACCCGAGCAGCACTGGCTCGGGGCGCAACGTGACGCCGAACTTCGCGTGGACCGCGGCCACGACCTCCCGCGCGAGGGCGAGGAGCTCGAGCGCGCTGCCGCCGCCGTGGTGCACGAGCGCCAGCGCGTGCTTGCTCGAGATGCCGACGTTGCCGCGGCGCGTGCCCTTCGCCATTCCGGCGCGCTCGATCAACCAGCCTGCCGAGAGCTTGACGCCGGCGTCGTCCGCGAACCGCGGCATGTCCGGGAAGCTCGCGGCGATCTCGTCGGCCTTGGCGGCCGCGACGATGGGGTTGGTGAAGAACGAGCCCGCGCTGCGGCGGTTGTCGTCGTGCGGGTCGATGACCATCGACTTGCTGCGCCGGAGCTTGATCACCGTGTCGCGCACCTCGCGGAGCGCGGGCGCGCCCGGGAGCGCCCGCTGCAGCTCGGCGTAGCGAAGCACGGGCGCGCTCCGCGAGAGGCGGAACGTGACGCGGGTGACGACCTCGTTCCACGCTTTGAAGCCCGAGTGTCGATAGCGGAACCCACACTCCTCGGGCGTGCGCTCGCGGACCTCGCCGGTCGCGACGTCGACGCTGCGCACGCGCACGATCGTCTGCGCGACCTCTTGGCCGTAGGCGCCGACGTTCTGGATCGGCGTCGCGCCGACCAGGCCGGGGATGCCCGACAGACACTCCACCCCGGTGAGGCCGCGCTCGACCATGCTCGCGACGAAGTCGTCCCACGGCTCGCCGGCCTCGACCTCGACGCAGTCGTCGTCGTGCACGCGGATGCCGCGCGAACCGATGCGCACCACGAGGCCGTCGAAGCCGCGATCGGACACGACCAGGTTGCTGCCGCCGCCGAGGACGAACATCGGCATCTTCAGCGCGATCGCCTCGCGCAGCGCTGTTTCGCTCGTGACCGTGCACATCGCGCGGGCAGGGCCGCCGAGCTCGAACGTGGTCAGCGGTGCGAGCGGTACGTGGTGTTGGAGCTCCATCAGCCCGCCGCGATCGCGTGGAGATCGCGCCCCTCGAGGACTCGCCCGTCCCACTGCGGAGACTGCGCGGCGCGGACGACCGCGCGCGCCAGCGTCTCGACGTCGATCGAGCGGTAGTCGTCGGCCATGCCGCGCGCGAAGAGCTTGACCGGGGCCCACAGCACGTCGAGCGCGCGCGCCGCGGCGCGACCGGGGCCCACGATGAAGCTCGGGCGGAGGATCACCCAGTCGAGCCCCGACTCGCGCACCGCGGCCTCGGCCTTGCGCTTGGCGGCGGGGTAGGCGCCGGGCGACTTCTCGATGCCGAACGAGCTGAGGAGGACGAAGCGCTTGCAGCCGGCGCGCTTGCCGGCGCGGGCGAGCGCGCTCGGGATGCCGATGTCGACGGTGTCGTAGTTGACCGCGTGCTCGCCGTCGCGCGCCGGCGCGAACTGCGCCTTGGTGGTGCCGACCAGGCAGACGATGGTCTCGCAGCCGGCGAGCGCCTTCTCGAGCGCGCTCTCGTCGAGCAGGTCGACCGAGACGACGCGCGGGTCCTGCCACTTCTTGGCGGTGGACGGGCGGAGGAGGAGCCGCGCGTCTGCGCCGAGGTGAGGGAGCACTCGTTGCCCCGTGTAACCGCTGATCCCCGCGATCGCGATCTGCCCCATCGCAGAGCCTCTTACCACGGACTAAGCTTCGCCGCGTGCCCGCCTACTGGCTGATCAAGAGCGAACCCTCGGTATACCCGTTCTCGAAGCTCGAGAAGGAGCGCCGCACCCGCTGGGACGGCATCCGCAGCTTCGAGGCGCGCAACAACCTCCGCGCGATGAGCGTGGGCGACCTCTGCCTCTTCTATCACTCGAACGTCGGCAAAGAGGTCGTCGGAGTGGCTCGGGTGTCGCGCGCGGCGTACCCCGATCCCACGGCCGAGGAGGGCGATTGGAGCGCCGTCGACCTCGAGCCGGAATACGCGCTCAACGCGCCGGTCACGCTCGCGGCGCTCAAGGCGGGCAAGGTCACGTCGGGCATGGAGCTCGTCCTCAAGTCCCGTCTCTCGGTGACAAAAGTCACGCCCGCGCAGTGGCGCGCCGTGCATTCCATGGGAAAGACGAAGTGATGGCGTTCTTCCAGGCACCGCCCGTTCTCGGCAATCAGTTCACCGACGACCGCGTGCTCCGCAGTCACCTCGCGCGGGTGCTGCCGCCCGACGTGCTCAAGGCCATCGGGCCCGGGCTCGAGAACATGGGCGAGCTCGCGGGCGGGCGCCTGTTCCGCATGCAGATCGAAGATCGTCTGAACGATCCGAAGCTCGTGCAGTGGGACGCCTGGGGCAACCGCATCGACCAGATCGAGCTCTCGCCGCTGTGGCGCGAGGCCGCGGTGATCGCCGCCGAGCAGGGCGTCGTCGCCACCGCGTACGAGAAGCGGCACGGCGCGCTCTCGCGCGTGCACCAGATGTCGCTGCTCTATCTCTTCAACCCGTCCACCGACGTCTACAGCTGCCCGCTCGCGATGACCGACGGCGCCGCGAAGACGCTCCTGACGCATAACAATAAAGAGCTTATCGATCGCGCAGTCCCGCGGCTCCTCAGCCGCGACGCGAAGCTCGCGTGGACGAGCGGCCAGTGGATGACCGAGCGCACCGGCGGGTCGGACGTGGGCATCTCCGAGACCGTCGCCCGCAAGACCCCCGAGGGCTTCCGGCTCTACGGCACCAAATGGTTCACGTCGGCCACCACCTCGCAGATGGCGCTCACGCTCGGGCGCCCCGAGGGCAACCCCGAGGGCGGCCGCGGCCTCGCGTTGTTCTATCTCGAGCGCTACGCGGCGGACGGCGGCAACAACGGCATCTTCGTCAATCGCCTCAAGGACAAGCTCGGCACGCGCAAGGTGCCGACGGCGGAGCTCACGCTCGACGGCACGCTCGCCACGCCGGTCGCCGGCCTCGACGGCGGCGTCCGCAACATCACGCCGATGTTGAACATCACCCGCACGTGGAACGCGATCTGCGCCACGTCGTCGATGCGCCGGGGCATCGCGCTGGCTCGCGACTACGCGCGTCGTCGCGTGCAGTTCGGCGCGGCGCTGTCGGACAAGCCGCTCCACGTGGACACCATCGCCGGCCTGCAGGCCGAGTACGAGGCGTCGTTCCAGCTCGTGTTCCGCGCCGTCGCGCTCCTCGGCCGCGAGGAGGCCTCCGAGCTCACGGGTCACGAAGCCGAGCTCCTCCGCGTGATCACCCCGCTCGCCAAGCTGCTCACCGGCAAGCAGGCGGTCGAGGTGGCGAGCGAGGTGTGCGAGTCGTTCGGTGGCGCAGGCTACGTCGAGGACACCGGCGTCCCGCTCATCCTCCGCGACGCGCAGGTGCTGCCGATCTGGGAGGGCACCACCAACGTGCTCTCGCTCGACGTGCTCCGCGCGCTCGGCCGCACCCCGGACGCGCTCGCCGCGATCGAGAAGGAGCTCGAGCGGGCCACCGCCGGCGCGCGAGACGCCCGGCTCGTCGACGCGGCCCGCGGCGCACGCGAGGCGTTCCAGCACGCGCGGGCGTG
>JALHOE010000332.1 GCA_022843175.1 Deltaproteobacteria bacterium
AACGGCGCGAGCGCAGCGGCCGCGAGCGGAAACTCCGGCGCGTCGCCGATCGGCCCGAGCTCGCGCATCACGCGGTTGACGATCCCGCGCGCGGGCCGCCCGGTCATGACGTTGGTGATCGCGGTGTCGCGCCCGAGCGCGGCGCGATGGAGCGCCGTGATGCGCGCTTCGGGGCAATGCAGGTAGGCGGTGCCGAGCTGCACGCCCGCGGCCCCGAGCGCCAGTGCGGCGACGATCCCGCGCGCGTCGCCGATCCCGCCCGCCGCGATGACCGGGACGCGCACGGCGTCGACCACGAGCGGCACGAGCGCGAAGGTGCCGAGCTGCGTCGAGAGGTCTTGAGTGAGGAACATGCCGCGATGCCCGCCGGCCTCGGAGCCCTGCGCGATGACGGCATCGACCCCGTGGTCCGCGAGGTACCGTGCCTCCTCCACCGTCGTCGCCGACGCGAGCACCCGGCACCCCGCCCCGCGCACCCGCGCGAGCAGCGCCGGCTCCGGCAGGCCGAAGTGAAAGCTCACGACCTCCGGCCGCAACGCCTCGACGACCTCGCAGCGCGCGGCGTCGAACGGCACGCGCGCCAACGGCGGCGCCGCCGACGGAACCCCGTGCTCCTCATAATACGGCCGCAGCCGCTCACGCCATCGCGCGTCGTCCCCGCGCGCCGGCGTGTGGCAGAAGAAGTTGAGGTTGAGCGGCTTGCGCGTGCGCGCGCGGATCGCGCCGACCTCCTCGCGAATCCTCTCCGGCTCGAGCATCGCGCACGGCAACGACCCGAGCCCGCCGCCCTCGCACACCTCGATCACGAGCGCCGCATCCATCGCGCCGGCCATGGGCGCGAGCACGATCGGATGTTCGACGTTCAGGAGCTCGAGGAGCCGACGATCGGGCCACATGCCGGCGAGCGTAGGCTACTATCGCCGCCCTGCCCGCCCTGTCCCTCCGCACGCTGATCTTCGTTCGGCCGCTCGGCAGCGGCGAGGTGGTGACCGCGCCGCTCGCCGACGGCGCGCTCGCCAGCGTGGCCGACGAGGACGAGGCGCTCCTCGAGCAAAAGATCGCGCTCGCCGATCACCTCGCGATCGCCGGCGCCGAGGTGGTCGCGCGGTTCTCGTTCCCCGCGGGCACCCACCTGCGCGCGCCCGAGGTCGTGGTGCCGCGCGAGGATCTCCCGAAGAAGCTGGCGATGCGCACGCCGATCGCGATCTCGACGGCGGTCATCCCGAGCTCGCCGCTGCACGTCAGCCGCCCCAACGACAAAGAGGCGCGCGTGCGCGCCGAGGCGTGGATCGTCATCCTGCCGCTCGGCTACACCGGCTACGTCGCGATCGACCAACGCTTCGAGACCGGCGCCGACGACGAGGCCACGGCGAAGCAGATGTTCGACTGGGCGATCGACCGCCGCATCGCCGAGGAGGTCAAGCGCCTGTGGCTCGCGCGCGGCGAGGGACCGAGCGCATACCTCGCGCTCCTGCCGTCGCGGCGGAGCGAGCTCGCGCCGCTGGAGCTCGAGCTGGTGCGCGGCGAGGACGGCCCCGAGGGGCGCGCCGCAGCGCTGAAGAAGCGGCTCGTCGAGAAGGAGAAGCGCGAGCGCGCCGTGAAGGTGCTCGACTCGGTGGCGCGACCGATCCACCTCGCGCGCAAGCAGTACGGCCGCGAGCCGCCCCCCATCGTCGGCCGCGAGCGCGAGCTCGCGCTGCTCTCGAGCCTGCTCACGAGCGCCAAGGAGGGCGATCGCCAGAGCGTGCTCCTCGTCGGCCGCGAGCGCGTCGGCAAGAGCGCACTCCTCAACGCGTGGATCGACGCAGAGCTCGCCAAGCACAACGCGCCCGTCGTCTACGCGACCTCGGGCGCACAGCTCATCGCCGGCATGAGCGGCCTCGGCCAGTGGCAGGAGCGGGTCCGCCGGGTGATGCAGGCCGCGGCCGACCTCGGCGCGGTGCTGTGGTTCGACGACCTCGCCGATCTGTTCAGCGAGCGGGGACGCAGCTCGGTCGACGTGCCGGGCGCGCTCCGGCCGTTCCTCGAGGCGGGCAAGGTCTCGCTCGTCGGCGAGCTGCACGAGGACGAGGTCGACCGCGCCGAGCGCAAGAACGTCGGCTTCTTCGCGTCGCTCTCGCGCCTCGCCGTCCCCCCGCTCGACGCCGAGCAGACCCGCGAGGCGCTCCGCCGCCGCATCGCGTGGGACAAGAAGCGCCCGGGACCGATCCTCGCGGACGACGCCGTCGCGCCGCTCGTCGATCTCGCCGATCGATATCTTGCTTATGAATCGTTCCCCGGCAAGGCGGTGCGCCTCTACGAGGAGCTCCGCGCGATGCACTCGGGGAGCGACAAGAAGACGCTCGACGTCGACGCGATGTTCGAGGCCGCGAGCCTTCGCACCGGCGTCCCCGCCTTCCTCCTCCGGGAGGACCGCACGCTCCACCTCCGCGAGGTCGTCGAGCAGCTGCAGGGCCGGGTCGTCGGCCAGGACGAGGCCGTGCGCCGCGTCGCCGAGACGATCTGCGTGGTGAAGGCCGGGCTCCAGCCGCGCAACAAACCGCTCGCCACCTTCCTGTTCGTCGGCCCCACCGGCGTCGGCAAGACCGAGCTCGCGCGCGCCCTCGCCGACTTCCTCTTCTCCGCAGGGAGCCGCGACGGCGGGCGGATCGCGCGCTTCGACATGTCCGAGTACATGGACGCCCTCGCCGCCGATCGCTTGATCCGGGGGTCGTCGGACCCGAGCTCGGGGCGCGGCGCGGGCGTGCTCACCCGCAAGATCCGCGAGCAGCCGTTCTCGGTGCTCCTGCTCGACGAGATCGAGAAGGCGCACCCGATGGTGTTCGACCTGCTCCTCCAGGTGTGCGGCGAGGGCCGCCTGACCGACGCCGCCGGCCGCACCGCGTACTTCCACAACGCGATCATCATCATGACCTCGAACCTCGGCGCCGCCGAGCGACGCGCGGCCGTGGGGTTCGATCGGGACAGCGGCACCGACGCCTCCCACTACGAGCGCGCCGCGCGCGGCGCGTTCCGGCCCGAGCTGCTCAACCGCATCGACCGCATCGTGTCGTTCCGCGATCTCGGCCCCGAGCACCGCCGCACGCTCACCGCGATGGCGATCGAAAAGGTGCGGCGGCGCCGCGGGCTGCTCGAGACCGGCGTCGCGCTCACCGTCAGCGAGGGAGCGCTCGATGCGCTCGGCGCCGGCGGCTACTCCGCGGAGCTCGGCGCGCGCGCGCTCCGGCGGCACGTCGAGGACAAGGTCGTCTCGCTCGTCGCGGGCATGGTCGCCGGCTACGGCAACGTCAGCGAGATCGATCTCGAGGTGCGCACCGAGGCCGAGGGCGTCGCCCCGGGCGCCCTCTCGGACACCGCGCGCGACGGCTATCGCGTCACCGCCCACAAGCGCGGGACGACCAAGGCGGTCTACGAGTACACCTCGATGCGCGAGATCTCCGAGGTGCGGCGCGAGCTCGCCCGCTACGCGCGGTTCGATCGCGTCGTCGAGATCCGCGAGCAGGTGCGGTTCCTCGTCGCGCAGCTCGGCTACGGCAAGAAGGACCGCCAGCGCTACGGCGCCGAGGCCGCCGATCACGGCAAGCTCCAGGCCGAGCACCACCGCCTCGCCGCGCTCCTCTCCTCGATGGACGAGTCCGAGGGCACCGTGCGCGCCGTCGAGGACCTCGCGCTCGACGCGTACTTCCGCGGCCAGCAGGTCGGCGCGCTCCGCAAAGAGGCGCGGAGCGCCCGCGATCTGTTCATCCGCCCGCTCACCTCCGCGCTGATCGCCCGCGAGCCGCAGCGCGACGAGGTGTCGCTCATCCTCCAGGAGGTCGACGACGGCCGCGCGCTCGCCGCCTACCTGCCCGGCCTCGTCGCGTTCGCCGAGGCGCCCGGCTGGCAGCTCGAGCTCCACCTCGATCGCGGCGACCGCGACGACGTCCCCGCCTGGCCCGCCGACCGTCGGTGGGGCCCGCCCCGCGCCTACCAGGACGTGGCGAGCGTCATCGGCAACAAGGAGCGCGCGGCGATGCCGTTGCTCCTGCGCGTGCGCGGCCCCGAGGCGCTGTTCCTCGCGCTCGAGGGCGGGCTCCATCGCTTCACCGGAGACAACCCGGGCAACCTCTGGATCCAGCGGCTCGCACTCCGCTTTCGCATGGGCGACGCCGATTGGCCGAAGATGGACCCCGACGGTCCGAGCGTGTTCCCCGAGCGCGTGCGCACGCCGCCCAATCGCATCCACGACCGCGAGAACGGTAAGATCAACATCGCGCAGCGGCGCACCCTCGAGATCGATCCCCGCGACTACTGGAAGCGCTTCCTCGAGATCGCCCTCGCCCACCTCATCCTCTTCGAGGAGGGCAAGCTCGATCGCGACGAGCAGCTCCGCGGGCGGCTCCCGAGCGACCACGACGAGATCCGCACCCTCCTCCAGACCGAGGGGAAGATCGCGGCGATCAAGCGCTATCGCGAGCTGACCGGCGTCGGCCTGCGCGAGGCGAAGATCGCCGTCGAGGACCTCGAGGACGAGTAATGCAGATCACCGTCCCGATCTACCAACGCAAGCGCTCCGGCCTCATCGAGTGGACGACGCTCGGCCTCGGCGCGTTCACCAAGACCAAGCGCGCCGCGCAGCAGGCCAAGCTCCACCAACAGCTCGTCGACGAGCTGCGCAAGGCCATCGAGACCGCGAAGCCGGCGGACCTCGTCGCGTTCGATCTCAAGAAGGGCACCCAGCTCCGCCGCGTGCGGATCGAGATCTCGATCAACGACGACGGCAAGCGACGCCGCGTGTCGGGGATCATCCCGCTCATCCTCGAGCCCCGCGCCGCCACCGACGAGCGCAACCTCCTCGTCGCGTATCACCCCGAGCGCCAGGACGACTGGTTCCCCTACGATCCCGTGCTCCCCCTCGAGGATCAGGCGTGCACCTGGTTCCAGAAGGCATGGGGCGAGCTCTCGAGCGGCCAGATGGACGACCTGTGGTCCGACGGAAAGGACCTCGTCCGCGCGATCGCGTTCAGCGCGCAGCCGCAGACGCTCCTCGACGCCATCGCCGGCAAGCGCAAGGGCCTGTGGGACGACCTCGTCGCCGACCCGACGCAGAAGGCCAAGCCCAAGCGCCAGGGCATGAAGGTGCTGCCCTCGCTCGCGATCGATCGCACCGCGCGGAGAAGCGGCGCCGAGAGCCCGGCCGGCACGCCGCGCTCACCGTGGCGCGAGCAGCTGCAGATGCTCCTCGCGGGCGACCATCGGCGGTCGGCGATCGTCCTCGGCCCGCCCGGCGTCGGTAAGACGACGCTGATCGACGTCCTCATCGACGATCTGCTCCTGCTCGAGGACTTCGAGAGCCACAGAAACCTCGACAAGGTCACCCACGTCTGGGAGCTCTCCGGCAAGCGAATCATCGCCGGCATGTCCTACGTCGGCGACTGGGAGCAACGGGTCGTCGATCTGATCGAGGACGTGCGCGGCAAGAAGATCGTCCTCTACCTCCCGGACATCGCGTCGTTCGGCCGCATCGGCCAGGCGCGCGACTCGTCCCGCTCGCTCGCCGACGTGCTGCGCGGACCGGTCGCCCGCGGCGAGGTGATCGTCCTCGGCGAGGCCACCGAGGAGCAGCTGGTGACGCTCGAGCAGGACGCGCCCGCGTTCGCCTCGCTCTTCGCCCGGGTGCACCTCCGCGAGGCGACGCCGGAGGAGACGTTCAAGATGCTCCTGTCGGCGGCCCGCGCCCTCGAGGCCGACCGAAACCTCGGGTTCGAGCCGATGTCGCTCCGCACGCTCCTCGAGCTCGGCAGCGCGCTCCTCTCGCAGCGGGCGCTCCCCGGAAAGGCGCTCGAGCTGCTCCGTCAAATCGCCGACGACGCGACGACGCGCGGCACCGGCATGCAGTGGATCCACCCGGCGACGGTCACCAAGTTCCTCGCCGACCGCACCGGCCTCCCGCAGACGCTCCTCGATTCGAGCAAGCCGCTCCTCCACGAGGAGGTCTCGCGCGAGCTCGGGGCGCGGGTGATCGGGCAGCCGGCGGCGATCCGCACCGCGTCCGATCTCGTGCTGCGGATCCGCGCCGGTCTCGTCGACCCCAAGCGCCCCTACGGGGTCTTCCTCTTCACCGGGCCGACCGGCACCGGCAAGACCGAGCTCGCCAAGGCGCTCGCCAAGTACCTCTACGGCTCCGACGAGCGGCTCCTGCGCTTCGACATGGGCGAGCTCGGCGCGCCCGACGCGGCCGCGCGCCTGATCGGCGATCGCTGGGAACCCGAGGGCCTGCTCACCCGCGCGGTGCACGAGCAGCCGTTCTGCGTGGTCCTGTTCGACGAGATCGAGAAGGCCCACCCCTCGGTCCTCAACCTGTTCCTCCAGCTCTTCGACGAGGGTCGGCTCACCGACGCCGCCGGCTCCACGGCGAGCTTCCAGCACGCGGTGATCATCATGACCTCGAACCTCGGCGCGCGGCGCGAGGCGCCGATCGGGTTCGGCGAGGATCCCGCGGGGGTGATGCGGGACGTCGCCCGCGCGGTCCGCGACTTCTTCCCCCCCGAGCTGTTCAACCGCATCGACGAGATCGTCCCGTTCTCACCGCTCTCGCACGACGTCGCGATCGAGGTCGCGCAGAAGGAGCTCGGCAAGCTGCTCGCGCGTCGCGGCGTCACCTCGCGGCATATCTTCGTGCAGGCCAACCGCGCGGTGGTCGAGCGCGTCGCGGCCGAGGCCTTCCAGCAGCGCGACGGCGCGCGCTCGCTCAAGCGGTTCCTCGAGGACCGCATCGGCTCGCTCGTCGGCGAGCAGATCGCCGCGGCGCCGGCCGCGATGCTCCGCGTGCTGCACCTGTTCGCCGAGGGGGAGCGCGCGTTCCGCGTCGAGCAGGAGGCGCTGGTCGAGGCGACGGCGATCGATCTCCAGTCCACGCTCGAGCCGCTCCTCGATCTCCCCGCCGAGGCGCTGATCGCCCACGTGCACGCGCTCCTGCCCGAGCTCGAACGCATCGAGGAGAGCAGCGAGCTCGTGGCGCTCGCCGACCGCATCCGCGAGGCGCTCTCGGGGCTGTCGCGCGGCGAGCGCGCCGAGGCCGACGCGGTGTTTCGCCTCGACGGCCTGCGCGCTCTGGTCCGTGCGCTCCGCGATCGCGTCGAGGCGCTGCTCGTCACCTCGCGCGAGCTCGATCACGAGGCCATCGAGCGCAAGCAGTTCAGCCACGAGGTGTTCGAGACCGGCGCGAAGTTCTCCTGGTCGCGGCGCCGCCTGCGCGTCCTCGCCGGCGGTGAGGGCGGCCCCGATCCGCGCGCTCGGTCGGCGCGGGCGCTCCTCTCCACGCTCGCCGAGGCGAGCTTCCTCCGCCACGCGCTCTCGGCGGCCGACGATCCCCGTCGCCACGGCGTGGCGCTCGAGCTCGTACCGCTCGGTCCGGGCGCGCCGCACAGCCGGCTCCTGCAGCCGCTGATCGACGCGTACATGAGCGTGCTCGCGCCGCCCGGCGGCCACCGCCGCGGCGATCTCGACGGCTGGGCGCTCGTCGGCGAGGACGGCACGATCCAGCAGGGCTCCACCACCGGCGAGCTCAACGCGGCGATCGCCCGGCGTCTCCAGCGTCCGGGCGAGGCGCCGGTCTCGGTGGTGATCCGCGCCGTCGGCCTCTGTCTGCTCGATCTCTACGCCGACGAGACCGGCACCCACGTGCTGCACGACACGCTGCAGGCGCCCGCGCTCGTCCGAGT
>JALHOE010000333.1 GCA_022843175.1 Deltaproteobacteria bacterium
TCGTGCGCGGGTGCTGCGGCAGCGCGCTCCGGCTCGCGGGCGACCGCGCGGGCTTCGTCGCCGCGGCGCGGGCGCTCGAGCAGAAGCTCGTCGGCTGCACGACGATCATCGCGGTCGACGCCGGCTGCGCGCACACCATCGCGCGGCGATACCCCGAGGTCTCCGTCACGCTCCAACCCGACATCGTCCACCTCACCGAGGTCGCCGCTCGCTCGCTCACGCGCCTGCGCCACGTCGCGATCGACGGCGCCGTCCGGTACCACGACGCGTGTCACCTCGGTCGCGGCCTCGGCGTCTACGACGCACCCCGCGCCGTGCTCACCGCGATCCTCGGCCGCGCGCCCGAGGAGTTCGCGCGGCGTCGCGACGAGGCCACCTGCTCGGGCGGCGGCGGGATTCTCCCCTTGACCGACCGCGCCACGAGCGACGGCATCGCCGACGAGCGCCTGACGCAGCACCGCGCGCTCGGCGGCGGCGCGATCGTCACCACCTGCGCCGCGAGCCGCAAGAAGCTCTCGCGCGACGGCACCGTCGTCCACGATCTCGCGACCCTCATCGCCCAGTCGCTCACCGAATGACCGCGAGCCGGCCGCTCGCTCGCCGCGTCCTCGCGTCGTTCGCGGTCGTGGTCCTCGCGTTCGCGGTCACCGTCGGCGCCGGCCTCACCGCGCAGCGGCAGGCGGCCCGCGACGTCGCCGACCTCAGCACCGGCTATTTGCCGCTCGAGACCGCGCTCGCCCGCGCGCGCGCCGCGCAGTGGACGGTCGCCGCGCGGCTCGATCGGCTGCTCGACGATCCGCGCGCGGCCGGCACCACGCGCGAGTGGCTCGAGACCGTCGCCCGCGGCCGGCCGGCGGTCCTCGCCGAGGCGCGCGCGGCGGCGCTGCAGAAGCTCGGCGAGTCCTCCGACGACGGCACTCGCGCGTTCGGCCGGGACGTCGCCAGGGAGCTCGACGAGATCGAGAAGGTCCTCGCCGGCGCCGCGCGCGGCCTGCCCGAGCTGTTCGGCGCGATCGAGAGCGACAAGGCGCGCGCCGAGGGGCTCTTGCGGGTGCTGTCGGCGAAGGAGCGGGGCGCGGCGGAGCGGCTCGACGTCCTCGCCGGGCGCATCGGCGACCGACGCAACGCGCTCGTGGCCGCGAGCGCCGCGCGGGACAAGCGCTCGATGGCGCTGTCGGTCGGCCTCGCGCTGCTGTCGCTGGTGGTCGCCGCGGTCGCGACGCGCGAGGTCGGTCGCCGCCTCGCGCCGCTCGGCGTGCTCACCGAGCGCGCACAGGCCATCGCCGCCGGCGATCGCTCGCCGCTGCCCGCCGATCTCGTCGAGGGCCCGCGCGACGAGACCCGCGAGCTCGCCGTCGCGTTCGGCGCGATGGTCGAGGGTGTCGCCACGCGCGACGCCGATCTGCTCCGCCTGCGACGACGGCAGGAGGACATCGTCAATCACCTCCGCGCCGCGGTCGTCGCGCTGCGCGCCGATGGCGTCGTCGAGGCGGCCAACCCGGCGGCTCGCGAGCTGATCGGCGCGGGGGAGGGGGACGATCTCGCGGTGGTCGCGCGCGAGCTGTGGGCGCTCGTGAAGAACGACGTCGCGGTGGCGATCGACCGCGGCGTGGAGCCCGCGCTGCGCACGGCGGTGAAGCTGCCGCGTGCGGTGCTCGACGTGCGGGTGGTCTCGATGCAGAGCGGCGAGGGCCGCCTCGCGCTGCTCGTGGCCGACGACGTGTCCGAGGCCGCCGAGGCCCGCGCGCGCGCGCTCCAGGCCGAGCGACTCGCCGCCATCGGCAAGATGGCGGCGCACATCACCCACGAGATCCGCAACCCGCTCTCGTCGATGCAGCTCAACGTCGAGCTCCTCGAGGAGACCCTCCGCGGCGACGGCGCGAGCGAGGAGGCGCGGCGACTGCTCTCCGCGATCGTCCGCGAGGTCGGCCGACTCGCGGACGTGAGCGAGGAGTACCTCCGGGTCGCGCGTCTGCCCTCGCCGCGTCCGTCGCTCGTCGATCTCTGCGCGCTGGTGCGCGACGTCGCGTCGTTCGCGAAACCGGAGCTCGACCGGGCGCGGGTGGCACTCGATCTCCGCGTTCCCGCCGCCCCGCTCACGGTCCCGATCGACGAGGCGCAGGTGCGGCAGGCGCTCGTGAACCTGGTGCGCAACGCGCGCGAGGCCATGGAGGACGGCGGCACCATCACGCTCGCGGTCTCCAGCGTCGAGGACGGCGCGGTGCTCGAGGTCATCGACGAGGGCCCCGGCATTCCGGAGGAGGTGCGCTTGCGCATCTTCGACCCGTTCTTCACGACCAAGGCCACCGGGACCGGCCTGGGTCTGCCGCTCACCAAGCAGATCGTCGAGGCCCACGGCGGGAGCATCTCGTGCGAGGCGGCTGAGCCGCGCGGTACGCGTTTCCGCCTCGCATTCCCGAGGACGGATCGCCCGGCGCCGGAGCGTTCGGTTAACGAGGGGGTCGTGCTAGAACGCGCGCTCCGATGAGCGCCGACCCCAAGACTCGCCCCGATGGCCGTGGACTCAAGGAGCTGCGCGCGCCGCAGATCGAGGTCGGGTTCCACCGAGCGTCCGAGGGCTCCGTTCTCTACCGCTGTGGCAGCACCGTGGTGCTGTGTACGGCCTCGGTCGACGCCAAGGTTCCGCCCTTCCTCGAGGGCAAGGGCAAGGGCTGGGTCACCGCCGAGTACCAGATGCATCCGCGCGCCAACCCCCCGCGCCGCGAGTCTCGCGACGGCCGCGGCAAGGCCCCGAGCGGTCGCACCCAGGAGATCCAGCGTTTGATCGGCCGCGCGCTCCGCGCCGCGGTCGACATGCAACGCCTCGGCGAGCGACAGATCAGCATCGACTGCGACGTGCTCGAGGCCGACGGCGGCACCCGCACGGCCTCGATCACCGGCGGCTTCCTCGCGCTCGCCCTCGCCCTCGACACGCTGCGCCGCCGCGGCGACCTGCTCACGCCGGTCCTCCGCATGCCGGTCTCGGCGATCAGCGTCGGCCACGTCAACGGCGGCCACGCGCTCGACCTCGTCTATACCGAGGACTCGCGCGCCCGGGTCGATCTCAACGTCGTCGCCACCGAGCGCGGCGAGATCATCGAGATTCAGGGCACGGCCGAGGACCGCCCGGTCGCGCGCACCGAGATCGACCTCATGGTCGACCTCGCGCTCAGCGGCGTCGCCCAGCTGTGTGCGATCCAGCGCTCGGCGCTCCTCGCCCACGGCCTCGAGCTCGACTCGCTGCTGATGAGGCCCGAGGAGTACGAGTCGTGATCCGATCGGTGCTCGCGCGCCGCACGGTCGTCTGCGCCACCAACAACAAGCACAAGCTGCGCGAGCTCCGGCAGATCTTCGCCGAGCTGCCGATCGACCTCGTGTCGCTCTCCGAGGCCGCGAGCCACCCCATCGAGGTCGTCGAGGATCGCGACACCTTCGAGGGCAACGCGCGCAAGAAGGCGCGCGAGGTCGCCGCGCTCCTCGCGTTGCCCGCGCTCGCCGACGACAGCGGCCTCGAGGTCGACGCGCTGCTCGGCGCGCCGGGCGTCCGCAGCGCGCGCTATGCGGGCGACGGCGCGACCGACGCCGAGAACAATCGCAAGCTGCTGAGCGAGCTCGAGTCGCTGAGCGGCGTCCCGCGCACGGCGCGTTTCCGCTGCGTGCTCGTCCTCCACGATCCCACCGTGGGGGAGCCAATCGTGTCCGAGGGCGCGATCGAGGGAGAGATCACCCCCGACGCGCGCGGCTCCCTCGGCTTCGGCTACGACCCGATCTTCGTGGTGAAGGAGCTGCCCGGGCGGCGCACGATGGCCGAGCTCGCGGACGCCGAGAAGAACGCCATCAGCCACCGCGCCCGCGCAGCCCGAGCCATGGCGCCGGCGCTGCGCAGGTGGTTGGGCGTCGAATAGGGCCGCTTTCAGACGCGTGCCCCGCTACGGGCGGGGCACCGAGCAGCCGCTCGCTGACGCGCGCGGCTATTGAGCATCGAGTAGCCGCTCGCTGACGCGGCTATTCCTTCATCTGCTTGCGCATCTTGCCGAGCGCTTGCTCCTGCAGCTGACGGATGCGCTCGCGGGACAGGTTGTACTTGTCGCCGATCTCCTTGAGCGTGAGCTCGTCCTCGTCGTCGAGGCCGAAGCGCCAGCGGATGATGCGCGACTCGATCGGCGTCAGCGTGTGGAGGAGCCGACGAACCTCGTCGTGCCACTTGGCGGAGACGATGTTGTCGTACGGCGTCGGGACGTTCTCTTCCTGGAGGAAGTCGATGAACTTGCGGCCGTCCTCGTCGCCCACCGGGCGGTCGAGCGAGAACGGGGTCTCCGCCCAGAAGCCCTTCACGCGCTCGAGCTTCTCGGCGGGGATGCCCGTCTCCTTCTCGAGCTCTTCGGTGAGCGGCTCGCGACCGGTGCGCGCGATGATGGTCTGCGTCGCGCGCATCACGCGGTTGTAGGTGTCGAGCATGTGGACCGGGATGCGGACCGCGCGGCCCTTGTCGGCGAGGGCGCGCGAGATCGCGTGGCGGATCCACCACGAGGCGTACGTGCTGAAGCGATAGCCGCGGGTGTGGTCGAAGCGCTCGACCGCCTTCATGAGGCCGATGTTGCCCTCCTGGATGAGGTCGATCAGCGGGAGGCGGCCGCGGTTGTAGCGACGCGCGATCGAGACGACCAGGCGCAGGTTGGCGGCGACGAACTTGTTCTTGGAGCGGAGCGAAGCGCTGCGCGCCGCGTCGATCTTGTCGAGGTACTTCTTGTAGTCCCGGCTCATCTCGATCGACGCGTGGCCGCCCGACTGCTCGTCCTCGACCTCATCGTCGAGCTCGGTCTGGCCGAGGCGGCGCGCCTCGTTCTCGACGTGCTCGATCCAGAGGCGATCGCTGTCGGCGATGCGGAGCTTCTTGCCGAGCTCGAAGAGGAGCGTGTTCCACTTGGCGAGCGTCTTCTCGGTCTTCGGGTCCTTCTTGCCCTTGGGGACGGGCTTGAGGCCGACGATGGACTTCACCATCTTCTTCACGTCCGCGAGCTGCGGCACCGTGCTCGGGTCGGCCTGGTGCTCGACGAACTGCTTCTCGAGACAAGCCATCATGTGGTCGAAGACGCCGGGGTTGCCGCCGAAGATGGCGACCCACTGGTTTGCCTCGGCCTTCTCGACGGCGATCGCGGCGGCGACCTCTTCCTGGTGGGTCATCACCGCGTGCATCGCCATCTCGCGGAAGTAGCGCGACAGCATCGAGTCGCCCGAGGGATCGTCGGGGCGCTTCGCCTCTTCCATCGCCGGCGCGGCGTTCATCTCCTCGGTGAGCTCGGCGAGCGACGGCTCCGCGAGCTCGAGCTCGACCACCTCGTCGGTGTCCATGCCGGCGGGCGGCACCGACTCGACGCTCGGCGGACGGAGCGGCGCCTCGTTCGGCGCGCGCATCGAGGTCGACGGCCGCGCCGCGTTCTCGCGGCGGCGGCGGGACGACGGGAGGATCTGCGGCGCGTTCGAGCGGCGGACCGGCGGCGGCTTCGGCGCTTCGACCGCTGGCACGGCCGCCACGGCCGAGACGCGCCCGGCGCGATGCGCAGGCGTGCTCGCCGTCTTGCGGACGCGGTCGTCCGAGGCGGTCGACGTCGGAGTCTTCTTGCGCAGGGTGCTCACGTTCATGCCCGTCTCCCGAGAAGCCGCTTGGTTGCGCGACTTCGAAACCGTTCCAGACTTCTTCGACGTCTCTAATCGGCGGCGCGTTGGGGCTGCGCCGGCCTTCGCTTTCCGCTTGTCACCCGTTTGCTTCGGTGTGGGTCGCTGTAGTCGGCGCATACTTGCTTGCTCGTTGCCCGTCGCGCGGTAGAACACACGTTGCGGGTGGCTGAACGAGCCCCCCTGGTGTGCCCCGGTGCTCGGGGTCCAAAGAATTTTCTGCAACGCATGTGCCCACCAGTGTGAGGCGCGGTGTGGACTGCTCGACGCCCTCCACGTGGGTGGCGACCAGCCGTTCCTTGGGCGGGCGTTCGCCGATCGCCAGTCGCCGATGTCGGATGGGAGCGCCTCCCGCGGAAATCGCCGCCTCCGCATGGCTGCGCCAGGCGCGTGAAAAACATTCGTCACCACGCGGAACCAGCATCGCGACGCGCGCGGAATCGCGATACGGACCAGGCGTGCGCTCGGTGCTGCCCATTCGTCGCGCGTTCGCGATTCCGGCTCGGGCGACGCTCATTTCGCTCCTGTGCGAGGCGTTGTTGGCGCTCGTGCAGGGGGTGCTCGCCATCACGTTGGGGGCCTTGGCACGCTTTCTCGGGAGCGCCGGGAAGGGCGCACCAGAGGTCACGGGTATGACGTGGATGTCTCGGGTCTGGTCCAACATGCCGCTTCAGTTGGCGGCGACATCGGTCGCGTTGGTCGGGCTCGTCGCCGTCGCGGTCGGGGCCGGGGCACGCATCGTGCTCGAGGCGCGCGAGACCCGTGACGCGGCCGACCTCGCTGCGCGCGCGCGTCGAAGGATCCTCAGCGCCGCGCTCACGGGGACGCGGCGAACGATCGGCGTCGCGGTCACGGCGCCACTCGAGATCGAGCTCGGGGCTCGCGCCGAACGAGCCCGTCTCCGCGCGGTGGTGCACCTCGCGGTCCTCGCGCTGGTCATCGTCGCGCTCGACGTGTGGCTCGCGGCCGTGGTCGTGGGCCTCCTCGCGCCCTTCGCGCTGCTGCTGCGGCCTGTTCGTAGGGCGATCCGCGCTTCGCACCGCGCTGCGTCGCGCGGCGCGGCCGAGACGATCGACGCGAGCCGCGATGTCCTCGAACACGCTCCGCTGTGGGCCTCGTGCGGCGGTGGGGCGTTGGCGATGGCACGCGTGGACGCGCTCTCGAGCGAGGGCACGGTGCTCGCGTCACGCGCGGCGCGTTCGCGCGCGACGGCGTCGGCGTCCAACGAGCTGCTCGCCGCGCTCGCGATTGTCGTGCTGGTCGCGGTCTTCGCGCCGCGCGGGAACGCTGCGCTGCTCCCGGTGCTCATCACGCTCGTGTCGGCCTACCGGCCCATCCGTGAGCTCGCGGAGGCGTCGGCCATCGTCGAGCGCGGCGCCCGAGCCGCCGCCGAGCTCCCGCGCGAGGCCACGCTACCCGCTGCGTCGGCGCGGCGTTGGCCGGTGGCCACGTTCTTCGCGAAGGGGCTTCGCACCGAGCACGGGCCGTCGTCGGCCCTCGATCTCGAGCTCTCGCCCGGCCGCATCGTGGCGCTGGTCGGCGCGCCCGGCTCGGGCAAGAGCTCGCTCCTCGAGGCGATCGCCGGCGCGCGCGAGGGCGCGGGCTCGCTCGTCTACGGGGCGCGGTTCGACGGGCTACCGATCGGACAGCGGCCGATCGCGTGGGTGCCGCCTTCGCCGCCGGTGCTGCCCGGCACGCTCGGAGAGAACCTCGCGCCGACCGGCGATCCGGCGCTCGCGCGCTCGATCCTCGACGAGCTCGGCGATCGCGAGATGCGGGCGCTCGCCGACGACACGCTCCTCGGGCCGCGAGGTCGGCTGCCGTCGAGCGGCGAGGCTCAGCGCATCGCGCTCGCTCGCGCCCTCGCGACCGACGCGCCGATCCTCCTGCTCGACGAGCCGACCGCGAACCTCGACGCCGAGGGCGAGC
>JALHOE010000334.1 GCA_022843175.1 Deltaproteobacteria bacterium
CCCGCGAAGCCGGCCCCCACGCCCGCGCCCGCGGCGTCGCCGGCCAAACCCGCCCCCACCGCGTCGGCGCCCAAGCCCGCGACCACGGGTGGCGTCAAAACGACGTTCTGAAACACTGAGAGGTGATCATGAAGAAGCTGCTCGCTCTTGCGCCGATCGCCCTCGCGGTGCTCGCGGTCTCCTCGGAGGCCAACGCCCAGGCCAAGAAGAAGGCGTCCGAGATCTTCGAGATCGGCGCCGTGATCGTCACCGCGCGCCCCACGCGCCCGAGCGCCGTCGTCGAGCTCGGCAAGATCCTCCCCGAGATCGAGATCGCGAAGATCCGCCAGCCCTTCATCAGCAAGATCGAAGAAGCGATCCTCGGCGAGCCCTTCTGATTCGTGCTGCTGCTGGTCGGGCTCCTCGTCGTCTCGCTGCCGCTGCTCCTCGCGACCCGCACCGTCGTTCGGCTGGTGCGAACGCTCGGCGCCGTCGACGCGAGCGCGATCGGCGAGGTCATCGAACGCGATCCGCAGCTCGACCTCGAGGCGCTCTTGCTGCGCGTGCGGCAATACGCGCCGGGGAGCATGGCCGAGCGGGTGCTCCACGCGGCGCTCCACGCCGAGGACGCGACCACGCCCCTCGCGCGCAAGCTCGCGCTCGCCGAGGAGGTCGCCGATATCGAGCGGCGGGTGGTCGCCGATCTGCGCGTGCCGCGCGTGGCGGCGTCGCTGGCGACGAGCGGTGGGCTCCTCGCGGCGGCGCTGGTGATGCGCGAGGGCCTCGGGATCACGGTGCCGGAGGGGGCGGATCCGGTCCCGATCTATTACGCGGTCATCGAGCGAGGACTCACACTGGCCGGCATCGCGGTCTTTGGTGGGATTGCGTGCGCGGCGCTGCATCGCGCCGCGCAACGAGAGCGAAAGGCGCGGATCGCGGAGCTCGACGGCTTGGTCGGACCCCTCGGGCGGCGGTTGTTCGGAGAGGGATAGGGCAGCGCGCACCAAGTTCCTTCACCGTGGGCCGTCCAACATGTAACCTGATGAGGCCGGGAACTCCTTCAGCTACGCCGTGTCAGGGCTGACAGTCCCCCCACGTGAGTGAGGTTTGAGCGCATGAATCCGAACATGGGTCCCGGAATGCAGCAGCAGCCGCAGCGTGGTGGCCCCGCCACCCGCCCCGGTCAGATGACGATGGCCATGCGGGCGATGCCCCAGGTCACCGGACCCAAGGTGCTCCGCATCGGCAAGGTGCAGGGCGGTCGCGTGATCGAGGAGCGCGTCATCAAGCAGCGCACCCACGTCACGATCGGGTCGAGCCACACCAACATGTTCCTCGCCGCGGGCATGAACGTGCCCGAGACGATGCGGCTCTTCGAGCTCGTGGGCAACGAATACGTCGTCAACCTCACCGACGCGATGACCGGCCGCGTGGCGCTGCCGAGCGGCGTCACAGACGTCGCGCAAGCACGCGCGAGCGGCATCGCCAAGCGCGCGGGCAACTACTACCAGCTCAAGCTCACCGAGGACTCGCGCGGCAAGGTCGTCGTCGGCGACACCACGTTCCTCTTCCAGTTCGTCGCTCCCCCGCCGATCCAGCCGAAGCCGCAGCTGCCGCTCGCCGTGAAGGGCGGGCTCGCGTCGCAGATCGACTGGAGCTTCACGATCATCGCGGCCTTCTCGTTCCTCCTCCACTTCGGCCTCGCGGGCGCGGTCAACAGCGACTGGTTCGATCCCGAGATCGACGAGGACGCCGAGACCGCGGCGCTGATCCAGCAGGCGAAGGATCGCCCCGCCCCGCCGATCGAGGAGAAGAAGGAAGAGGCCGTCGACCCCAACGCCAAGAAGGACGACACCAAGAAGGACGACGGCAAGAAGGCCCCCGATCCCGGCAAGGCCGCGGGCAAGGCGCCCGGCAAGACCGGCGGCGTCACCGCGAAGAACGCCGACGCGCTCTCCAAGGACCTCGACGCGCTCGAGATGAAGGCCCTCGGTAGCCTCGGCGGCACCGGCCCCGCGCAGTCGAGCATCCTCAAGCCGGGTGCTTCCGCGGCCGACTCGTCCCTCGACAAGGTCGCGTCCAAAGAGGGCGGCATCGACACGAGCGGCGGCGGTCTCAAAACGGGCGCCGGCGGCGGCGGTCCGATCATGCCCGGGCAGGGCGGCGGCGGCCTCGCGGGCGTCGGCAACACCAAGGGTGGCGGCGGCGGCGGCGGCGGCAGCGGCACCGACGAGTCGACCAAGGTCAAGGCCCCCACCGGCGAGGCGTCGACAGGCGCGGCCGCCGGCGCGAGCAACGTCAAGGACGCGGACTCGGTGATTGCCCGCAACCGTTGGCGCTTCAAGGCTTGCTACAACAAGGCCCTCGCGAGCGATCCGGCGGCCGGCGGCACCGTGAAGGTCACCGTGAAGGTCGGCGAGGGTGGCGAGGTCGTGAGCGCGAGCCAGGCCTCGAGCGACGCTCCCGCCGGGTTGGCCCAGTGCATCGTCTCCTCGTTCATGTCGATGAAGTTCAGCCCCCCCGACGGCGGGTCGGCGACCTTCACCGTCCCGGTCGTCCTCTCGGCCAAGAAATAGTGTCTCAACGCGAGCTGAGAAATAGTGTCTCCGCGCGCTGGCGAGCGCCCGTGAATGCCGAGGCAGCCCCGGGCATCCGATGGGGTGAGGCGACGCGTCTACCCGTAACTGTTCGGGTTTCGCGTTGACCTTTCTGCCCCTGTCGCATACCGTTCCGCTCGCTAGGAGGCTCGCCCGATGACGCGTTCGAGATGGTTCGTCGCACTGATCGCTCTCGGGGCCGTCATGTCCTTCGGCTCGGCGTCCGCGCAGACGGGCCCCGCCGGCACGGTCGACGTCAAGACCGCTCCCGCTGTTCCCGCTTCGGAACAGGGCGCAGTCGCGGATCAGTACCTCACCAAGATGCAGGTCTCGTCCACGCGCGTCCGCCACCTCCTCGACGACGCGCGCCGCGCGAAGGATGTCGTGAAGACGACCTGCCTGAGCGACAAGCTCGCGCAGCTCGAGGTCGCCCTCAAAAGCGCGCGCGAGCGCACGGCAGCGCTCAAGGCCGCCATCGCCCGCGGCGACAGCGACGTGCGAAACCACGAATTCACCGTGCTGAACGTCCTTCGCCAGCGTGGCGAGCAGCTCGACGCCGAGGCCAACCAGTGCATCGGCGAGGAGATCGGCTTCCCCGGCGAGACGCGTTCTTCCTTCAAAGTGGATCCGAACATCGCGCCGGTGGACCCGGGCACCGGAACGACCGATCCGGGTCCGGTCTTCGTGCTGACGCCCCCCAACGCGGTCAGCCCCACGCGGTAGTTGCAGTTGTAGTGAGTTGGCCCGAGTTCGGGCTCGCAGTCGGCGTTCGAGCGGCGAGTTGTGTGCGCGCCCAGCGGGAATGATGAAACGCTTTGTTCTTGCCCTTACTGCTGCGTCCGCGCTCTTCAGCCTGAGCTCGCCTGCGAGCGCGCAGGTCTGGCTGCGAGACCGCACCACCACGCAGGGCGCGGGTATCCGCTCGGGAGACTTCGAGCTGCATCCGGGCGTGGCCGGCGAGATCGGCTACGACAGCAACTACTTCAACCGCGCGCCCAACAACAACACGGGCCGCGTGGGGGGGCAGCCGGGCTACCCGATCGTCGACACGGTCCGACTGCGCATCACCCCCTCGTTCTACATCACGACGCTGGGCGCGCAGCGCCGCCCCGACGGCACCTCGGCCCCGCGTCCCAAGGTCACCCTCACCGCGGGCGCTGCGTTCATCTACAGCCAGTTCCTCATGAACGGCGGCGAGGACACCGGCGCCGCTCCCGCACAGCGCAAGAAGCTCGGCCGCGACTTCGAGTACGGCGTCGTCGGCGACTTCATCCTCAACATCGCGCCGGGGCAGCCCTGGGGGCTCAACCTCATCGACAACTTCCAGCGCACAGCGCAGCCGGGGCTCGACCCGCTCGTCGAGGCGGGTCTCAACCGAATCGAGAACCGCGCCGCGGCCGAAATCGTCCACACGCGGCCGGGCGGCCTGCTCGATTGGCGACTCGGGTATGCCTATGCCCTGACCCATTTCGAGGGCTCGCCGCTCGGCGCCAACTTCGTCTCGCCGCAAGATTTCAACAACTACCGGCACGAGCTCTACACGTCGGGACGCTGGCGCTTCCTGCCACGCACCGCGCTCGTCTACAACGGCAGCTACTGGATCCAGAACTACAACAACCCCACGCCCGGCCGCGCCAACTCGCGCCCCCTCCGCACGCGCATCGGGCTCAGCGGCTTGATCACCGACCGGTTCGCCGTGCTCGCGCTCGTGGGCTGGGGTTCGGGCAACTACGAGAACGCCGGCTCGGGTAACCGCGACTTCGACTCGGTCATCGGCCAGCTCGAATTCCGCTATTTCCTCAGCGGTTCGGCGCCCGAGGCCGGTAGCTCCGCCACCACGGCTTCGTCGTCCATCGCGCTCGGCTTCACGCGCGACTTCATCAACGCGTACATCGGCAATTACCAGGCCCGGAACCGCGGCTATCTGTCGCTCAACACGCTCATCGCCCAGCGCTTCCTCCTCGCGCTCGACGCCGGTGCCGGAGCGCTGCAGTACTCCGACGTGCTCGACCGCAATACGGGGGCGCTCGTCAGCGCGGGGTTCAACAGCGTCCGAGCCGACGCGACGCTGTTCGCAGAATACCGCGTCAAGGATTGGCTCGGCTTCAACGCCACCTACCAGTTCCTTGGCGAATTCACCGACAAGCGGCTGAGCGCCGACGGCGCAAACACCGTCACATACTCGCTCGGCTTCCAGCGGCACCAGGCGTTCGTCGGCGTCCGCGCCTTCTTCTAATCGAACGCCGCGGCTCCTCCGCGCGTCTGAGATGCTCAAGATGTCGGCGCACTTCGTGGTCGTTCGGGTGATCGTCGCGTTCGCGATGGCGGTGCTGTTCGCGTGCAGCGGCGGCCCGGTGAAGCAGCCCAACCTTCCCCCGCCGGTCGAGACCTCATCCCTGGGGCCGGGCGACGTGTTCGAGGTCACGGTCTACGACGAGCCGGCGATGTCGAAGCCGTACAAGGTCGCGCCCAACGGCACGATCGACTTCCCGCTCATCGGCACGCTGCCGGTCGAGGGCAAGGAGCCGCAGGAGGTCGCCGACCTCATCAAGACGAGCTTGAAGGAGAAGCAGATCCTCAAGAACCCGTCGGTCTCGGTCCTCGTCAAAGAGGTCAACTCCAAGAAGGTCGCCGTCTTCGGCCAGGTGCAGAAGCCCGGGCAATTTCCGATGTCGGAGGGCATGACGGTCGTCCAGGCGATCTCGCTCGCCGGCGGCTTCACCTCGATCGCCGACCGCGATCGCGTGACGCTCAACCGCCGGGTTTCGGCGAAGAAGGTGGTCCGGGTCGTGTTCTCGGTGGCCGCGATCACCGAGGGCAAGATGAACGACATCGTCCTGCAGGCCGGCGACACGCTCTACGTCGAGGAGCGCGCGTTCTGAAGCCGCGCGTCCTGTGCATCCAGACGGGCGGCACGCTCGCCATGGGGACGCACGGCGAGACGCTATCGCCGCCGCAGCCGCTCGACCTCGCGCGGCTCGTCCCCGAGCTCGCGTCCGTCGCGGAGCTCGAGGTGCAGGCGCTGTTCAGCCTCGACTCGGGCGATCTCCAGCCGTCCCATTGGCTGGCGATCGCGCGCGCGGTGCACGCGGCGCTCGCGCGCGACGACCTCGCCGGCGTCGTCGTGATCCACGGCACCGACACGATGAGCTACACGGCGAGCGCCCTCGCCTTCCTGCTCGGGCCGATCCCCAAGCCGGTCGTGCTCACCGGCGCGCAGAAGCCGCTCTCGGACGTGCGCACCGACGCACGCACCAACCTCATCGAGGCAACCATCGGCGCGACGCTGCCGGTGCCCGAGGTGATGGTCGCCTTCGGCTCGCGCATGCTCCGCGGGTGTCGCTCGCTCAAGGCCGACGCGTGGGCGTTCGAGGCCTTCGCGTCACCGGCGTGCGCGCCGCTCGTCGAGCTCGGCATCGGCGTCTCGGTGGGCAACCACGTGCGCAGGGCGGGCGCGCTCAAGCCGCTCGACGAGCGACTCGAGAAGAGCGTGCTCGCCGTCCGGGTGTTCCCCGGCCTCGATCCCCGGCTGGTCATCGGCGCGATGCGCGCCGGCGTACGCGGGCTCGTGCTCGAGGCGTACGGCACCGGCAACCTGCCCAACGGCGCCGACGGCACCCTCATCCCCGCCATCGAAGAGGCGACCGCGCGCGAGGTGCCGGTCGTCGTCGTGTCTCAATGCCCGCGCGGTCACGTCGAGCTCTTGCGCTACACCGGCGGGGCGGCCGCCGCGCACGCGGGCGCGATCGACGGCGGCGACATGACGGTCGAGGCCGCCGTGTCGAAGCTGATGATCGGACTCGGGCGCTATTCGCGGGCGCAAGATCTCCGCGCCTACCTGCTCGCCGACGTCGCGGGCGAGCGCACCGTCACTGGCGCGTAATCCGCAGGCCGCGCACGCGCGCCTCGGCGGTGCCGGCGATCATCGTGACGGTCACCCGCTCGCGCGCGACGAGCGGCGCACACGTGCGAGTCACGTCGCCGGCGACGAGCGTGATCGCCCCGGAGGCCTCGCGGACGATCTCGGTGAACGGCGCGCTCGCCGGCGGGAACGTGCACGGCCCGGTGTCGTCGATCCGAAGGACGAGCGCGGAGTCCTCGCCGCGCAGCTCGATGAACGGGAGATCGCGGCCGCTGCCACCGAGGCGCAACACGACGCCGCGATAGGTCGCGTCGGTCACCGTGACGCGCGCGCGGGGGGGGATGACCAAACCGTCGCGCCCGATGAGCGGCCCCGGGCGGTCGGGCGACAGGTGCTGCGCGGCGCCGAGGCCGAGCGACTCGGCGTCGACGACCAGCGGGGTGCGAAGGTCGTAGCGCGTCGCGCGGATCGCGAGCGCGGAGTCCTCGATGCGCGCCGCCGCGAGCACGCCGTGGTCGAGCGCGAACGGCGCGATCGCAGCGTCTGGAACGAGCCCGCTCGGGAGCGTGGTGTCGACGAACCGGAAGGCGAAGGGATCGAGGCGGGTGTAGCGACCGTTGAAGAGAAACGGCGCGCCGTCGGTCGCGGGGACGAGGTGCGGCGCGCCACCGTGGGGCGGATCGGCGAGCGGCACGACCGCGTCCGGGCGCGCGACCGCGGCGTGGGTGAACGTCGCGTCACCATGGACGATCAGGGCGGCGCCCGAGGGCAGCGCGACGACGGACAGCGAGGGCAGCGCGGCGAACGGCAACGTCGCGAGACGGCGCGCGCCCATGGGATCGAAGACATCGATGTCGGGGACCGGCGAGAGCGCGTCGTCGACGCCGCCCATGACCAGGATCTCGCCGGTCGACAAGCGAACGACGCTCGGCGAGCGGCGCGGTCGCGAGAGCGACGCGACGTCGATGGTGCGGGACACGGAGCGCAAGACGTCGAGCGCCTCCATCGTGCGCAGCGCGCCGCTCGGACCGCGCCCGCCGACCACGAGCACCTCACCGGTGGAGAGCGTGATCGCGGCGGCGTCAGCGCGCTTCTCGCCGAGGGCGATCGCCGAGCTGGCCACCGTGCGCGTCGCGAGCTCCACGACCTCGGCG
>JALHOE010000335.1 GCA_022843175.1 Deltaproteobacteria bacterium
GCCGGCGCCCGCGCCGCAGTTCGCGCCGGCCCCGCAGTTCCAGCCGCCGCCGCAGTTCTCGCCGCCGGCGCCCACGCCGCACTTCCAGCCCCAGCCCTTCCAGCCGCCGCAGGGCTCGGTCATCTCGCCCTCGGCCGCTCCTCCCAAGGGCACCGATAGCCTCCCGCCGCAGCCCGGCACCATCGAGGCCGAGCTCGGCGCGCACTCGCCGTCGAATTTCTACAAGACGCTCTCGGGCAACGACATCGTCGAGCACGGCGGCATCTTCGTCGCCACCTACAACGTGCCGAAGATGAGCCAGCGCGTGCTGCTCCGCGTCCACCTTCCCGGCGGCTATCAGTTCGATTGCGGCGCGGTCGTGCGCTGGACCCGCGAGGCGCGCGACAACCCCGACGCGCCGCCCGGCTTCGGCGCGCAGCTGCAGAACGTGAGCGCCGAGCAGCGTCAGCTCATCATGCGCTACGTGCGCAACCGCGAGCCGCTGTTCTACGACGATCTGTGAACCGTTTCGCTCTCGCGTTCGTCGCGTTCTGCACGCTCCTGCTCGCGATGCTGGCGGCGCCGAACCGGGCGCGCGCAGTCGGCGATCCGTCGCTGCTCTGGCAGACGTTCGAGACCAAGCACTTCCGCGTCCACCACCACAAGCGCATGCAGGCCGTCGCCAAGCGCGTCGCCGAGGTGTGCGAGGACGTGCACGTGCGCCTGGTCGGGCCCATGGGCTGGGCGCCGAAGGAGGTCACCAACGTCCTCATCACCGACGACACCGACTTCGCCAACGGCTCGGCGACCGCGCTGCCGTTCAACACCGTCCGCCTCTACATCACCGCGCCCGACGACCTCTCGCCGCTCAACGACTACGACGACTGGCAGCTCGAGCTGATCACGCACGAGTACACCCACATCCTTCACACCGATCACATCACCGGCGTCCCCGCGATCTACAACGCGATCGTCGGCAAGCAGTACTCGCCGAACCAGATGCAGCCGCGCTGGCTCCTCGAGGGCCTCGCGGTGCTCCTCGAGACGAGATACACGACCGGTGGCCGCAATCGCTCGTCGATCTTCGACATGTACCTGCGCGCGGACGTCCTCGAGGACAACGTCGCCGGCCTCGACCGCATCAGCCACACGCCGCGCCGCTGGCCGCAGGGCAACCTCTGGTACCTCTACGGCTCCCATTTCCTCGAGTACATCGACACCGTCTACGGCTTCGAGGCGCTGCGGCAGGTCGCCGCCGACTACAGCGATCAGATCATCCCCTACGGGATCAACCGCGCGATCCACCGCACCACCGGCAAGACCTACGTCGAGCTCTACGAGGGCTGGATCAAGTGGATGGAGCGGCGCTACGCCGCCCAGAAGAAGGACGTGCTCGCGCGAGGTCGCCGCGAGGGCCAGCGGATCACCTTCCACGGGCAGGAGGCGTTTCACCCCCGCTACATGAGCGACGGGCGGCTCGCGTACTACCGCAACGACGCCCACACCACGGCGGGCCTCTACGCGATGAGCCCGACGAAAGCCGGCTACGGCGTCGGCCAGCTGCTCACCCGCACCTCCGGCAACGCGACGCCCGCGTTCCTGCCCGACGGGAGCCTCCTCTACGACAGCGTCGAGACGTCGAAGATGCGGATCTACTCCTATTGGGATCTGTTCCGACGGAAGCCCGGCGAGTGGGGGCAGGAGACCGAGCAGGGCGAGCGCCTGTCGTTCGGCCTGCGCGCCAACGAGCCCACCGTGTCCCCCGACGGCACCCGCGTCGCGTACGTCGTCAACAAGCAGGGCACCTCCTACCTCTACGTCTCCGAGCTCGACGGCCCGACCGGCAAGCCGCTCGGTGCGCCGCAAAAGCTCGTGCCGAACGCGCGCTTCAACCAGGTCTACACGCCGCGCTGGTCGCCGGACGGCAGCCGGATCGCGTTCTCCGCGTGGACCGAGGGGGGCTACCGCGACATCAAGGTCGTCGACGTCGCGACCGGGGCGCTCACCGACATCACCCACGACCGCGCGCTCGACACCGGGCCGGTGTTCTCGCCGGACAACAAGACGCTCTTCTTCTCCTCCGACCGCACCGGCATCGCCAACATCTACGCGTTCGACTTCGCGAGCGGTCAGCTCGACCAGGTCACCAACGTCGTCAACGGCGCGTTCCAGCCCGACGTCGACCGGCAGGGGAAGCGGCTCGTGTACTCGGGTTACACCCACGAGGGCTACGACCTCTTCGAGATCGCGCTCGACCGCTCCACCTGGACGCCGGCGCGCGACTACATCGACACCCGCGGCAAGCTCACCTTCGCGCCCAAGGCGCTCGACCTCCGGGCCAAGCCCTACAACCCGTGGCCCACGCTGCGCCCCTACACCTGGGATTTCGAGATCAGGCCGGACTCGTTCGGTCAGGCGATCACCGTGAGCACAAGGGGCGGCGACATCGTCGGCCTGCACTTCTTCAGCGCGTCGCTGACCGCGAGCTTCAACCGGGGCATCTCCGCCACCGATCTCACCTACGTCTTTCGGAACATGCCGTTCGACACGCGCACCCGGCTGTTCCGCTACATCTCGCCGCGCGGCGGGTTTCGCTTCGCCGACGAGACGCCGCTGTGGGTGGAGCAATCGATCGGCATCGAGAGCGGCGTCAGCGTCCCGCTCAATCGCTCGTTCACCTCGCAGAGCGTGGCGCTCAGCTACGCCTTCTCGCACTTCCGCGCGCTCGACGGGTTCCCCACCGACGCCGTCGATCCGTACACGAGGGTCCCGGTGTTCCCCCAGACCGGCTATCTCGGCACCATCCGCGCCGGCTGGTCTTGGTCGAACGTGCAGCGGTTCCTCTGGTCGATCGGCCCGGAGAAGGGCTTCGCGCTCTCGACCGGTCTCGACGTCGCGCGCCCGGAGCTCGGCGGCGAGTACACGGTCGTGATCGCCAGCTACAACTCGGTCGGCTACTTCCCGATGCCGTGGCTGCAGCACCACGTCCTCGCGCTCCACGCGCAGGGTGGTGCGAGCACCGGCGACTGGGGACGGCGCGGCGCGTTCGTGCTCGGCGGCTTCGCTGACATCCCGCTCCCCGACGCGCTCCGCAGCCTGCTGTTCCAGCCCGGCATCGCGCTCCGCGGCTACAAGCCGGGCTCGTTCTTCGGCGACGCCTTCCACCTCTTCAACGCCGAGTATCGCTTCCCGCTGTTCAACGTCGACCGCGGGTTCCAGACGCTCCCGGCGTTCCTCCAGCGGTTCTACGGCAACGTCTTCGCCGACTACGGCCTCGCCAGCTTCGAGCCCATCGATCTCGCCCGAATGAAGCTCGGCCTCGGCGCCGAGCTCCTCACCGACCTGTCGGTCGGCTACTTCCAGCCGATCACCCTCCGCTTCGGCATCGCCCGCGGAACCAGCGAGGGCGGCACCACCCAGACCTACTTCGTGCTCTCGCAGCTCTTCTGAGCGCCGCGGGTTATGCTCGGCTCGTGCATCCTCTCCTCGAACGGGCGCGGGCGGCGGGGCGATTCGTCAAGCAGAGCCAGATCCTCAAGTCGCTGAACCGAGGCGGCGCGGTCACGCTGGCGAAGCGCGCGGTCAAGCGCACGCTGCCCAAGGGGCCGACGGCGATCCTCGCCGTGCACGCGGCGCATCGCCCGCACGACGAAGCGCTCGTCGAGGGCGGCCGGCGCTTCACCTACGGAGAGCTCGACGAGCGGATCGATCGCCTCGCCCGCGCGTGGATGGCGCGCGGCCTGCGCCGCGGGGACAAGCTCGCGCTGATGCTGCGCAACGGTCATCGCTACCTGCTCGCGCAGTGGGCCGCGATGCGGGTCGGCGCGGCCGTGGTGCAGATCGGCTACCGGCTCAAGGCCGCCGAGGTCGCGCACATCCTCTCCAACGCCGAGCCCGCGATGATCGTTCACGACGACGACCTCACCGACACCATCAAGGAGGCGATCGCGAGCTCTGGCAGCAAGCCGCGCTGCGGAACCGTGCGCGCGCCCGGCGAGCTCGACGAGCAGCTCGCGCGGCCGGCCGACGCGAGCCTCCGCCCGGACGGCGACGGGTCAACGGCGACAGTGATGATCTACACCTCCGGAACCACCGGCCGGCCCAAGGGGGCGTCGCGCACGTTCGAGAAGAGCCTCCACGACGCGGTGCTCGATTTTCTCGGCCGGATCGGCGTTCGCAGCGACGAGAAACACCTGGTCGTGTGCCCGCTCTATCACTCGGCGGCGCCCGCCTTCGTGGCGATGACCTTCGTGGTCGGCGGCACCGTGGTGATGCTCGATCACTTCGAGCCGGAGAAGGTGCTCGAGCTCATCGAACGCGAGCGCATCACCTCGGCGTTCATGGTGCCGACGATGCTCACCCGCCTCGCGGCGCTGCCGCTCGAGGTCCGTCGCCGCTACGACACCTCTTCGCTCCGCTGGCTCCTCAGCGGCGCCGCCCCCCTCCCCACCGAGACCGCGAAGCGCATCGAGGAGTGGCTCGGGCCCGTGCTCTACAACTTCTACGGCGCCACAGAGACCGGCCTCGTCACGCTGGCCACGCCGGGCGAGCACACCACGCACCCCGGCACGATCGGGCGCGCGCTCCTCGGCAACGAGATCCGTCTCCTCGACGACGACGGACGCGAGGTCCCCGTGGGCGAGGTCGGCGAGCTCTTCGTTCGCAACTCGATGCTGGTGAGCGGCTACCACCGCGACAGCGACGCCACCCGCAAGGCGATGCGCGACGGCTTCTTCTCGGTGGGAGATCTCGGCCGCGTCGACCGCGACGGCTACTACTACCTCGCCGATCGCAAGCACGACATGGTCATCTCCGGCGGCGTGAACATCTACCCGTGGGAGATCGAGCAGCACCTCCACACCCACCCCGAGATCCTCGAGGCGGCGGTGGTCGGCGTGCCCGATGCCGAGTGGGGCGAGTCGCTGCGCGCGTTCATCGTCCTCCGCCCCGGAGCGCAGATCGACGCGGGCGAGGTGCAGCGCTTCTGCAAGAGCGCGCTCGCCGACTACAAGGCGCCGCGCACCGTGCTGTTCCTCGACGCCCTCCCCCGCCTTCCGACCGGCAAGGTCCTCAAGCGCGAGCTGCGGCAGCTGTAGTCCACACGATGCCGAGCCGCTTGCGAAGCTCGATCGCCTCCTGGGTGAGCGCGAAGCGAATGAGATCGCCGGTGCTCGTCCCCTCGCGGCCGACCTCGTTGACGTGGATGCGCTCGCGGCGTCGCACGTTGGTCAGCGCGCTGCCGAGATCGCCGCTCAGCAGGTAGGCGAGCCGGATCGCGCCCTGCTCGAGCGCCTGCGCCAGCACCGCGGAGTCGAACTTGGACACCTGCTTGGCGAACGGCTCGAGAGCCTTCTTCTGCGCGCGATCGAGCGCCTTCTGCACCCGCTTCTCGAGCTCACCGTCGAGGATCGGGAGCGTGCCGCCGTGCGGGGCGAGCGCGCTCGCGACCGCGTTCTCCGCCGCGCGCGCGCCGAGCTTGTCGAGCACGGTGGCGCCGAGCGCGTGCCGGGCGAGCGCGCGCGACACCGCGAAGATGACCTCGAGGTCGGGGAGCGCGAGCAGGTAGCTCGGGACGATCAGCGACGGAGGATCGTGCACCTCGAGCTCGATCGCGCCGTCGGTGGCCTGCTTGACGTAGACCTCCATCTTCTCGATCGCGAGGGCCGCGCACAGTCGGTCGACCAGCGTGCGCAGCGGGTGGCCCGACTTCGCGGTGAGCCGCTCGCGCGCCGAGACGCCGAGGGCCTGCAGCGGCTGCGGCGGAGCGATCTTGCCGAGGGCCGGCGACAGCACGCGGAGGACGTCGGGCACCGCCCGCGGCGTCCGGCGGGGCAGCACCCACTTCGCGATCGACGCTCCGTCGAGGACGCCCTCGCGCGGCGGCGTCGGGTGCGATGCGCGGGTGCGGAAGCGGTCGTCCGATTGGCCGAGCCACGCGCGGAGCTCGCTCACCACCATCGCCTCCTCGTGCGCCGAGGCGCCGAGCAGCGCGCGCTCCTGCGCCTCGAGGACGTCGGCGCGCGTCGGATCGCGCATCACCAAGCCGTGCAGCACCTTGGCCGCCTCCTCGTGCTCGGCGATCGCGAGCAGCGCGCCGGCGAGCGCGATCGACGGGCGGACGTCGTCGGAGACCATCTTCTGCGCCATGCGCAGGTGGAGGATCGCCGCCTTCTCGCGACCGAGGCGGAGCTCGATCTCGGCGAGCTCGAGGAGCCACGACGGATCGGCGCTCGGGTCCATGACCATGTCGTTGAGCGCGTCGGCGAGGCTCTCGTCGCCGCGCACGTGAGTTTGATGGAACTCCTGGAGCTTCTTCCAGGAGTCGCCGCCGAGCTCCGGGTCGAGCCGCACGCGCTCACGGAGCGCTTGCTCGGCCGCGACCTTGTCCTTGTTGGCCAAGCGAATCTCGGCGATCTGCTCGAGCACGGCCAGCCGCTCGGGGAGCGGCGTCGCGGTGTCGAACGCGATCGACGTAAGGATCGCGTCGGCCTCGATCGGTTGCCCCTGCCGCGAGAGGACCGCGGCGAGCCGCCGCTGCGCGCCGAGATCGCCGGGCTCGAGGCGCACGACGGCGCGGAGAGCCACGATCGCGCGCAGCGGATCGTACGCGGGCCCCTCGGCGAGCGCGGCGGTCGCGCGGTTCGCCCGCAACATCAGCTCCCGATGGGTGGCCTCGCTGCCGGTCGCGAGGGCCTCGTCGAGCGCGCGCTCGGACTCGGACCACGCCCTCGCCTTCATCAACGCCTCGCCGAACTCGACGAGCACGGCGACGTTGCGCGGGTCGACGGTGCGGGCGCGACCGAGCAACGCCACGGCACGGTCGTGCGCTTCGAGCGCGTCGGCGAGCGCCGCGGCCTCGCGCGCGAGCGGGACGATCCGCTCGGGATGCGAGGCGAAGAACGCGGCGCGCTGGAGGACCTCGAGCAGCCGGCCCGGATCGCGTCCGATGAGGTGCTGCGTCGCGGCGGTGGCTGCCTCGAGCGACTCCGGGTCGACCGAGAGCGCCTGGTCGATGAGATCGGTCGCGGCCGCGGGGTCGAGCTGCCGCGCGATCGAGGCGGCGGCGAGCAGGTGCTGGATCTTCTCCCGGGAATCGAGGGCGATCTTGGCTGCCGCGCGGTGGCCGCGGAGCAGCGTCGCGGGCTCGTGCGACGCGAGCACGCCCGACACCGCGGTGGGCGAGAGCGGGTCGAGGTCGAGCGCGGCGAGGAAGTCCCCGCGGCGGAGCTGCAGCACGAATTTGCGGGACGGCTCGCGCTCGAGGGCGATCAACGCGTCGAGCGCGGCTTCCTCGCCCGCATCGGCGCGGAGCTCGAGGGCCGGCGCGAAGCCATCGAGCGCGCGGGCCTCGTCGAGCTCCCGGCGCGCGCGGAACCGCTCGATCCGAGCGCGCAACACCGCGCGCGGATCCGAGCTCCGGGTCAAGAGCTGCCGCGCGTCGTGGGCGCCGTCGTCGTCGCGCGCGCGGAGGCAGGCCTCGAGGAGGAGACGCGCGCGGTCGACGTCGTCG
>JALHOE010000336.1 GCA_022843175.1 Deltaproteobacteria bacterium
TCGGCGCGTGCGCCGGTGATGCGCGCCGCGCCGCCGCTCGAGGTCGTCGTGCCGGGGACGCTGCTCGCCCGGGCGGAGCAGCTCGACGGCGCCACGAGGGTCGGCACGCTCGGGGACGGCCGCAATGTCTTCGTGATGCGCGCCACGCCGGCCGAGACGGTCGCGGCGCGCGACGTGCTGCTCGATCGCGGCGTCGACGTGGAGCTCGATCTCTATCGGCAGGGCGACGCCGGTCCCAACGACGAGGGCTATCCGAAGCAGTGGGCGTTGACGATGCTCAAGGCGCTCGACGCGTGGAAGGTGACCACGGGCGATCCGGCGCTCACCGTCGCCGTGCTCGACACCGGCTTCGTCGACCACCCGGACTTCGTCGGCAGGCTCGCCACCGGCTACGACTTCATCACCGACCCGAGCAACGGCGGCGACGGCGACGGCCGCGATCCCGACGCGCACGACGCGGGCGACGAGCGAGAGGAGTCCTCGAGCTTCCACGGGCCGCACGTCTCGGGGATCATCGGCGCCGCGACCAACAACGGCCTGGGCATGGCCGGCGTCGACTGGAACTGCCGGCTGCTCCCGGTGCGCGTGCTCGGGATCAAGCAGCACCGCGGCAAGGACAGCGACATCGCCGACGGCATTCGCTGGGCCGCGGGCCTCAACGTGCCGGGCATCCCGCAGAACAAGACCCCCGCGCGCGTGATCAACATGAGCTTCGGCGGCCCCGGGTTCTCGCGCGTGCTGCAGGACGCGGTCAACGCCGCCGCCGCGCGCGGCGTGCTGGTGATCGGCTCGGCGGGCAACAGCGGACAGGAAGCCGCGACCAACGTGCCCGGCGCGCTCGAGAACGTGATGTCGGTCGCCGCTGCCGGCCCCGACGGCAACCTCGCCGGATACAGCAACTGGGGCGCGCGCGTCGATCTGATGGCGCCCGGCGGCGCTTCGTTCCTCGACGCGCCGACCGGCACCGAGACCCCCGGCGCGATCTGGTCGACCTCATTCCTCCGCGAGAGCGGCCAGCCGGTGTTCGCGTTCGCCGCGGGCACCTCCCAGGCGGCGGCCTACGCGACCGGCGTCGCGGCGCTGGTGCGAGCCGCGGCTCCCTCGCTCCCGCCCGAGGTGGTGGCCGCGGTGATGCGTCGCGCGTCGGTGATGCCGAAGGGCGGCTGCGAGAAGGGCTGCGGCGCCGGGCTCCTCGATGCCTCGCGCGCGGTCGCGTACGCCAAGCAGATCGCGGCGGTCTCGTGCCCCACCGGGTGCAGCGCGACCAACGAGTTGGCTCCGGCCAAGCTCCGGCCCGAGGAGGGGTGCGCGGTGTCGAGCGTCGGCCGGCCCGGCGGCTATGCTGGGTTCCTCGTGCTCGGGTTGCTGCTCCTCCTCCGCCGCCGTCGCGCGCTCTGCGTGGCGCTCGCGCTCACCGGCTGCGGCAGCCCGGGCGACGAGCGCGAGTCGAGCTCGCAGTCCACGAGCGCGCCCACCGTCAAGATCGTCGACCCCATCCCCACCTTCGAGAACGGCGAGCTCACGATCGCGATCGGGACCGGCCGTGAGGTCGAGGCGAAGGTCACCCCGGCGACCGGGATCGACCGAGTGGAGCTGATGATGGTCGACGACGCGACGATCCTCGGTCGGGTCGCGCGCGCGCCGTATCGGTTCGCCGTCCCCGGATGGGTGCTCGGCGAGGGGGGGCGGACGCTGCTCTGCATCACCGCCTTCGACGCGCGGGGCCAGCGCGGCGAGTCCTGCTTTCAGGCGGTGCGATGAGCGCCCGCGCGCTCGCGACGCTGGTTCTGGTCGCCCTCGCGGGGTGCGGCGCGAAGTACCCGAACGGTCCGCCGACCATCACGGCGACGGGCGCGCCGATCGGTCGCACCTTCCTCCTCCGGCGGGTCGAGGTGCTGCGGGTCGGCCCCGAGACCACGACCAAGACCTTCTCCGCCGAGGAGACGCTCGCCGAGGGCAGCGGCACCACGATCACCGCGGTCAAGCTCAACATCCTCGACGAGGCCGAGAAGCAGGAGACCGGCGACGTCACCCAGACGCTCGCCTACGCGGCGGGCGAGCGGATGATCGTGCGCGCCCGGGCCGAGGGGCTCGAGCTGTGGACGCTCCCCGAGAAGGCGGGCGTCCGCCCGGAGGTCGAGGCGATCGTCGGCCGCCTCTACCGCACGCTCGGCCACGACGATCCGTTCCTCGCGCACGTGCCCCCGGGGCGGCTGCTCCCGCGGGCGCGCGTCCCCGACTACGAGCAGGCGCTCGGCGAGTACCTCGTGGCCACCGGCGCGTTCGAGCAGGTCGAGAGCGCGCGCGCGCTGGTGATCGGCGTTCGCGACCAGGTCGTCACCGTGCACGTCGACCTCACGCTCGGCCACAAGGACAAGGAGTGCAGCTACCGCGCGACCCTCGGCGCAGAGCTCTCGCTCCGCCGAAACGGCGGCGATCTCGCGCACCTCGAGGCCAAGGGGCCGCTGTCGGGGATCTGCGAGGGCGAGAAGACCGAGGGGCGGTACGAGCTCACGGTGGATCGGTCGCCGCGATAGGATCGTCTCGGCGTCCCTAGAACTCGTTGAGACCCATCAGCAGCTTGGGGCCGAAGTAGAGCCACGTTCGGAGGTCGGTGCGGTTGTCGGTCGTGAAGGTCTTTCCGACGCCCACGCCGAGCGCGAAGTACCCGGCCGCGTCGAACAGCACCCCGGCGCCGAGCGCCTTGTAGTTCACCCGGACGAACGTGGCGTTGCTCAGCGTTTGCGTGTCGTTCGGCACGAGCAGGTTCCAGGCGAGGAACGCGCTCACGCCGAAGTACCCCTGCGAGGTCGTCGACGGGTACCATTTCCAGCCCGCGGCGACGGCGACCGGGGTGATCCCGAGGCGGTAGCCCTGCAGCGACGAGGAGAAGTCGGTCGTGAGCATCGGCAGCGGGAACCAGATCACACGCCCGCGGCCGTAGCCCTCGCTGCCGCTGCGAAAGACGAGCGGCGCGCGGACGGTGCGCGGCTCGCCCTCGGCCGGCGTCTGCACGGCGACGAAGTCGAGCTTGGTGCCGTTCGAGGGTTTGGCCTCCTTGATGAGCTTGGAGGTGCGGAGGGCGAGCGCGAGATCGCCGTCGGCACCGAGCGAGAGCGCCGTGGCGCCGTCGGCGGTGACCGTGGCCTTGAGCCCGCACTCCTTGGTGTCGACGGCCTCGTCCCCGTCGTCGCCCTTGTGCACGCAGACGGCGACCAGCAGCTGCTCGTCGGCGAGCTCGGTCGCGGTCTCCTTGCCGCGGAGGGAGCGGCACTTCTTCAGGAGCTTGAGGAGCGCGGGGCTCTCGAGCTCGGAGAGGTCCTCGACGGCGCAGACCGCGAGCTCGACCCGCGGCTTGCGCGGAGGCTTCTTGGGCGCCGCGGGCCCGGGCGCGGTCTCATCGATGATCGTCGTCGGGGCCGTGGGGGTCGGGGCCGGGGCCGGGGCCGGCTTCGGCTTGGCGGGCGCGGGCTTCTTGACCGGTTTGGCGGCGAAGCCGGGCGGCGCGATCAACGCCAGCAACACGGCTGAGCAGAGAAGGATCGCTCGACGCACGACCTCCAATCGTTTTACACGGATCCCCGGGGGCAGGGTCTGCTCGTTTTGCTACCCTGCCGCCGCGCTTCCATGACCGCGTCCCTCGCCGAGCCCCCCTCACGACCGCCGCGCGGAAGCGCCGACGACGGGCAGGCCGTCGCGAGCGACGCCTCGGCCGAGGCGACGTTCGTCGGCGACCGCACGCGCGGTCCGGTCGCCGCAGTGCTCGCGACCAAACCCGCCCGGGCGATCGCTTCGTTCCTGCTGCTCGCGGCGATCCCCTATTTGCACCCGAGCCTCAAATCGCTGCGCCTCGTCGCGCTGCCCGGCGACGCGCGCGACGTGGTGACGGCCGACGGACCGACCGGCATCACGCCCGAATACGGCGAGCTCGCGCTCGACAAGGCCAACAACGACAAGCCGCCGATCCTGGACGACCAGGAGCCGATGGCCCCGCTCGAGCTGGTCGCGCCCGCGGGCTCGACGACCGCCCCGCCGATGCTGAGCGAGCAGGCGATCGCCGTCGGCGCGCAGTACCGCCCGGTGGAGGACCCCACCGGCCACGCGATGGACGGCTTCTTCGCGTCGCTCAGGAAGAGCGAGCAGGGGGCGCCGGGCGCCGTCACGCGCGTCGCCCATTACGGCGATTCGCTCATCGTGTCGGACTTCATGTCCTCCACCCTACGGCGCCGATTTCAGTCGCGTTTCGGCGACGCAGGTCACGGCTTCGTCCTCATGGCCAAGCCGTGGGCCTGGTACTTCCATCAAGACGTCAGCCACTGGTCGAGCGACGGCTGGAAGACGAGCCGCATCGTTAACCCGCGCATCGCCGACGAGCTCTACGGGTACGGCGGCGCCACGTTCCGCACCTTCGAGGGCGGCACCAAGTCCACGTTCGGCACCGCCAAGGCGATCGCCGGCGATCCGAAGAGCGAGAAGGAGGCATTCGGGCGCCGCGTCTCGCGCTTCGAGGTCCACTACCTCGAGCAGCCCGACGGCGGCTCCTTCGATCTCCTGCTCGACGGCAAGAAGGTGCAGTCGGTCTCCACCCGCCTCAAGACCGGGGACACCAAGAAGATCGCGGTCGCCAGGGTCACCGCCGAGGACGGCGAGCACTCGCTCGAGATCCGCGCGCAGGGCGGCGCCGAGGCGCGCTTCTTCGGCGTGGTGCTCGAGCGCGACGTCGCGGGCGTGGTGTGGGACGCGCTCGGGGTCAACGGCGGACGCGCGCGCATCCTCGACGTCAACGACGACGGGCACTGGGCAGAATCGCTGCGAGCTCGCGCACCTGCGTTGGTGATCCTCCAGTACGGCACCAACGAATCCGAGGACACCGGCTACCCGCAGGAGCAATACGAGGCCACGCTCGAGGCGGTCCTCAAGCAGGTGCGGGTCGCGCTCCCCGAGTCGTCGTGCCTCGTCATCGGCGCGATGGACCGCGCGGGTCACGGGGCGGCCGGGATGGAGACGCGACCGATCATCCCCAAGCTCGTCGACAGTCAGCGCAAGGTCGCGTTCAAGTCCGGCTGCGCGTTCTGGGACACCTACCTGGCGATGGGTGGCCCGGGGGCGATGGGCCGTTGGTCCAAGGCCTCGCCCAAGCTGGGCGGCGGAGACCTCACCCACCCCACGATGGCCGGGGCCACGCTGCTCGGCGATCTGCTGTACGCGGCGCTGATGAACGGGTACGCCACGGCCGCGCGCTGAAGCGCGCCGGTTGAACAGTCGACAGTCGACCGTCGACCGGCCCCGCATGAACTTCGTCAGCGCCCACTACGCCCTGTTCTTCTGCGCGATCTTCGTCGCGTTCTGGGCGCTTCGATCCCGACACGTCGAGCGGACCGTGCTGCTCGTGCTCGCGTCGGCGTGGTTCTACACGCGCTTCGACTACGGACCGAGGCACCCCCGGATCGGGTGGCTGTACCTCGCGGTCCTGTTCTGCTCGGCGGCGATCGATTTCGGGCTCTCGCGCGCCATCCACGAGGCCGACACCTCGCCGCGCGCGCTGTCCGACGCCGAATGGGGCACGCGCCGGCGCAAGCGGCTGCTCCTGATCTCGATCGTCTACAACCTCGGGGTCCTCGCCTGGTTCAAGTACACGAACTTCGGGATCGACACCGCCCGACACCTGCTCGGCGCCCTCGGGGTCCATGTCTCGCCGCGCACGTTGAGCATCGTGCTGCCGATAGGCATCAGCTTCTTCACCTTCGAGACCATGAGCTACACGATCGACGTCTACCGTCGCGAGCTCGTGCCCCCGCGAGGGAAGGGGGCGTTCCTCGAATACCTGCTCTTCATCAGCTTCTTCCCGCACCTGGTCGCGGGCCCGATCATCCGGCCCAAGGACATGCTGCCCCAGCTGCGGCGCGATCCGGTCTTCGACGAGGGCCGGGCGTCCGAGGGCATGTTCCTCATCGCGACGGGCCTCCTCAAGAAGGTCGTCATCGCCGACTACCTCGCCCTCAACCACGTCGACCGCGTCTTCGACCGGCCGGAGTGGTTCAGCGCCCCCGAGAACCTCGCGGCGGTCTACGGGTACGCGCTGCAGATCTACTGCGACTTCTCCGGCTACACCGACATCGCGATCGGGTCGGCATTGCTCCTCGGCTATGTCCTGCCGAAGAACTTCGACAGCCCCTACAAGTCCCGGAGCCTCCAGGAGTTCTGGCACCGCTGGCACATCTCGCTGTCGAGCTGGCTGCGCGACTACCTCTACATCCCGCTCGGTGGGTCGAAGGGCCCGGCCTGGAAGACCTACCGCAACCTGATGATCACGATGCTCCTCGGCGGGCTCTGGCATGGAGCGTCGTGGAATTTCGTCGTGTGGGGCGCGCTCCACGGCGCGGCGCTCGCGTTCACGCGGATGTGGCAACGGCGCGCCGGGGCGAGCGACCCGCCGGTTCGGGATCCGAGGGCCGAGGTGCTGAAGGGAGTCCTCACCTTCCACTACGTCTGCCTCGCGTGGATCTTCTTCCGCGCCGACGGGTTCGCGCGCGCGCGCATGATGATCCGGCAGATCTTCCTCGGGGGGTGGCACGTCGCGAACCTGTCGCGTGGGGTCGCGCTCGTGATCGCGCTCGGGTTCGTCTCCCACCTGCTGCCCGACGACCTCTATCAGCGCGCTCGCCGCGGGTTCTCGTCGCTACCGGCGCCCGCGCAGGGGGGTGTGCTCTTCCTCGTCGCGCTCCTCGTGAAGAAGGTCGCGAGCGCCGGCGTCGCCCCCTTCGTCTACTTCCAGTTCTAGTTCTCTCGGAATTACGCCCGCTTCGGCGGCGAATGCTACGAAGCGCCCATGAGCGCGCGTGGTCTCGGGGTCGGGGTCGGTTCGGTCGTCGGCAGCTTCTTGTTGTACGCGGCGCACGTGGCCTGCGGGGGCGGGCATCCGGGGCCCCGCGTCGTCACGAGCGCGCCGGCGCAGACGGTGTCGGGGAGCGGGAGCTCGGTCGCGTCGGTCGAATCACCGGGCGCACCCCCGACGACGAAGGAGGGCTGTGGCTGCCCCGGGCCACGCACCACGGCGTACTTCACCGTGTCGGGCGACGAGAAAATCGCGATCGATCCCCTCGATGCGCAGGCCTCGCTCGACCTCTCGTACACGCGCGGACCCGTTGGAAAGAAGCAGATCGTGCTGTCCGGCGTCGTCCGCGGGTACCGGACCGACGTCCTCGCCGAGCGCCCGACCACGTTCGCGATCCGCGTCACGTACCCCGAGGGGACCACGCCGTCGGCGAAGGAGCTCGAGGCGCACGTGTCGACGTGGGGTGCGGGCGCGCAGTTTGCTCCGCGGGTCTATGCAGCGGTCGCCAAGAGCTCCCTCACCGTTACCGTGACCGACTCGGTCATCGAGATCCGCGGGTCGCTCACCCTCAAGGACCCGCCGACGGGTCGCACGGTCGTCCTCGACAAGGTCTCGTTGCGAAAGAGCG
>JALHOE010000337.1 GCA_022843175.1 Deltaproteobacteria bacterium
GACGGGGCGGGCGCGGGGGCCGACGAGGAGGCCGCGGGGGCGGGGGGCACCGGCGGCGGGGCGCCCTTGCCGGTCGCGAGATCGACCTCGTTCTTCAGATAGCGCGCGCGCATCTCGTAGATCTGGTCGCCGAACAGCAGGTCGCTCACGCACATGTTCGGAGGCAGCTCGGTGACGCCCTCGGACGTGGTGACGACGACCTCGTCCTCGGGGCGGATGCGCCGCACCTTGCCCGAGTCCCACCACCGGACCTTCACGAGCACGGTGCCCTCCGAGGAGGCGACCGCACGAATCACCTTCGGGTCGACGCCGCTGTACTCCTCTTTGAGCAGTCGCGCGAAGCGCTTGCGCGCGACCGCGTCGGTGAGGCGATAGGTGCCCTCGCCGAGGGTCTGGCCCTTCTCGTTCGTCGCGACGAGCTCGTCCTCGGCCCGCGGCGGCGCGAGGATGTTGGCGCGCCGCTCGTCGAAGTACTCCTGCAGGCCGCACGCGTCGTCGTACGTGAGCTGCGGCGCCGGATCCTTGATGCTCCGCCGCGTACTCGGTCCACAAGCGGACAGCGCGAGCACCGCGATCAGCGCGGCGCGATCGATCGGCGTGCTCACGCTCCGAGGATAGCTCACCACTCGAGAGAGACATGCGGGACGAGTCCCTGCGGCGTCTGCTCCAGCTTGGCCGTGGCGAATTTGTAGGGCGTCCCGTTGCGGTCGCGGCAGCGCATCCAGAGCGCGACCAGCGCGTCGTTGAGGGCCGCGGTCGTGGGGATCGTCAGCTCGGCGCCGCCGTGGCTGGGGCGCAGCGTGATGCGCACGTCGAGCGAGACCGATCCGACCGGCCCGTTCGGCGGGGTCGCGCGGGCCATCAGGGTCACGACGCCGAGCTGCTGCTGATGCACATACGGAAGCGCTTCATAGAGGCGCTGTGCGAGCTGCTGGCGCGTCTCGCGCGTCGGCTCGGCCTCGGTCGAGCTCGCGGGCCCGCTCGGCGCGGTCTGCCAACCCGAGCGCGGCATGGGCGTGTTCTGGCGGCTGAGCGCGGGGAGGGGGTTCGGGGGGATGCTGACCGCGTGCATGCCCATCTGGCTCTCGCGGATGGCGCGCATGCTGGTCGACGAGCGCGACGCCGGCGGCCCGTCGAAGAGCGCCACGAAGCGCTGCTGCTCGCCGTCGACGATGCGGTACATCGCGTCGGCGCGAGCGAGCGCGGTGGTGATCGTCGCGAGCTCCCACGCCTGCTGCTCGTTCTCGATCGTCAGCGCCTCGGAGGTCATCACGTCGATCCCCCACTGCGCGCCCTGCGAGCGCACGACGTCGACCCGCGTCTTGAGCTTCGCCTCGATGCTCGGGTCGGCCCAGCCCCACAGCCACGAGCCCGTAGCGGGAGCGTAGGTACCGATGAGCTCGAAGGACGGGCTCCACACGACCGTCTGGCCGCGGAGGAACGTGAGATACCCCGTCGACCAGTTCGGCTGTGCCTCGTCGCGCGGGTCGACGCGTTTGCCCATTTTGTGCTGCTTGCGCTGGACCTCGTCCTCGTAGGCAGCGAGCAGCTTGCGGAACTTGTCGAACGACGTGGTCATCAGTGGCCCTCGTCCGGGGAAGCCGGACCGCAATCTGGATCGTCCCACGAAACGGCGCCCGAGGGCCAAACCCCCGGCCCTCCCTTTCCTCGCCGCCGGTCCCGAGGCATGGGAGAACTGGTTGCTTGGAGGCCCGATGACCACGCGTGACGCAGGACCGATCTGGATCGCGGGACACGAGGGAGAAGTCCTCCGGAGCGACGGAATCGCCGAAGTTGCCGAGGAATTCCTCGGTGCGCCGGTGCGAACCGTCGATCTGTGGGGCAACCCGCTCGACGGCCGTTCCCCCCCCACGGACGGAAAGCCGGCCCGTCTGCTGATCGTCGAGGTGATGGACCGCCCCGACCTCCTCGGCCCCGCCCTCAAAGCCCTCCGGCGGGCGCCCGTCCTCCGCGAGGCGCCGGTGCTGGCGGCGATCGGCAAGCGCGCGATCAACCAGCTCGACCCGGCGGCCGGTCACGTCGACTTCGTGGTGTGGCCCGCGCAGCCGACCGAGCTCTATGCGCGCATCCGCCAGCTGGAGTGGCGCGCGAGCGCGTACTCGAGCGAGGAGACGATCAAGCTCGGCCCGCTGGTGGTCGACATCGCGACGCGCGAGGTCACGATCGACGGCACCGAGGGCGGACGGCCGATCGGCCTCACCGCACGCGAGTTCTCGCTGCTCACCGCGCTCATGACGCGGCGCGGCCGAGTGCTCTCGCGCGAGACGTTGCTCGACGTGGTGTGGGGCTCGGATTACGACGGCGGCGCCAAGACGGTCGACGTCCACGTCCGCCGCCTGCGCGCCAAGCTCGGCGAGGCGCTTCCTCTCCAGACCATTCGCGGCGCGGGCTACGTCCTTCGGTGATAGCTTCGTGCTGATGATCGGGCGGGCCGCCATCGCGGGGACGGTGATCGCGAGCCTTCTGCTCGCGACGCCCGCGCACGCGCTCACGCCCAACGAGAAGGCGCGGCTCGCGCGCGGCGAGACGCTCGCCGAGCCGACCACCTATCACCGCAACGGCGGTCGGTTCGTCGGCGGCGTCTCGTATCGCATCGTGGACGCCGACGCCGCCCGCCTCTCGGCGATGCTGCGCACGCCGAAGACCTGGGCGAGCCTCTTGCCGCGGGTGAGCGACGTCTCGCTGCTCGCGGTCGAGAAGAACGGCCACGCGCACCTCCGGATCACGCACGCGTTCGGGCCCTTCCGCGGCGCCTACGAGGTCGTTCTCGCGTTCACCGATCAGGGTCGCTACGGTCGCTTCTGGGTGAACCGCACGGCCGACAACGACCTGGTCGACGGGTGGGGCTTCGTGAGGCTCACGCCGCTGCCCATGGGCAAGACGCTCGTCACGTGGGCGGTGCTCTTCGATCTCGGCGACGGCGTCACCCGTTCGATGTTCGAATCGAAGATGCAGCGTGCCGCGCTCGACGTGCCGCGCCGTCTATCCAATGCGGCTGCGTCCTGAGCTGCTCCTCCCGCTGTTGTTGCTCGCGGCGCCGACGCGCGCGCGTGCCGACGAGCGACGCACGTACCTGAGGCCCTTCGCCACGCTCGGGACCGGCGTCGGGCTTCGCTTCAACAACCCCTACCGCCTCGCCACGCCACTCGGCAGCGACGCCGAGTCCGTCTCGCTGACGGCGCCGTACATGAGCCTCGGCGGCGGCCTCGCGCTCGGCGATCCGCGCGGCTTCCAGCACGGACCGGTGCTGCGGTGGGACTTCGCGGTCACCGGCGTCGGCCAACACGTGCTCGTGCCGTCGTGGGCTGGCTTCCGGCGCGGCGCCGTCCTCGGCGGGTGGGCGCGCTTCGGACTGCCGGTGCTGCTCTCCCCGAACACCAACATGGGTATCGAGCTCGCCGCCGGCGGTGCGTACTACGTCCGCTCCGGCGTCGGCATCACCGCCGAGCTCCTCGGCGATCTGTTCTGGGGCACCGCCACGCCCGACAACAAACGGCCTGCCTACCCGGTGCTCTCGGGGCAGCTCGGCGTCGTCATCGAGTGGGAGCAGCTGCCATGACCAGTCGAACGAATGTCGGGTTCGTCATGGTGCTCGCGCTCTTCGCGCTCGCGCCCACCGTCGGCGACATCGGCGGGTGCGGCGGCACCGACGAGGTGCTCGACGCGCGCAAGTTCTTCCAGGCGCGCTTGGAGCTCGAGTGCGAGCGCTGCGGAGAGTGCGAGCTCAACACGCCGGCCTGCCGGCGCGCCTGCAACAAGAGCACGATCGTGCCCGGCACCTTCCCGGCCGGGTGCCGGCCGGTGGTGCACGACGGCGAGGTCTGCCTGCGGGCGATCGAGGCGCTCTCGTGCGGTGGCTTCGCCGACGTGGTCGATCCCGCGCCGATCGTCCCGACCGAGTGCGACTTCTGCCCGGAGCGCGCGGTGGAGGCCGGGCCATGAGGCGCACGCTGGCCATCGCCGTTCTCGCGCTCGGCTGCGCCGCGAGCCGCGGCACGTTCGCGCCCCCGCACGACTACGCCGACTACCGCGAGTTCGCGCTCTCCCGCGAGCTCGGCGACCGGCTCGCGACGGGCTGGCGCTACCTGCGACGTCACCCGCACGGCGAGTATCACGACGACGTCGCCAAGTGGTTCTTCCCCGCCGAGGAGAAGTTCTTCAACTCCGCCGCGCACACCATCGGCGGCGCGATGGCCTACCTCGAGCTGATGCCCGACGGCCCCCACGCCATCGAGGCCAAGCGCTTCGTCGACGCCTACGAGAAGGAGCGCATCGAGGGCCCGATCCGCGAGAAGCGCGCGCTCGAGGAGGCGCGCAAGAAGGCCGAGTCCGCGCGCAAGGCGCTCGGCGACGCGGTCGAGGCCTGGACGCGCCGTGCGCTCGCGGTCGAGTCGTGGCGGGAGCCGGTGACCGCGCTCGCCAACACCAAGTTCGGCGACGAGTACAACACCACCAAGCCGGCGCCGATCTGCGACGACGACGGGTGCTCGAAGTACTACACCTTCGTCTACCCGGTCCCCGACGTGTCGACGGCGATGGATCGCACGGCGATCCTCGAGGTGCGGCTCGAGACGGCCGCGAAGCTGCTCACCGCGGTGACGCTGGTGCTGCCGAAGCGCGGCTTCGTGCTCTGGCTCGAGGGCAGCGAGGGCAAGTCGGTGAACACGACCGACCCCAACACGCGCACCGAGTCGGTGGTGCGTGCGCGCAACCGCATCGAGTCGATCGTCCGCGAGGTTCGCGGCGGCGGCTGCACGACCGACGAAGAAGATCTGCTGCGCCGCATCACCTGCGGCGACCTCCGTGTCGCGATCGGCACCACGCCGGCCGGCGACGACGTGGTCCGCATCTTCAGCCTGAAGTGACCGCCGTGAGCTTGAGCACCCAGCTGCCCTCTCTGCGGCCGCTGCCGAGGGTGCCGCCGAAGCGCTCCGCGAGCTCGCGCGCGATGATCAACGACAGCGCGTCGGACGTCTCGCGCGGGGTGGTCGGCTCGACGTGCAGACAGAGGAAGCGGCCGTCGCGCTCGAGCGTGAGGCTCACTGGTGAGTCGGTCTCGCCCGCGGAGACATGGCGGATGAGTAGACCGACGAGCGCGTCGAGCTCGTCCTCGGCGCCGATGCCGGAGGGGATGAGCGCCGGCGCGTCGGCGCCCGAGACCTCGACCCTGCCGCCGAAGCGCTCGGCGCGCCGCAGCACCACGGCGGCGAGATCGACGAAGCCGCTCGCGGGCGGCGCGGTGTCGCCCCCGACCGCGATGAACACGGCGAGATCGCGCACGACGTCGCGGATGCGGTGCATGCCGAGCAGCGCCTCGTCGGCGAGGGCCAACAGGTTGTCGGCCCGCTCCTCGTCGCCCGCCTCGGCGAGCTCCTGGGCGAGCTCGCGGATCTCGTGGAGGTCGGTGACCACGAACGCGGCGGGGTTGTTGATCTCGTGCGCGAGGCCGGCGGCGAGCGCGCCGATCGCGGCGCCGCGCCGCGCCCGCGCGAGCTCCTGCTGGGCGGCGCGAATGCGCAGCGCGGCGCGCACGCGCGCGAGCAGGACCTCGACGGCGTAGGGCTTGGTGACGTAGTCCTGCGCGCCCATTTCGAGGGCGCGGACGACGTCCTTCTCGACCGTGCTGCCGCTCACCACGATCACCGGAACGTCGGCGAGCGCGGGATCGCCCTTGAGCGTGGCGAGGACGCCGAACCCGTCGAGTCCGGGCATGTGCAGGTCGAGCAGCACGACGTCGTGGACGCCCTCGCGGGCCGCGGCGACTCCGGCTTCGCCGGTGCGCGCGGTCTCGACCACGTAGCCCTCGCGGCCCGGGAAGATGTCGAGGAGCGCCAGCTCGTCCGCGGCGTCGTCGATGACGAGGACGCGCTTCGTCGTTGTGGTCTCGTGGGACATCGCGCGGAGGCCCTCACCTCCGAGGCGCGAGTCTACACTTTACCGCTTCGCGACGTCGCCATGCTTTGCGGAGAGGGCGCGCAGGGCGCGGCACACCGCTTCGTCCTTGCATGGCCCAACCACTTTCACCGTCGGCCACGCGACGTCGCCGATCCGCTTCGGATCACGCACATCGGGGCCGCTCCATGTCGGAGCCGCGCGCGGGAGATCGGCCTCGCGATCCTTCACCGCTGGCGGCTTCGGCAGCTGGATGGCGATGTCGGGGCGCAGCCCGAGCCGCTGCACCGGCGAGCCGTCGGGCAGGGCGAACAGCAGCGTGGTGAGGCGCAGGACGCCGACCCCGGTGACATCGTCGACGTACTCCTGCGCGCAGCCCTTGCCGTACGTGGAGGCGCCGATCACTGCGCCGCGGCGGTACGCGTGCAGCGCGCCGGCGATCATCTCGGCGGCGCTCGCGGTGCCGCCGTCGACGAGCGCCGCCACCGGACCCGTCCAGCGGTCCTCGATCGGCGGCTCGGTCGCGCGCTCGGTCTCGATCGCGCCGTCGCGGTGCTTGAGCGGGAAGAGCGGAGCGCCCGAGAGAAACAGGCCGAGCGCCGAGGTCGCGCCGTCGATCGAGCCGCCGCCGTTGCCGCGCAGATCGAGGATCAGGCCGGAGTAGCCGTCCTTGTTGCCGGCGAGCGTGCGCGCGAGATCCTCGCCGAGGCCATCGGGGACGTCGGCGAGGTGGATGATGAGCGCCTGTCCGTCGCCGTAGGCGATGGTCTCGGTCGGCAGCGGATCGGGCACGGTCGCCTCGTCGCCGAGGCCCGCGCGCACCTCGAGGCGCACGACCTTGTAGCGCTCACCGTCGGCGCGCAGGACGCGAACGATCCGCGGCTCCGCGCCGGCGCCGTCGGGCGTCTCGCCGAGCTGGTCGATCGCCTCGGCGGAGAGCCCGGCGACGGTGACGCCGTCGACCGAGAGGACGACGTCCTTGTCGACGAGCGGCGCGACGGCTCCGGTGTCGATCCGTACGCCGAGCGCGGTGCGCGCGGAGGTGGTCCACAGCCGCGGCGGCGGCGCGACCTCGAGATCGCGGTCGTAGAGCGTGGCCGATTCGTCGATCGGCGCCCAGGCGCCGTGCGGATCGATGAGCGGCACGTAGGCGCGCACGGCCGCGGCGAGCAGCACCTCGCTCCAGGCGTCGGCGTCGAGCAGCGGCAGCCAACGATCGCGCGCGATCTTCGCCTCGGGCGCGAGCTCCGGCGTCGCGCGCGCCACCGTCGCGGTGCGCATCGAGAGCTCGCGCGCGAGCGAGCGGGCGGACTTGGTGAGCGGGCCGTCCTCGAACGCGGGCTCGCTCGCCGACTTGCCGAGCGTCGTCGTCGGCTCCTTGGCCGCCGCGTCCCACTCGGTGCGGAGCTCGCCGATCCACTTGGCCATCGCCTCGCCGATGGGGCGCATCTCGGTGGCGCAGTCGGCGTGACCGTCGAGGACCGCGCGGAGCCGCGGCGCGCGCGCGCGGACCAGCGGCGCGAGCGGGGAGTCGGGCGAGG
>JALHOE010000338.1 GCA_022843175.1 Deltaproteobacteria bacterium
GACGAGGCGCCGAAGGCGCGAACCCTTGACGAGGTCGAGCACCCCGCGACGATGGGGAGAGCCCGAGCGAGAGCCCACACGGGTCAGGCGCTCGCTAACGCGCGCGCCTATCCGGAGGCGCAGGCGCAGGCGCAGGCGCAGGCGCAGGCGCAGGCGCAGGCGCAGGCGCAGGCGCAGGCGCAAGCCCACACGGGTCAGGCGCTCGCTAACGCGCGCGCCTATCCGGAGGCGCAGGCGCAGGCGCAGGCGCAGGCGCAGGCGCAGGCGCAGGCGCAGGCCGCACCCGCAACCGCCCAGCTCTTGCGCTACTCTCCCCCCAACCATGCCCCGCCTCGGCCGCGCCCTCTTCGCCGCGCTGTTCCTCGCCTCGCCCTTCGCACTCGCCCAGGGCTGCGCCGCGCGCGGCCCCGATCTGGCGGCGCGCATGGCCTCGGCCAAGACGATCTACGAGTCAGTCGGCTACACCGCGTCCGGCTCCCCGGCGATGGGCTCCGTCGTCGAGGGCACCGAGAGCAAGGTGGCGCTCTCGCTCAAAGAGGGCTGCTATCAAATCGTCGCCTTCGCGGGCGACGGGCTCAAGGGCATCGACCTCGCGCTCAACGATCCGGCCGGCAAGCCGGTCGGCGAGGTCAAGAAGGTCGACGGCGGGCAGACCTCGGTCAAGCACTGCGTCACCGAAGCGGCGACCTACAACCTGATCGTCAAATCCCAGGGCGGCTCCGGCTCCTTCATCGCGCAGCCGTACGTCTCCGGCGAGAAGCCCGGCCCGAAGTCCGACGGCGATCCGATGGTCGACAACGGCTGCGTCGGCGACGACTGCCCCGAGCCCGACTACAACGCCGGCGGCGGCGGCAGCGACCCGTGCAGCAACCCGGCCGACCTCACCGCCGGCAGCAGCGTCAAGGGCAACACCGTCAACAAGGGCTACGCGCCGCACGCCACCTGCGCCGCGGGCGAGGGCTCGGCGGTCGTCTACCGCGTGCACGTCGAGGGCCGCCACAAGCTGGTGCTCGATCTCTCCGCCAAGTTCGACGCGGTCATGAGCCTCTTCCGCGCCGCCCACGACGGCTACCTCTGCGACAGCGGCTACGAGGTCGATTGCTCCGACGACAGCGACGGACTCACCACCAAATCGCACCTCGAGGCGATCGTCGACACCGGCGACTACGGCATCGTCATCAGCGGCTACGACGGCCAGTCCGATCGCGGCGACTTCGATCTCAAGAGCCGCCTCGAGGACGCCCCGAGCCTCGAGACCATCTGCAGCGCCGCGCACCTCGCCACCATCGGCTCCAAAACCACCGAGTTCGTCGGGAGCGAGGGCAGCAACTTCCGTTCGAGCTGCGGCACGAGCGACGGCGCCGAGGCCCTGTTCAAGTTCGACCTCAAGCAGCGCTCGCGCGTGCGCCTCGGCATGAAGTCGTCGGCCGGCGGCGAGAGCAGCATCAGCGTGCGCAAGCGCTGCGAGGACGCCAACAGCGAGGTGGCGTGCTCGAAGGACTACCACATCGACGGCTTGTCCTGGACGGGGCTGATGGAGGCCGGCGCGTACACCGCGATCACCGAGACCACCGACGCGACGCACTCGGCGAGCATCGACCTCAACATCGATCGCGCCGACGCCGCCGGCAGCGGCACCGCCGACGGCGACACCTGCAAGGACGCGAAGCCCCTGCCCCTCGGCAGCACGTTCACCCTCGACACGTTCCAGGCCAAGTCCGACATGAAGGCGAGCTGCGCGGCGGACGCGGCGCCCGACGTCGCCTACAAGATCGAGGTGAAGGCCAAGAGCCGCCTGTTCCTCTCCACGCAAGAGGACGAGGGTCACCACGTGTTCGCCGTGCAGAAGGCGTGCGGCGAGACGAAGGGCGAGGTCGTGTGCGAGCCCGCGTCGGTGAGCAAGGGCGTCGACACCACGCTCGATCCCGGCAACTACTTCCTCGTCGTGAAGGGCAAGGGCCCGGACGACTTCGGCCGCACCAAGATCTCCGCCAAGCTGCGCGAGCTCGCGCCGGCCGCCGCCGCGTGCAAGGCCGCGACGAAGCTCGTCTCCGGCACGCCGATCAACGACACCACCATCGGCGGCGCCGACCGCTTCGCCTCCGAGAAGTGCGGCGGCAACGTGTGGAGCCAGGCCAGCGCCGACAAGGTCTACCAGTTCACGCTCAAGGAGCGGAGCAAGGTCAACCTCACGCTGAAGAACTCCTTCTACAACGCGATCATGTCGCTCCGGCAGGACTGCGCCGACCCGACGCGCAACGAGATCGTCTGCTCGAGCTACTACAACAAGACGATCGACCGCGAGCTCGAGGCCGGCACCTACTACGTCGTGGTGGACGGCTTCGGCGTAAAATCCGAGGGCGCGTACACCATCGAGATGACGTCGAAGTCGGTGAAGTGATCCGCGCCGCGCTGCTCGCGTGGTACGACGACAACGCGCGCGACCTGCCCTGGCGACGCACCCGCGATCCGTACGCGATCTGGGTGGCCGAGGTGATGCTGCAGCAGACGCGCGTCGAGACGGTCATCCCCTACTACGCGCGCTTCCTCGAACGCTTCCCCACCGTGGACGCGCTCGCCGGGGCCCCGCTCGACGAAGTGCTCTCATGTTGGTCCGGCCTCGGCTATTACCGGCGCGCGCGGCTGCTCCACCGCGGCGCGCAGCACGTCGCCGCGCGGGCGAGCTTTCCGCGCGACGCCGACGCGATCCGCGAGATCCCCGGCGTCGGCCGCTACACGACCGGCGCCATCGCCAGCCAGGCCTTCGATCTCCCCGCGGCCCTGGTCGACGGCAACGTCGCGCGCGTGCTCGCGCGACTCTTCGCGATCGAGGACGACGTCAAAAAGGGCGCGGGGCTGCGCCGCACCTGGCAGCTCGCGGAGCAGCTCGTCGCCGGCCCGCGGCCGGGCGCGCTCAACAACGCGCTGATGGAGCTCGGCGCCACGGTCTGCGTCCCGCGCGAGCCGCGCTGCACGCTGTGTCCGGTGCGCGAGGCGTGCGTGGCGCGCCGCGAGGGACGCGAGCGAGAGCTCCCGGTAGCGAGCGAGAAGGCGGCGCGTCCGCGCGTCCGCGAGGTGGCCATCCTCCTTCGCGTCCGCGGCCGCGATGAGCACGAGCGGGTCATGGTCCGCCGCGCGCCCACCGGTTTGTTCGGGGGGATGTGGGAGCCGCCGCGGGTCGTCGCGCGAGACCGCCACGCGGCACGCGCCGAGATCGAGCACGCCCTCGGGGTGAAGATCACGCTCGACGACGCGCGCGCGCGCAAGGTCTCGCACGTGCTGACCCATCGGCACCTCGAGGTCTCCGTCGTGCGCGGCGTCGCATCGCGACCGCCGAGCGCGGTCCGCTCCGAGGCGTGGGACGCGGTCGCGGTCGTCGCTCCGCACGAGCTCGCCACGCGCGGCGTCTCGACGCTCGCGCGCAAGCTGCTCGGTTGACGGCCGCCGTGCGGCGCAGCACACCGTGAGCGCAATGGCGAACGTCTACGTGGTGGTGATGGCAGGCGGCTCGGGCACTCGGTTCTGGCCGGCGTCGCGCATGTCGCGCCCCAAGCAGCTCCTCCCCCTCGGCGGCGGCACCGAGTCGCTCCTGGCCGCCACCGTGGCGCGCGTCGCCGAGCTGGTGCCCGCCGAGCGCACGCTCGTCGTCACCGCCAACGTGCTGCGAGAGGCCACGCGCCGAGAGCTCCCGTCGCTGCCGGAAGAGAACCTCCTGTTCGAGCCCGCGCCGCGCAACACCGCGCCCTGCATCGGCTGGGCGACCCGCGTCATCCTCGCGCGCGATCCCGACGCGCTCGTCGCGGTGCTCCCGAGCGATCAACACGTCGCCGACCCGGCCGGCCTCCGTCGGACGATGAAGGCCGCGCTCGCGGTCGCCGAGGTGCGCGAGCTCGCCACGATCGGCATCCAGCCGTCGCGCCCGGACACCGGCTTTGGCTACATCGAGACCGGCGCGCCGATCTCCGGGGTCGAGCGCGCGCGCGAGGTGTCGCGCTTCGTCGAGAAGCCCGACCTCGCTCGCGCCAAGGAGTACCTCGCGAGCGGCAAGTACCTGTGGAACAGCGGAATGTTCTTCTTCCGCGCCCGCGCCATGGACGAGGCGATCCGCACCCATCTCCCCGAGCTCGCTCGCGGACTCGACGGCATGGGCGCAGACGACGTCGCGCGGGTGTTCCCGGGGCTGCCCTCGATCAGCATCGACTACGGCGTGGTCGAGCGCATCGAGGCGGGCCGCGTCGGCGTGGTCCCCGGCGACTTCGGCTGGAGCGACGTCGGCAGCTGGGAGAGCGCGTGGGAGCTCGCCAGCAAGGACGCCGCCGGCAACGCGCTCCCCGAGGGCGCGATCGCCGTCGATGCGCGCAACAACCTCGTGCAGAGCCGGAAGCAGGTCGCGCTGGTGGGCGTTGACGATCTGGTCGTCGTCGAGACCGACGACGCGATCCTCGTGCTCCCGCGCTCGCGCGCCCAGGACGTGCGCGCGGTGGTCGACGCGCTCAAGAGCAAGGGCCGAACCGACCTGCTGTAGTTGGACGCAGGGCCCCGATCGGCTTACTAGCCGAGCATGGTTCCCTCGGAGCCGCCGCCGTCGTGGTTGCCGGGGGAATCGATCCCCCCGTCGCTTCCGATCGACCTGCCCGGTCACGGCCGCCGCGTGTTCTCGATCGGCGGGGGAAAGGGCGGCGTCGGCAAGTCGCTCGTCTCGGTGAACCTCGCGACCTACCTCGCGCAGCTCGGCCGGCGGGTCGTCCTCGTCGACGCCGACCCCACCGGCGCGAACCTCCATCTGCCGGTCGGCGCAGAGCGCGCAGCGATGAACCCCGTGCTCGCGGAAGAGGAGCACAAGCTCGAGCACCAGCTGCAGCTCACCGAGGTGCCGGGCCTCCGCCTGCTCACCGCGGCCGTCGATCCCGGCGACACCGGCGGCCTCAAGAGCGCGCGCAAGGCGCGCATGATCGCGCAGCTGCGCAACGTCCAGGCAGACGACATCGTCATCGACGTCGGCCCGGGCACCGGCACCTCGGCGGTCGATCTGTTCCTCGCGGCCGACGTGGGGATCCTCGTCACCATCCCCGAGCCGGCCGCGATCGAGACCACCTATCGGTTCGTGCGCGCCTGCTACATCCGCGACCTCCGTCGCGCGCTCCGCGCCGACCGCACCCGCCTCCGCGGCCTCGACCGAATCCTCGGCGAGCTCCCCCACCACCCCTATCCGATCGAGCTCGCGCGCCACCTCAGCCGCGTGGAGCCCACCCTCGGCGAGGTCGCCGCGCAGCTCCTCGCGCGCACCAGGCCGCGCATCGTCGTCAACCAAACGCGGGTGAAGAGCGATCTCGAGCTCCCCGGCTGGATGGCGCAGGTCGCCGCGCGTCGGCTCGGCATCGCGATCGATCCCCTCGGCGCGATCGAGCACGACGACGCGGTGTGGCTCGCCGCACGCCATCGCAAGCCGCTCCTCGTCGACAACCCGAGCTCCAAGGCCGGCCGTGGCCTCGAACGGATCGCGCGGCGGGTCCTCGCGCTCATCCCGCACCGCGCCCGCGAGCTCGAGGCGCCCGGCGCGATCCCGCGGTCACCCAACCACTACGAGCGCCTGCTCATCCCGCGCGGTGCGAGCGAGGAGGAGGTCCGCCGCGCGCACAAGCGCCAGCGCGAGGTGTGGGCCGAGAACGGCCTCGCCACGGTCTCGCTCTTCACGCCCGACGAGATCGCGCGCGAGCACGCCCTGCTCGACGAGGCGCACGACGTGCTCCTCGATCCGCCGCGCCGCCGCGCGTACGACGTCTCGGTGTTCCCCGACCACGAAGCGGCGCCGGTGCCGTCGCCCGCGAACCGCGTGCTCAACGACGCGATCGCCGCCGAGCTCCGCGAGCTGCAGGCCCAGGTCGCGCGCGAGCTCGGCCCCGACACCGAGTTCACCGGAATGCTCCTCCGCCGCATCCGCGAGTCGCGCGGCATCGACATCCGGGAGATCGCGCTCAAGACGAAGATCTCCGGCCAGCACCTCTCGGCGATCGAGGACGAGGCGTTCGACCAGCTGCCGCCGCTGGTCTACGTCCGCGGCTTCCTCGTCGAGCTCGCCAAGTTTCTCAGGCTCGATCCGGCGCAGGTCGGTCGCACGTATCTCCGTCGCGCCAAGGAGCTGCTCGAGCTCCGCGGATGAAGCGCTGGGGCGTCACCGCCGATCTCGCCGTGATCGCGCTCATCGCACGCATCGCGGTGATGCTGCACGCCCACGCCGAGCCGGTGTGGGACGGGTTCTATTACGATCTCGGCGCGCGCCGACTGGCCGCGGGCCTCGGCTACAGCGAGGACCTCGTCATCGCCGCAGCCGACGGCACCGAGCGCGTGGTGTGGCACGCATGGGCGCACTACCCGGTCGGGTACTCCGGGTTCCTCGCGCTGTTCTACAAGGTCTTCGGCACGAGCACCTCCGTCGCCGCGATGGCCAACGCGCTCACCGGCGCGGCGCTGGTCGCGATCGTCCATCGCCTCGCGCTCCACGCCTTCACGCCGCGGCGCGCCGTCGTCGCCGCGCTGCTCGTGGCCCTCCACCCGGGACTCGTCCTCTACTCCGGCGCGCTGATGACCGAGCCGCTCGCCGCCGCGCTCATGCTCGGCGCGGTGCTGTGCGCGATCGATCGGCGGGTCGGTCTGCTGATCGCCAGCGGCGTGCTGCTCGGGCTCGCGACGCTCGTGCGGCCGAACGCGATCCTCCTCGCGCCGTTCCTCGGGTTCTTCGCGGTGCCACGCGAGCTCCTCAAGAACCTCGGGCGCGGCGCGGCGATCGGCGTCGTCGCGCTCGCCACCGTCTCTCCCTGGACGTACCGCAACTGTCGCGTGATGGACGCGTGCACGCTCGTCTCCACCAACGCCGGGTGGAACCTGGTGATCGGCAGCGCGCCGGGGGCGACGGGGAAGTTCGAGTTCCTCGTCGATCACACGCCCGCCGGCGGGCCCAAGTGCGACGAGGGCGGGCAGGTCGCGCAGGACCGTTGCTGGGCGCGCTACGGGGTCGAGACGATCAAGCGCGATCTCGGGCGCTGGCTCGCGCTGATCCCGAAGAAGCTACACTACACGCTCGATGCGGAGTGGTTCCCGATCAATTACCTCCGCGAGGCCCGGCCGGATCTCGTCTCGGCGCGCACCCACGTCCTGTGGGGCAAGGCGCTCACCGCGATGCTCCACCTGCTCGTCGTGGTCGCGGCCATCGCAGCGATCGGCGTGCCGCGCCCGACCAAGAGCAAGCCGGCGGTGTACGCGCTGCAGATCGCGTTGCTCGTCGGGCTGCTCGCCCTCGCGACGCGCTGCCTCGATCCGCGCGAGCCGAGCGTGTGGCCGCTCGGCGTGGCCGCGTGCTTGCTCCCGTTCGTGCCGCTGCCGGGGGCGCCGCGGCGCACCGCGGCCGAGCTCGGCGCCGCGGCGATCATCCTCACCAC
>JALHOE010000339.1 GCA_022843175.1 Deltaproteobacteria bacterium
CGCCGGCGGCGCGCTCGCGGGTGCTCTGCTCGCGCTCACCGCGTTCGCGGCCGCGCCCTCGGTGCTCTTTCGGGTCGTCGCCGCGAGCGTGCTCGCGAGCGCGCTGTTCCTCCGCGCCACCTACCGAGCCCACCGCGCCACCCGCATCGCGCTCGGCCTCGGCATCGCGCTCTTCGTCGCGTCCGCGCTCGGCGCGGGCCGCATCAGCGGCGTCGCGATCGGCCTGGTCGCCACGGCGTCGTTGCTCGGGTTCATGAACGATCAGACCACCGGCGGCTGCGCGTGGTGGGGTGGCCTGGCGGTCGCCGTGTCCGCGGGCTCGATCGCGCTCACGACCCACGACTACCCGATGGTCGCGGCCGCGCTCGTCACCATGGCCTGCGCCGGCGTCTCCGCCTATCACCTCGCCGCTTCGGTGATCGCTCCGGCGGAGCGCGATCGTGAGCACCGCGTCTCGCTGCCGCCCGCGCCGTCCAACGACCACGAGTGATGCCGCGCCTCGCGCTCTTCGACATGGACCGGACGCTGGTCCGGAAGAACACCGCCGCGCTCTACGTCCGCTACCAGCGCGAGATCGGCGAGGCCTCGCTCGTCGACGGCGTACGCGCGGGGTTCTGGCTCCTGCAGTACACCCTCGGCGTCGTCGACGCCGAGGCGGTCGCGGCCAAGGCGATGCGCCAGGCGATCGGCCAGCACGAGACGGTGCTCGCGGCGCGGTGCGACGACTGGTTCCGTCGCGACGTCGCCAAGCACATCGGCTGCGAGGCGCGGCGCACGGTCGATCGGCACCTCGCGGCCGGCGACGTCTGCGCGGTGGTCACCGGCGCCACGATCTACGCGGCGCGCCCGCTCGCGCGCCTGCTCGGCATTCCGCACGTCATCGCCACCGAGCTCGAGTGCGACGCCGAGGGACGCTTCACCGGGCGCCACATCCACCTCTGCTACGGCAAGGGCAAGATCGCGCGCAGCGAGGCGCTCGCCGTGGCGAACGAGACGTCGCTGCGCGAAGCGGTGTTCTACTCGGACTCGATCAGCGACCTGCCCCTGCTCGAAGCGGTGGGCACGCCGGTGGTGGTCAACCCCGACCCGCGCCTGGGCCGCGTCGCCAAGCAGCGCCGATGGCGCGTCGAGCGGTGGTGACTCACCCCGTGCACTTGTTCTTGAAGACCTTCGACGTGTTGTCGGTCGTCTTGCACTCGTGCACCGTGTTGGGGGTGCCCTCGTCGGCGACCTTGGCGAAGACGCCGACGCTGCCGGTGTAATACCCGGTCGGGGCCGGGTCCCACTTGATCTCGACGAGCTCCGAGCCACCCGGCGGGATCGCGGTCGTCGTCTTGGCGGTGCCGATCTTGGTGCTCATCCCCGCCGGATCCCCCTCGTAGAACCCGACCACCACGCCCGCCGGCAGCGAGGCGACGCCGACGTTGCGCACCCGCGCGCGGAGCGCGGCGGGCATGGTGCACGAGCCCTCGAGCTCGACGATGGCGTTGGGCGCGTCGAACTGCCCGCGCGGCTGCACGTTCTGCCGGAAGTTGTTCAGCTTCGGCTGCTTCCAGTTCACGAGCTCCTTGGCGGGGATGGTCGCGTCGTCGTTCACGTTGGTGACGTGATAGGTGTGCTGGTTCCAGATCCGCCGCGTGCGGACCCAGTTGCCGCTCTTGCTGCCGATGACGCGGATCCCGGTCGGACCGGTGCTCGGTCCCATCGCGCCGCTGCAGCCCCACCACATGTCGTTGCCCACGAGCACGATCTCTGCCTGATCGTCGCCGTCGACGTCGGCGACGAGCGGGTACTCCCACAGCGTGCCGCTCGGGTTGCACAGCGTGAGCAGCTCCTTGCCGGTCGGGCCCTCGTACACGTGGAGGTTGCGCTCGTCGGCGTAGACGACCTCGGCCTTGCCGTCGCCGTCGAAGTCGAACACCGAGCTCCCGGTCACGCGCGACGAGCGATCGGTGGTGGTCATCCGCCACTTCAGCTTGCCGGTCGCGCCGTCGTAGACGTTGTAGCTGTAGCCGCCGGCCATCGCGATCTCCGGCTTGCCGTCGCCGTCGAAGTCCGCGATCGTCGGCGGGCCGCCGCCCGTGTCGGTGCCGCCCGCGGGGTTGGTGTCGATCGGACCCCACACCGTCGCGCCGTCCTTCGCGCGCACCACGCGGATCGAGTGCAGCCCCTGCTCGAGCGAGTGCACGAGGACGATCTCGGGGAGACCGTCGGCCGCGAGATCGAGATCGGCGATCGCCACGTAGCCGTCGGGCATCGGCGTCGCGAACTTGGTGCCGTCCCACTGCACGGCGAACTTCCCGCCGCCGTCGTTGCGATAGACGATGTTGCCGCCGACGAGATCGAGATCGCCGTCGAGATCGACGTCGGCGAACGTGGAGTAGTCCATCGTCGGGTAGGGGTACGCCGACGTGCGGCCCTCGAAGATCACCTTGTGAGTCTTGCTGTCGATGATCGTGTTGCGCACGAGGATCTCGGGCGTGCCGTCGCCGTCGATGTCGCCGAGCTGCGGGCCGCCGTACACGCACTTGATCTTCGGGTCGTCGCTCTTCCACAGCACCTTCCCGGCCGCGGAGAAGACGAGCAGCTTGTTGTCCGTGCTGCAGGTCGCGACCTCGGGGCCGGGGCTCGCGGGGTCGAGCTCGCCGAGCGCGATCGACGCGCCGGGCACCGTGCGCGCCGCGGCCTCGGTCGCGTCCCACAGCCGCTTTCCTCGGCCGGTCACCGCGCGGAGGATGCCGTCGCTGCCGTAGGCCGCGCCGGTGTAGCTGTTGAAGACGATCGCCGGGACGTCGCGATCGTCGTACTTGCCGTCGCAGTTGTCGTCGGTGAGCGGGCCGACGACCGCCGAAGCCATAACTTGGTTATACGAAGGGCTCGGCGTGTCGGCGAAGGGCCATTGCCACTCGGTGACCGGGTCGAACGTGCCGACCGGCGGGCGGTACTCGCACTTCTCGACGCAGCCCGGGCCCGCGTCCATCCCGTCGGGACAGGTCGGCGGGCGGGGCACGCATCGGCCGACCGTCGACGGCGCGGCGTCGCCGCACGCGGGCGGAGCTCCTGCGTCGCCCCCGGCGAGCGAGGGATCGCACGTCTCGCCCTCGGCGCAGTCGTCCGCGTTGCGACACGCCTTGCCCGGCGTGACGCAGGCGCCCGCGTAACAGATCTGACCGCCGCCGCAGCACTTGTCTCCGCACACCGAGCCGGCCGGCTCGCAGCAGGTGCCCGCCGACGAGCACACGCCGCTCGTGCCGCACGGCGTGCCCGGCGGACAGCTGGTCCCGAGGTCGAGCCCGAGGCCGCCGTCCTCTCCCGTCTCGCCGCTCGTCTCGCCGCTGCTGCTGTCGGCTCCGTTCTCCAACGGAGGCTGTTCGTTCGTCTTGCTGCCACACGCGGGAAGGAACGTGAGCGCGGAGAGCACGAGGACGAAGCGCGGGGACGACATGCGTCCAGAATAGGAAGTTACAGTCACACCGCCACGGTCACGCAGAGGTGACAGCTCACCGGCCGGCGCCGAGCAGGAATTTCAGGGCTCCCGGCAGCCGCTGGGCCCAATAGACCTCGCTATGTGACGCCCCCGCCTGCACCACGTACTTGAAGCTGACGTCGTCGACGAAGCCGAGCGACCGATAGGTGTCGGCGAGGAGCTTGGTGTTGTCCTTGTCGTCGGCGGAGGTGCCCGCGTCGCCGCTGTCGACGTAGACGCGGAGCGGCTTGCCGGCGCCCTTGGCGACGATCTCGAGGATCGCCTTGTTGTCCCACCAGGTGGAGGGCGACATCGCGCCGACGAGGCCGAACGTGGCCGGCTTCTTCACCCCCGCGTACGCCGAGATCAGCCCGCCGAGCGACGAGCCGATCACCGCCGTGGTGTCGCGGCCGGGCAGCGTGCGCAGCTCGGCGTCGACCTTCGGCTTGAGCTCGTCGACGAGCAGCGTGAGGTAGCTGTCGCCGCCGCCGCTCGACGGATACGCGGCGGCCCTGGTCGGCGTGTACTCGTACATGCGGCCGCTCGCGTTCTCGGGGCCGACGATGATCGCCTCGCGGATCGAGCCGTCTTCTGCGGCTCGGTCCATCGTCTCGTCGACCTCCCACTCGTTGCCGCCGAAGGCCGTCGCGCTGTCGAAGAGGTTCTGGCCGTCGTGCATGTAGACCACCGGGAACTTCGCCGCGGCGTTCTCCAGGTAGGTCGGCGGGTAGTAGACGTAGACGGCGCGGGTGTTGGCGAGCGCCGTGGACGCGAACGCGGGCCAGCGCTTCTCGACCTTGCCCTTCACCGTGGTGAAGTGCGGATAGACGTCGAGCGTTTGGCCGGGCTTGATCTTGTAGTTGGGGCCGCGCGACCAGGTGGTGTCGTCGAGCAGCGGCTTGAGCTCCGCGTCGGCGGTGAGCGCGTCGGCTTCGAGCGTGAAGGTGTCGCCGCTCGCCGTCATCGCCGCGCCCTTCTCCCACGACCACGGCGCAGAGCCGCGGAGCGCGATGGTCTTCGCGCCGGGGTAGTGGACGCGAACGATCGTCTTGGTGGAGACGGGGGCGTCGGCGGTGGTCTCCGGCGACGCGCTGTCGACGGCGACGAACGTGTCGACGGCGACCGCGACGTCTTCGAGCGCGCTGTCGGCCGCGACGCCCGACGGCTCGTCGTTCGAGCAGGCGAGGAGCGCGAGCGGGAGCAGCAGGAGCAGCGGGCGCATGGGGCGCGCGAGCATGCCACGGACTTCGTGGTCGTCCAGCGGAAGCCGCGTTAGGACGCCCGTGAATGTCGCGACCACTCTCTCTCGGCCGGATGCGCGCCGAAAACGGCGCGGAGCCCGTTCCGTTCGAGCTGCCTCCGCACCACCTCGTCACCCACGGCGTGGTCGTCGGCATGACCGGCAGCGGCAAGACCGGCCTCTCCATCGGCCTGATCGAGGAAGCGGCGCGCTCGCGCATCCCCGTCCTGCTCATCGACATCAAGGGCGATCTCCCGAACCTCGCGCTCCTCTTCGACGACGCGGCCGCCTACGCGCCGTGGGTCGACGAGGACGCGGCGAGGCGCAAGGGGCGCAAGGTCGAGGAGGTCGCGAGCGAGATCGCGACGCAGTGGCGCGAGGGCCTCGCCTCGTGGGGCCTCTCGGCGGCGGACGTCGCCGCGCTGCGTTCGTCGATCGCGCTGCGGGTGATCACGCCCGGCACCACCTCGGGCGAGCCGCTGCACGTGCTGTCGCCGCTCGAGCACCGCAGCGATCTGTGGGAGGTCGACGAGGAGGGCGCGCGCGAGGCGCTGTCCGCTGCGATCAGCCTGCTCTTGCGGATGGTGAAGCGCGATCCCGATCCGGCGCGCGGCCGCGAGCACGTGCTCCTCGCGCACCTCGCCGAGAAGCGACTGCGCGCCGGGGAGACCGCCGGGCTCGAGGCGTTGGTCCTCGACCTGCAAACGCCGCCGATCGAGCGGGTGGGCGCGCTCTCGGTCGACGAGTTCATGCCGCCGAGGGAGCGCGCCGCGCTCGCCACCGATCTCAACGCATTGATCGCCTCGCCCACCTTCGCCTCGTGGCGCAAGGGCGCGCCGCTCGACGTCGGCGCGTGGATGTCGCGCGACGATGACCGCGTCCCGCTGACGATCCTCTCGGTCGCGCACCTCGAGGACGAGGAGCGGATGTTGGTGCTCGGCCTGGTCCTCGAGCAGACGCTCTCGTGGGTCCGCGGGCTGTCGGGCACCACCGACCTTCGCGCGCTGGTGTTCTTCGACGAGGTGTTCGGGTTCCTCCCGCCCCACCCGCACAACCCGCCCACCAAGCGCCCGCTGCTCTCGCTCCTCAAGCAGGCGCGCGCGTTCGGCGTGGGCTGCCTGCTCGCCACCCAGAACCCGATCGACCTCGACTACAAGGCGCTGAGCAACGCGGGCCTGTGGTTCGTGGGCCGGCTGCAGACCGACGCCGATCGCGAGCGGGTGGTCGAGGGGCTGATCGGCAGCGAGGTCAACGCCGGCAACGCGCTCGACGCCGGTGAGCTCTCGGCGATCATCAAGGGGCTGCCGCCGCGCACGTTCTTCGTCCGCAACGTGCACAGCAAGAGCTCCACGCTGCTCGAGACGCGGTGGACGATGTCCTGGCTGCGCGGGCCGATGACCCGCAAGGAGCTGAAGAAGCTGCAGACCGCGGGCCTCGTCGAGCGGCCGGCAGTAGAGCAGGCCGCGGCGCCGAGGGCGGCCGCCCGCGCGGACGCCCCTCCTCCTCCCGAGGGATGGCGCGCGCTCTATCCGCACCCGCCCGCCGCGCCGGTCGATGCGTGGAGCTATCACCCGAGCGCGGCGATCGTGGCGCGCGCCGAGCTCGTCGACGCGCGTCTCGGCGTCCGGTTCACCCGCGAGGTGTCGGTGATGGTCCCGATCGCGTCGGGCACGCTCGACCTCGATCGCGCGACCACCTTCGAGCACGAGGGTCTCGACAAGAACCGGCCGGTGCCGGGCGCGCGGTTTCTGCCGTACGCCGACGCGGCGATCCCCGCGCGCGCCCTCCGCTCGATCGAGAAGGCGCTCAAGGAGCAGGCGATGGTCGCGCTGCGCACGTCGGTGATGGTGAACGACGAGCTCGAGCTGGTCTCGCAGCCGGGCGAGACGCCGCAGATGTTCGCGACCCGCTGCACCGCGCAAGCGCAGTCCCTCGCGCAGCGGGCGCGGAGCGAGCTCGTGGCCAAGCACGACGGAAAGCTGCGCAAGCTCGCCGCGGATCCCAAGAAGGTCGCCGCGTACAACGAGGCGCTCGCCAAGCGCAACCAAGAGGTCCACGCGGCCGAGTCCGCGCTGCTCCGCGCGCCGGCCGAGACGAGGACCAAGGAGCTCGCGCCGAAGAAGGACGCGCTGGTGGTGGAGTCGTTCGCGATCGTGTGGGTCGCCGGGTAGCGTTTTTCGTCGACGCACGCCAAACGGTCGGCGAGAACCTCGAGATGACTCAGCGCGCGCAGGGCACCTTCGACGTCAAGCTGCTCCCCCAGCCCGACGAGGGCATCGGCCGCATGCTCATCGACAAGCGCTTCCACGGCGACCTCGAAGCGACGAGCAAGGGGCAGATGCTCGCGTTTCGCACGCCGACGCAGGGCTCCGCGGGGTACGTGGCCATGGAGCTCGTCGACGGCACCCTCGCCGGTCGTCGCGGCACGTTCGTGCTGCAGCACAGCGGCACGATGGACCGCGGCGCCTCGTCCCTCGCGCTCACGGTCGTGCCCGACTCCGCCACGGGAGATCTCGCGGGTCTCTCCGGCTCGATGCAGATCGCGATCGAGAACGGCCAGCACTCCTACGTGTTCGACTACGCGCTCTAGGCAGGGAATCTGCCGGTGCGCTGCGCGTGCGCGTGCGGCTGCGCGTAGGCGCTCGCTGACGCGCGCGCCTGTGTCTGCGCCTGCGCTTGCGCCTGCGCCTGCGC
>JALHOE010000340.1 GCA_022843175.1 Deltaproteobacteria bacterium
ACGCGCAGCATCTCCGCGAGTGTCGCGGCGCGAATCGTGGCCGGCATCTCGTGGAGGGCGAACGAGATCGTGGCGATGTCGAAGCTACCGTCGTCGAACGGAAGGGCCGTGGCGTCCGCTTGGACGTACGTCAAGCCCGGAAGCGGACCCTTTGCGCGCGCGACACGCAGCATCGTTTCGGAAAGGTCAACGCCCACGGCGCGTTTGCACGTCATGGCGAACGCGCGAGCCTGCTCGCCCGTGCCGGTCGCCAGATCGATCACCGTGCTGTCGGTGGTCGCGCCCGAGAGCTGCACAACGTCGCGCCTCACTTTCCCGAGAATGGGTGGGACGATGACGTCGTAGGCGCGAGCAAATCGCGCGTAGACTCCTTCGCTGAGTGCGTAGTAGCTGCGCTCCTCAGCGGTACTCCCTCGCGTTTCATTCGGGCGCGACCAGCGCCGCCAGAGCATCCGCATCAGCAGCCCGCCGGCGTCGCCGTGTTCGAGATGAACCGGATTCGGTCGCATGAGTCAGCCCTCCAGACATCCCTCGCACGAGACGTGGCGCGGCGCCTCCTGCGGCGCGGACGGGGCGGCGATGCTCCCCAGATCGCCACCACTGAGCGCGACGATCTCTCGCCACTTCGGAACCGAAGAGTGCCATCCCAGCTCACGCCTGATGCGCTCGGCGAGGGCCGCGGACGAGGAAGGCTCGCCATGCGTTACGAACGTTTGCTTCGGCGGTGCCTCCATCTGCCGCAACCAGGACACCAACTCGTTCGCGTCGGCGTGCGCGGACATCCCGTCGATGTTGGCCACTTCCGCCCGGATACCGACCGTCTTGCCGTGAATGCGTAGCGCGCGCGCGCCGCGCAGGAGATCGGCACCACGCGTACCGGCAGCCTGGTATCCGACGAGGAGGATCGCGTTGCGACCGTCCGGTCCGAAGGCCGCGAGATGGTGGAGGATGCGTCCCCCGGAGAGCATCCCGCTCGCCGAGACGATGATCATCGGGCCCTTGCGCTCGTTGAGCGCTTTCGACTCCGCGACGTCGCGGACGATGTGAGCGACGCTGCAGGTCGCGCGACAGTCCTCGGGCGACAGCCTGTGCTCGCTGCGGTGATCGCAGAAGATCTCGGTGACGTTGGACGCCATCGGGCTGTTGAGAAACACCGGGACGTTCGGGATGGCGCCGCGCTGCTTGAGCTTGTGCAGGAGGAACAGCAGCGCCTGCGCACGTCCGACGGCAAACGCCGGCACGAGTAGCACGCCTCCGCGTGCGGCGACGCGGCGAACGAGCTCGCCGAGCGCATCCTCGACGTCAATCGGCGCGTGCGCGCGATCGCCGTACGTCGATTCCACGACCAGCCAATCGGTCGCCGCGATGCGCTCCGGGGGCGGCATCACCGCATCCGCCATCCGCCCGACGTCGCCGCTGAACACGATGCGACCCTCTGGAGTATCGAGCGTTACGCTCGCAGCGCCGAGGATGTGACCCGCAGGTGCGAATCGCACGGCAACACCGTCGCCGAGATACTGCGACGCGTGCCACTCAACCGGAGTGAACCGCTCGAGTGCCGCGTCCGCATCTTCGCCTGTGTACAGCGGCCGCGCGGGGTGGTGCTTCGAGTACCCTTTGCGGTTCGCCCAATCGGCGTCCTCCTCCTGCAGGTGCGCGCTATCGCGGAGCAACACCGAGCAGAGATCGCGCGTGGCCGCCGTTGAGAAGACTCGCCCGGCGTACCCATCGCGGATGAGCGCGGGAAGGTAACCGCTGTGATCGAGGTGAGCGTGCGTCAGCACGACGGCATCGATGTCGCGCGGCGGCGTGGGGAACGCCTCCCAGTTTCGGCGGCGGTAGATGCGTTCGCCCTGAAACAGCCCGCAGTCCACCAAGATGCGTCGCCGACCAACAGCCAGCAGGTAGCGGGAGCCCGTGACGCATCCAGTGCCGCCGAGAAATGCGAGTTCCATGATTCGACCTCCGGCGGGCGGTAATGGAAGCGGCGTGCCAGGGATGTCTCTCTCCAACGAAAATGTGTTTGGCGAGTGACCGACTCGGATACACGTAGGCGTCCGCACCGCCGGCTTGGCACCGACAGTGCAGCCCCGTCGTTCATGCGCGTCGCCCACTTCGCCCTCCCGCTGCTGCTGACAGTGAGTTGCTCATCGACACCGCCGCCCCGCGATTCCGTCGTGATGACGGTGAACGCCTCCGAAGCGCATGTCCGCGCTTCGGGACTTTCAGCGGGCGAGAAGATTGTCTGTCGACGCAAGCACTGCGAGCCGGACCCATCGAAGGGGAAGGGCGCGGAACGTTGCTCGATGCGCGTCGTGGGACGCGCGACTATCGGCAGGGCGTTGGGGAACGACTACTCGATCGCTGGGATCACGAAAGGCGAGTGCGCCGAGGGTGATCTCGTCGAGCGTGCGCCGTGAGCGTCGGGCTCTGGCACGCATTCGTTTCGCGCAGAACGCGATCTGTTCATCCGTGACTGGGCCGGACACAAGCAAAACTCACGCGAAGCGATGCGTGGAACGCGGGGTGCTCTAGGGCGATCTCATGCGCAAAGCCCTGATGCTCCTGACGCTCCTGTTCGTACCTTCGTGCGGCGACGATCCCCAGTCTCCCACGCCGCATGAGACCGCCACCACCGACAAGCCCGACGTCGCGACGACGGCCGAGACGACGCCGCAAGATGTGGCCGGGGAGGCGTCGACGGACAGCTCGCCGACGTGCTCGCCGTCCTGCGGACCCGGCGAAATCTGCTGCACCGACGCGCACGGTCACTTCCCGCGCTGCGTGTCCGGCTCGACCTGCCCTTGAAGCCGGCGAGGTGACGCGGCGGCGGATGTATCATCGGTCCCGATGCTCGAGAACGTGAAGCACGCCATGCCGGTCGAGGTCGGCGCCGGATGAATCACGACGCCCTGCGCCTGATGCTCGCGCGTTTTCGTGACGATGCCGGCTCGACGTATCGCACTTGGTTTCTCTGGGAGGAGCGCCTCAAGAACTTCCGATCGATTCGTCGGGGCCTCGCCGAGGTCGTCGAGGAGATCGAGGCCGGGACGTTCGGCAACGTCTACAAAGGCTCCTCGCTCGAGACGGTCGTCGGCTCGATCGCCGAGCAGCGGCAGATCTTCAAGGGCGCGGATCACGCGTTCCTATGGAAGCCGAAGCTTCGCATTCCGGACATCTACGAGAACCGCGATAACCAGCTCGCCTTCGGCCGGTTTCTGAACACCTGCCGCTGTTGCACCGAGGAGGCAGCCGTCGTCGCCGCGATCCGCACGCTGGCAGCAAAGAACATCAAGGGGCTCGGACCAGCTGCGGCCAACCTCCTGTACTTCCTCCACCCGACGATCATTCCTCCGTTCAACACGGCGATCGTGAACGGGTACAACGCGCTCGCGGGCGCCAAGGTGAAGCTCGGATCGTGGGACGAGTTCCTCGCGATGCGCGACGGCATCCTTCGGATCAACAAGGACCATCGCGATCTGCTCTCGAACGACCTCGGTGCGATCGGTGGGTTCCTGTTCGACATCGGATCCGGACGCTACGCCGCGCCGCCGCGTGCCGACGACGCGGCGCAGCTCGATGCGTGGCGGGCAGACCTCGCCCGTGTGCGCGACGAGACCAGGAAGGACGCGCAGGCGACCGCGAGGGCGCGAGACGGCGACCGAACCCATACCGAGGTGCAAGGTTGGCTGCGTGACCTCGGCCGCGCGCTCGGCTTCGAGGTCTTCGTTGCGGCCAACGACCGCAGGCGCCCGTACGGCGGCGGCCTGCTCGGCGACAGCTGCCTCGGAGAGCTGCCGCCTGCCATCGCTGCGGAGGACGACGCCGACGCGATTCGTCTCGTCGACGTCTTGTGGCTCAGAGACCATGCGATCGTTGCCGCATTCGAGGTCGAACATACGACCTCGATCTACTCGGGGATCGTCCGATTGCTCGATCTCGCGCTCGGAGCCCCGCCCGACGCGACACGTGAGCTGTTCCTCGTCGCACCCGATGCCCGCGAGGACGAGGTGCGGGCCCAGATCCAACGGCCTGCGTTTCGTCGGGTTGCCGATCTACGCGTCCGGTACCTGCCGTACGGTGAGCTCGAACGAAACCGTGAGGCGATGGGGAGGTTCGGTCAGGGGCTCAAAGCTGTCGAGGTGGTTGCTCGGGTGCTGAGCTGATTCGCTCATTCGTCCGGCGCGCGCACGAACGTCGCGACGTCCGCTACTTCGGACGGCGCGAGACCGAACATGCGTCGGAACGTACGTGTAAGGTGCGCGCCGTCGGCGAAACCGGCGGCACTCGCCGCGGCGGCCAGCGAGTGCCCAGCGCCGAGCTCGGCGGCGGCGCGTTGCAGGCGCAGCCAGAGGACGAGAGGTCGCCAGCCCAGACCGAGTTGTTCCGCCAGCAGGTGTGACAGGCGGCTTTCGGAAAGGAACGCAGCCGCGGCTGCGCCGCCGAGCGACACATCGCCACCGTCCACCTGTGAGACCAGCCATCGGCGCGCCGCGAGAAGCGCTGGGTGCAGCGGCACCGGCCTCACCTCCTCGCCGGTGACGCGGTCGATCATCTGGTCGCGAACGGCGGCGGCCACCGGCCACGTCCGTGGAGGATCGACCCTGGAGAGGTCATGGAGTGGACCTCCGCTGGTTCGCCAGGCGTCCGCGCGCGCACTCGCGATCACGGTCCGTCGGAGGCGGCGGCCCCACAACGTTTCCGGATCGACGTACGCGAGCACCGCCGATGGGCAGCCGCTCTCGAACTTGTGATCCACGTCGTTCGGGATGGCGGCGACCTGACAAGACTCGCCGACGGCATCACCGCGACCGCGAAGGATCAACGCTCGCTCGAGCGAGCACACCAGTTGGAAGGCATGATGACGGTGCCAAGTCGTGGGCCCGACCGGCCCGGCGTAGATCATCCACCCTTCGCCGAGGAAGATGCGACCCGCCCAGCTCATTGCCGCCGAGCGTAGCCCCTCTCGTGGCGTCCGATACTCGGCACGGGACCGTGGAACTTCCAGTGGCTACTTGGACAGCGCCGCGACGAGCAGGGTTGACCAACCCACGGTGATAGCGAGGGCGCTTGCTGCAGCTATCGAGCTCGCGAACAGCTGACGTGGCGGGCCGGCGAGCACGAAGGCGTCGATCCCCGCGGCACGGAACACGTAGGCGAGAGGATTGATCCAACCGCCGACCACCAACGTCCACGCCGCGGTACGCGCGGCGGTGGTGGCGATCGGAAATCGATCGAGGAGGAACGCGGCAGCGATCTGCATCGAGGCGAGCATCAGCCAGTCGACGTGCGCCGCCGTCATCGCTTTCGAACGCAGCACCCTGCCGACTGCGCCGAGCCCCCGAGCCCAGGGCTGCATCGGCAAGAGCATGAGGAACCCGAGCAGCGACGCGAAGACGAACTGCGCGGCCGCGTTGGCAGCGAGCAAGAAGACGGCGTTCATGCTTCCTGGCTCCCCACCTCGCGGGCACGCCGTCTGCGAAATGGCCACATCTGCTGGCCCGCCCAGTCGGTCGGCAGGTCCGGTTCGTCGTCCATGCCGACGTCGAGCGGCGCGTCGCCTTGTTTTAGGAGCGCCGTGCCGAAAGCGCGGTCCCAGATCGACAGGATCGCCCCGTAGTTACCCTGCACGTCGCGCCAGAGTCGCTGGTGATGCCAGCGGTGCAGCTCGGCCACCGCAAAGACATGACGGAGCGGACCCACTCGGTAATCGACATTGCCGTGTTGGAGCATCAAGTGGACGGTCACGATGGCGATGGCACAGGCGTACGCGCTGGGCGGAGCACCGAGCGACAGCAGCACGATAAGGGCGGGCGTACCCTCCATGAGCTCGTGCACGAGATGACGTCGTTGCCCATTGACCCAGTACACGCGACGCGGGCTGTGATGGATCGCGTGCAGCTTCCACAGAAATCCGATCCCATGACTCGCGCGGTGCACGGCGTAGAGCCCGAGGTCGACGAGCAGCGTCGCCAACACGATCTGAAGCGCCATCGACGTGTGGCTCGGCCAGAGGATGAGCTTCTCTCCCCGGAAGCTTCGGAGCGCGACGAAGCCCGCCACGGAGACCTGACTGACGACGACGTTGCCGACGAGGTGCAGGACGTCCGTCGCGGCGTCCCCCTGATCCCCCTGCCAAGCGCGCGCGTGAGGCCACCATCGCTCGAGCGCGATGACGACCATCGCCGAAGCGAGCAGTACGATCGGGCCGAAGCGGGCGTAGGGAATGCCGTGCGTCGCGCCCGCGATCAAGGCGACGACCGCGCCTCCGAAGACGACGGGATAGATCGAGTAGCGCAGGACCCTGGCTGCGATCGCGGTCACGTCGGGAACGCCTTGGCGAGATCATCGAGGTACGACCGGACCAGCGCCGCCTGCTTCTCGCGAAGCGACTTCTCGCTGACGAACCAGCCGATGGCTCCGGACGTCGATGCATACAGGTCGAACCGCGCCAAGGTTTCGCCGGCGCCCGAGCTCGAGAGCGAGAGCGTCCCGTGCGCGTCGACGCCCGTGATCGCCATCTGGAGCGCCACTGTCGTGCCGGAGAGATCGACGAGGAAGTCGTGCGCGTGGCCGCCGAGGATCCTCGACACGACCTCGAGCTCCCAGTGGTCGCCCACGTGCTTTCGCGTCTTTGACGAGACGATGTCGGTGAACAGCGCTTGCCAGGTGCCAACCGCCGAGAGCTTCGACCACGCCGCAGTCTTGGCGACCGGAATGCTGACGGTGCCGGTGACCCACCGAGGGTCGCTCGACGAACGCGTAACCACCACGACAGGCACGGCGGACGCCCGCTTCGCGAAGAGCGCAGCGAACGGCAAGGTTGCGAGACCTGCGAGCACGAGACGACGTGATCGTCGCGGAGATGGCTTCATGCCGAGGATGTGCGTCCACGTGACGCTGAGGGCTTGAACGATCCTGCTGTTCCGCGAAGTAGCAGGTTCGTTCAAGCCGCACGGGCGCCTATCGTCTCGGCGCCGTTCCGTCGGGTGCGACGTACTCCTCGGAGCTCGCGATGAACTGCTCTCGGCATTCCTTCGAGCAGAAGAAGTACTCGTGGGCTGCGAAGGTCGCGCGGAAGGTCAACCGCTCCCCGACCTCCATTCTGCATACCGCGTCCGTCACGATCACCTCTCAGTCGCGAGCGGGTGCGTTGCGCAACACGGCGGCAGCTCGCGGCGAATCAGTGCGACTGCCTCCTCCAATTTCTCGAGGAACGTGGCCTTGCTCTGGACGACGGCACTTCGCGGGTGGTTCGCCCACGCCGCTCGGATCCGAGCGTCGAGAGCCTTCGCCTCAGCGGCGGTCTCGATCCGGAGTGGATTGCTGTGGTCGTACCCCGCTCCGTCGTCGGGAGTTGCGAGGTG
>JALHOE010000341.1 GCA_022843175.1 Deltaproteobacteria bacterium
ACGCGCAGCATCTCCGCGAGTGTCGCGGCGCGAATCGTGGCCGGCATCTCGTGGAGGGCGAACGAGATCGTGGCGATGTCGAAGCTACCGTCGTCGAACGGAAGGGCCGTGGCGTCCGCATGGACGTACGTCAAGCCCGGAAGCGGACCCTTTGCGCGCGCGACCCGCAGCATCTCCTCGGAGAGATCGACGCCCACGACCCGTCCACACTTCATGGCGAACGCGCGAGCCTGCTCGCCCGTGCCGGTCGCCACATCGATCACCGTGCTGTCGGTGGTCGCGCCCGAGAGCTGCACAACGTCGCGCCTCACTTTCCCGAGAATGGGTGGGACGACGACGTCGTAGGCACGAGCAAATCGCGCGTAGACGCCTTCGCTGAGTGCGTAGTAGCTGCGCTCCTCCGCGGTACTCCCTCGCGTTTCATTCGGGCGCGACCAGCGCCGCCAGAGCATTCGCATCAGCAGCCCGCCGGCGTCGGCGTGTTCGATATGAACCGGATTCGGTCGCACGAGTCAGCCCTCCAGACATCCGTCGCACGAGACGTGGCGCGGCGCCTCCTGCGGCGCGGACGGGGTGGCGATGCTCCGCAGATCGCCACCACTGAGAGCGACGATCTCTCGCCACTTCGGAACCGAAGCGTGCCATCCCAGCTCACGCGTGATGCGCTCGGCGAGGGCCGCGGACGAGGAGGGCTCGCCATGCGTTACGAACGTTTGCCTCGGCGGTGCCTCCATCTGCCGCAGCCAGGACAGCAGCTCGTTCGCGTCGGCGTGCGCGGACATCCCGTCGATGCTGGCCACCTCCGCCCGGATACCGACCGTCTTGCCGTGAATGCGCAGCGCGCGCGCGCCATGCAGGAGATCGGCACCACGCGTACCGGCAGCCTGGTACCCGACGAGGAGGATCGCGTTGCGACCGTCCGGTCCGAAGGCCGCGAGATGGTGGAGGATGCGTCCCCCGGAGAGCATCCCGCTCGCCGACACGATGATCATCGGGCCCTTGCGCTCGTTGAGCGCTTTCGACTCCGCGACGTCGCGGACGATGTGAGCGACGCGGCAGGTCGCGCGACAGTCCTCGGGCGACAGCCTGTGCTCGCTGCGGTGATCGCAGAAGATCTCGGTGACGTCGGACGCCATCGGGCTGTTGAGAAACACCGGGACGTCCGGGATGGCGCCGCGCTGCTTGAGCTTGTGCAGGAGGAACAACAGCGTTTGGGCGCGCCCGACGGCGAACGCCGGGACCAAGAGCACGCCTCCGCGTGCGGCGACGCGGCGAACCAGCTCGCCAAGCGCATCCTCGACGTCAATCGGCGCGTGCGCTCGATCGCCGTATGTCGATTCCACGACCAGCCAATCGGTCGCTGCGATCCGCTCCGGGGGCGGCATCACCGCATCCGCCATGCGCCCGACGTCGCCGCTGAAGACGATGCGACCCTCTGGAGTATCGAGCGTTACGGTCGCAGCGCCGAGGATGTGACCCGCAGGTGCGAACCGCACGGCGACACCGTCGCCGAGATACTGCGACACGTGCCACTCAACCGGAGTGAACCGCTCGAGTGCCGCGTCCGCATCTTCGCCTGTGTACAGCGGCCGTGCGGGGTGGTGCTTCGAGTACCCTTTGCGGTTCGCCCAATCGGCGTCCTCCTCCTGCAGGTGCGCGCTATCGCGGAGCAACACCGAGCAGAGATCGCGTGTGGCCGCCGTTGAGAAGACTCGCCCGGCGTACCCATCGCGGATGAGCGCGGGAAGGTAGCCGCTGTGATCGAGGTGAGCGTGCGTCAGCACGACGGCATCGATGTCGCGCGGCGGCGTGGGAAACCTTTCCCAATTTCGGCGGCGGTAGATGCGTTCGCCCTGGAACAGCCCGCAATCCACCAAGATGCGTCGCCGACCAACAGTCAGCAGGTACCGGGAGCCCGTGACGCATCCAGTGCCGCCGAGAAATGCGAGTTCCATGATTCGACCTCCGGCGGGCGGTAATGGAAGCGGCGTGCCACGGATGTCTCGACCGATGGAAAATGTGTTTGGCGCGTGACCGAACCGGATACACGTGGGCGTCCGCATGGCCGGCTTGGCACCGACGGTGCAGCGCCGCCATTCATGCGCGTCGCCCACTTCGCCCTCCCGCTGCTGTTGACAGTGAGTTGCTCATCGACACCGCCGCCCCGCGATTCCGTCGTGATGACAGTGAACGCCTCCGAAGCGCATGTCCGCGCTTCGGGACTTTCAGCGGGCGAGAAGATCGTCTGTCGACGCAAGCACTGCGAGCCGGACCCATCGAAGGGGAAGGGCGCCGAGCGCTGCGCGATGCGCGTGGTAGGACGGGCGACGATCACCCGCGAGTTGGAGAACAACTACTCGGTGGCGGGGATCACCAAGGGTGAGTGCGCCGAGGGTGATCTCGTCGAGCGTGCGCCGTGAGCGTCGGACTCTGGCACGCATTCGTTTCGCGCAGAACGCGATCTGTTCATCCGTGACTGGGCCGGACACAAGAAAACTCACGCGAAGCGGTGCGTGGAACACGGGGTGCTCTAGGGCGATCTCATGCGCAAAGCCCTGATGCTCCTGACGCTCCTGTTCGTACCTTCGTGTGGCGACGATCCCCAGTCTCCCACGCCGCATGAGACCGCCACCACCGACAAGCCCGACGTCGCGACAACGGCCGAGACGACGCCGCAAGATGTGGCCGGGGAGGCGTCGACGGACGGCTCGGCGCCGTGCTCGCCGTCCTGCGGAACCGGCGAAATCTGCTGCACCGACGAGCACGGTCACTTCCCGCGCTGCGTGTCGGGCTCCACCTGCCCTTGAAGCCGGCGAGCTGACGCGGCGGCGGATGTATCATCGGTCCCGATGCTCGAGAACGTGAAGCACGCCATGCCGGTCGAGGTCGGCGCCGGATGAATCACGACGCCCTGCGCCTGATGCTCGCGCGTTTTCGTGACGATGCCGGCTCGACGTATCGCACTTGGTTTCTCTGGGAGGAGCGCCTCAAGAACTTCCGATCGATTCGTCGGGGCCTCGCCGAGGTCGTCGAGGAGATTGAGGCCGGGACGTTCGGCAACGTCTACAAGGGCTCCTCGCTCGAGACAGTCGTCGGGTCGATCGCGGAGCAGCGGCAGATCTTCAAGGGCGCCGATCACGCGTTCCTATGGAAGCCGAAGCTGCGCATTCCGGACATCTACGAGAACCGCGATAACCAGCTCGCCTTCGGCCGGTTTCTCAACACCTGCCGCTGTTGCACAGAGGAGACAGCCGTCGTCGCCGCGATCCGGACGCTGACAGCAAAGAACATCAAGGGGCTCGGACCAGCCGCAGCCAACCTCCTGTACTTCCTCCACCCGACGATCATCCCTCCGTTCAACACGGCCATCGTGAACGGGTACAACGCGCTCGTTGGCGCCAAGGTGAAGCTCGGGTCGTGGGACGAGTTCCTCGCGATGCGCGACGGCATCCTTCGGATCAACAGGGACCATCGCGATCTGCTTTCGAACGATCTCGGTGCGATCGGTGGGTTCCTGTTCGACATCGGTTCCGGACGCTACGCCGCGCCGCCGCGCGCCGACGACGCGACGCAGCTCGACGCGTGGCGGGCTGACCTCGCCCGGGTGCGCGACGAGACCAAGAAGGAAGCACACGCGAGCGCGAGGGCGCGAGACGGCGACCGAACGCATACCGAGGTACAGGGTTGGCTGCGTGACCTCGGCCGCGCGCTCGGGTTCGAGGTGTTCATCGCGACGAACGACCGCAGGCGTTCGTACGGTGGCGGCATGCTCGGCGACAGCTGCCTCGGAGAGCTGCCGCCTGCGATCGCTGCGGAGGACGGCGCCGATGCGATTCGCCTCGTCGACGTCTTGTGGCTCAGAGACAAGGCGATCGTTGCCGCATTCGAGGTCGAACACACGACCTCGATCTACTCCGGGATCGTCCGATTGCTCGATCTCGCGCTCGGAGCGCCGCCCGATGCGACACGTGAGCTGTTCCTCGTCGCACCCGACGCCCGCGAGGACGAGGTGCGCGCTCAGATCCAGCGGCCTGCGTTTCGTCGGGTTGCGGATCTGCGCGTGCGGTACCTGCCGTACGGCGAGCTCGAACGAAACCGTGAGGCGATGGCGAGGTTCGGTCAGGGGCTCAAAGCGGTCGAGGCAGTATCTCGGGCGCTGAGCTGATTCGTTCATTCTTCGGGCGCCCGCACGAACGTCGCGACGTCCGCGACTTCGGACGGCGCGAGACCGAACATGCGTCGGAACGTGCGCGCCAGGTGCGCGCCGTCGGCGAAACCGGCGGCACTCGCCGCGGCGGCCAGCGAGTGCCCAGCGCCGAGCTCGGCGGCGGCGCGTTGTAGGCGCAGCCAGAGGACGAGAGGTCGCCAGCCCAGACCGAGTTGCTCCGCCAGCAGGTGTGACAGGCGGCTCTCGGAAAGGTACGCAGCTGCGGCGCCACCGCCGAGCGAGACATCCCCGCCGTCGAGCTGGGAGGCGAGCCATCGGCGCGCCGCGAGAAGCGCTGGGTGCAAGGGCACCGGCCTCACCTCCTCGCCGGTGACGCGGTCGATCATCTGGTCGCGAACGGCGGCGGCCACCGGCCACGTCCGTGGAGGATCGACCTTGGAGAGGCCAAGGAGAGGATCTCCGCTGGCTCGCCAGGCGTCCGCTCGCGCACTCGCGTTGACGGTCCGTCGGAGGCGGCGACCCCACAACGTCTCCGGATCGACGTACGCGAGCACCGCCGATGTGCAGCCGCTCTCGAACTTGTGATCCACGTCGTTGGGGATGGCGGCGACCTGACAAGACTCGCCGACGGCATCACCGCGACCGCGAAGGATCAACGCTCGCTCGAGCGAGCACACCAGTTGGAAGGCGTGATGACGGTGCCAAGTCGTGGGCCCGACCGGCCCGGCGTAGATCATCCACCCTTCGCCGAGGAAGATGCGACCCGCCCAGCTCATCGCCGCCGAGCGTAGCCTCTCTCGTGGCGTCCGATACTCGGCACCGCACCGTGGAACTTCCAGCGGTTACTTGGACAGCGCCGCGACGAGCAGGGTCGACCAACCCACGGTGATCGCGAGGGCGCTCGCTGCAGCCATCGAGCTCGCGAAAAGCTGGCGTGGCGGGCCGGCGAGCACGAAGGCGTCGATCCCCGTGGCACGGAACACGTAGGCAAGAGGATTGATCCAACCGCCGAGCACCAACGTCCACGCCGCGGTACGCGCGGCCGTGGTGGCGATCGGAAATCGATCGAGGAGGAACGCGGCGGCGATCTGCATCGAGGCGAGCATCAGCCAGTCGACGTGCGCCGCCGTCATCGCTTTCGAACGAAGCACCCTGCCGACTGCGCCGAGCCCCCGAGCCCAGGGCTGCATCGGCAAGAGCATGAGGAACCCGAGCAGCGACGCGAAGACGAACTGCGCGGCCGCGTTGGCAGCGAGCAGGAAGACGGCGTTCATGCTTCCTGCCTCCCCACCTCGCGCGCACGCCGTCTGCGAAATGGCCACAGCTGCTGGCCCGCCCAGTCGGTCGGCAGGTCCGGTTCGTCGTCCATGCCGACGTCGAGCGGCGCGTCGCCTTGCTTCTGGAGCGCCGTGCCGAAAGCGCGGTCCCAGATCGACAGAATCGCCCCGTAGTTACCCTGCACGTCGCGCCAGAGTCGCTGGTGATGCCAGCGGTGCAGCTCGGCCACCGCAAAGACATGACGGAGCGGACCCACTCGGTAATCGACATTGCCGTGTTGGAACATCAAGTGGACGGTCACGATGGCGATGGCACAGGCGTACGCGCTCGCCGGAGCACCGAGCGCCAACAGCACGACAAGGGCGGGCGTACCCTCCATGAGCTCGTGCACGAGATGACGTCGTTGCCCGTTGACCCAGTACACGCGACGCGGGCTGTGATGGATCGCGTGCAGCTTCCACAGAAATCCGATCCCATGGCTCGCGCGGTGCACGGCGTAGAGCCCGAGGTCGACGAGCAGCGTCGCAAAGACGATCTGAAGCGCCATCGACGCGTGGCTCGGCCACACAATGAATTGCTCTCCACGGATTCCTCGAAGCGCGACGAAGCCCGCCACAGAGGCCTGACTGACGACGACGTTGCCGACGAGGTGCAGAACGTCCGTCGCCGCGTCCCCCTGATCCCTCTGCCAAGCGCGCGCGTGAGGCCACCATCGCTCGAGCGCGATGATGACCATCGTCGAAGTGAGCAGCACGATCGGCCCGAAGCGGGCGTAGGGGACGCCGTGGGTCGCGCCCGCGATCAACGCGACGACTGCGCCTCCGAAGACGACGGGATAGATCGAGTAACGCAAGACCCTGGCTGCGATCGCGGTCATGCCGGGAACGCCTTGGCGAGATCATCGAGGTATGATCGGACCAGCGCCGCCTGCTTCTCGCGAAGCGACTTCTCGCTGACGAACCAGCCGATGGCTCCGGACGTCGATGCATACAGGTCGAACCGCGCCACGGTTACGCCAGCGCCCGAGCTCGAGAGCGCGAGCGTCCCGTGCGCGTCAACGCCCGTGATCACCATTTGGAGCGCCACTGTCGTGCCGGAGAGCTCGACGAGGTAATCGTGTGCGTGGCCGCCGAGGATCTTCGACACGACCTCGAGCTCCCAGCGGTCGCCCAGGTGCTTTCGCGTCTTTGACGAGACGATGTCGGTGAACAGTGCTTGCCAGGTGCCAACCGCCGAGAGCTTGGACCACGCCGCAGTCTTGGCGACAGGAATGCTGACGGTGCCTGTGACCCACCGAGGGTCGCTCGACGAGCGCGTAACCACGACGACCGGGGCAGCGGACGACGACTTCGCGAATAGCGCAGCGAACGGCAAGGTTGCGAGACCCGCGAGCACGAGACGACGAGATCGTCGCGGAGATGGCTTCATGCCGAGGATGTGCGTCCACGTGACGCTGAGGGCTTGAACGATCCTGCTGTCCCGCGAAGTAGCAGATTCGTTCAAGCCGCACGGGCGCCTATCGTCTCGGCGCCGAACCGTCGGGTGCGACGTACTCCTCGGGGCTCGCGACGAACTGCGCTCGGCATTCCTCCGAGCAGAAGGAGTACTCGTGGGCCGCGAAGGTCGCGCGGAAGGTCAGCGGCTCCTCAACCTCCATCCCGCATACCGGGTCCGTCACGATCACCTCTCGGTCGCGAGCGGGTGCGTTGCGCAACATGGCGGCAGCTCGCGGCGAATCAGTGCGACGGCCTCTTCAAGTTTCTCGAGGAACGTGGCCTTGCTCTCGACGACGACGCTTCGTGGGTGGTTCGCCCACGCCGCTCGGATCCGAGCGTCGAGAGCCTTCGCCTCAGCGGCGGTCTCGATCCGGAGTGGATTGCTGTGGTCGTACCCCGCTCCGTCGTCGGGAGTTGCGAGGTG
>JALHOE010000342.1 GCA_022843175.1 Deltaproteobacteria bacterium
GGCCGCTGTCGATCGCCTCGAGCGTCGCGCGCGCGAGCCTCGCGACCGCGCGACGGCTGGCCGCCCGGTTGAGGGGGATCAGCGCCCCCTCGAGCTCGCGACAGAGCGTGGCGAGCGCGTGATGATCGCGGCGTCGCGCGCACTGTCGCAGCGCGGGCGTCGACGACGTTGCGATCGCGAGGAAGCTCCCGAGCAGCTCGCGCAGCCGCTCGACGGCGAGGGGCTCGTCACCGCGCGCGGGCGGCGCCGTCAGCGCGACGTGGCCGGTGGTGCCGATCGCCAGCTTGGACCCGTCGAGCACGCCGCCGAGCTCGCGGAGACGCTGCGCTGTCTCGAGCACCACGAACCCGGCCAGCTCCGGTCCAATCGGCGCGAGGCCCCGATCCGCGGCGGCCATCACGTCGTCGAGACTGACCCAATCGACCTGCTCGTTCGGCATCCCAAAGCTCCCGTCGGGGGCGAGCTAACGCACGCTCCCGGGCGGCGGGCCAAGAAACGGACCGGGGCAGCCTCAGGGGGCGTCGACGAGCTCGCCGAATTTCAGCGTCGTGCCGTCGCCGCGCACCGCGACGCGCGCGCGCCGGATCGCGTTCCCGGCGGGCGACTGGAAGAGCACCTCGTCGATCGTGAGCTGCCCGAGCGCGTCCCCCTTGCGGAGCGAGCGGTCGCCGCCCATCGCGAGCTGCACCACGAAGCGCTCGCCGTTCTTCTCGACGCCCTCGATCCGCAGCTTGGCTCCCGGCGGCGGGTTCTGATCGAGCTCGACGCCGCACGGGCGGCTGCCGAGCGGCAGCTTCACCTCGATCGGCGTCGTCGCGTCGTCGTTCGGCAAGGAGACGCTCATCGCCGCGCGGTCGGCCGACGAGGCGCACACCTCGAACGAGAAGCCCGGCACGCCGTGCATCATCAGGGGGAACGTGCGGAGCGACTTCTCCTCGCGCACGATGGAGATCTCGCCCTTGTCGTCGGTGGTGAGCTTCTTGACCTCGTCCTCGCGCCGGTGCGGGTGCTGGTAGCGCACGAGGCGCACTGCGGCGCCGGCGATGGGCTTGCCGGTCTCGGCGTCGAGGACCCGCACGGTGCGCGCCGGCCACATCACGAACGTCTGTCGCCAGGGGATCGGCGCGCACGAGGCGAGCGCGAGGACGAGGAGCAGCGGGCGCACGCCCGGAAGCGTACGCTACTCCCCATGCTTCGCCCGCTCCTCGCTGCACTGCTCCTCGGTTGCGGCGCGCGGACCGAGCTCTACACCGGCCCCGACGCCGCGCTCGATCCCGAGGAGCCCCGGCCGCCGGTGTGCGGCAACGGCGTCGTCGAGGTCGGCGAGCTGTGCGACGACGGAAACCTCGTCGCCGGCGACGGGTGCACGCCGCGCTGCGGACCGGAGACCTGTGGGGACGGCGTCGTGCAGGGCGGCGAGCAGTGCGACGACGGGAACACCAACGACACCGACGACTGCCTCTCGAGCTGCGTGCGCGCCTCGTGCGGCGACGGCTTCCTGCGGGCCGGCGTCGAGGCGTGCGACGACGGCAACCCGCGCAACACCGACGAGTGCGTCGCGTGCAGGCCGGCGCGCTGCGGCGACGGCTTCGTCCGCGCGGGCGTCGAGGCGTGCGACGACGGCAACCCCAACGACGACGACGGCTGCGACAACGCGTGCAAGCTCCCGGTGTGCGGCGACGGCAAGAAGCAGGGCGCCGAGGAGTGCGATCTCGGCGCGGCCAACGGCGACCAACCGGCGTTCCTCATCTCGCAGACGTCGGGCACGCGGATCGGGACCAACCCGATCTACCGGAACCGCTCCGCGGTCGCGTTCTACGACTATCGCTCCGCGAGCTCGCACACCGGTCTCGAGCAAGTCGGCGAGAGCCGGATCTACCTGTACGTCGACACCGACACCGGCCGCCTGTCGCTGGTGCTCACCCACGGCATCGATCGGGACGGCACCGGGCTCCGGCAGCCGTCGGCCACCGTGGACTTCGACGTGACCGGCATCCCGCCCGGGTTCGTCATCGACGTGAGCGACGACGATCCGAGCGAGTTTTTCGCCAGCGGCCCGACGACCGCGGCGGGCCGTTGGACGTTCCGCGACAACAGCGACGGAGGCGTGCTCGGCGGGCTGCCGTTCCCCGGCGTGTGGAAGATCACCGTCACCCCGCGATTTCGCACCGGCCTCACCACGTGGGGCTGGGTGCGCGACGACCTGATGCGCATCCCGCTGGTGATGAGCGAGCCGATCACGATCGAGTCGTTCGATCAGAGCACGCGCTGCCGCAAGACGTGCACGATCCCGCGCTGCGGCGACAAGCTCCTCGACGGGGGCGAGGTGTGCGACGACGGCAACACCGTCGGCGGCGACGGCTGCGCCAACAACTGCAAGAGCACGAAATAGGCGCGCGCGTCAGCGAGCGCCTGACGCCGTTCGGGTTGTCACCAATTTGGCTTATCAACACCGGTCAGGCGCTCGCTGACGCGCGCGCCTAGAGGCGAATCGGGATCCCTTGTGCCGCGAGGTATTCCTTGGCTTCGCGGATCGTGTGCTGGCTGTCGTGGAAGATCGACGCCGCGAGCGCCGCGTCGGCGCCGCCCTCGGTGAGGCCACGCGCGAGGTCCTCGAGCGTGCCGACCCCCCCCGACGCGATCACCGGCACCGGCACCGCGTCGGCGATGGTGCGGGTGAGCTCGAGGTCGTAGCCCGAGCGTGTGCCGTCTTTGTCCATGCTGGTGAGCAGGATCTCCCCGGCGCCGAGCTGCGCCGCGCGGACGGCCCACTCGACCGCGTCGATGCCGGTGCGCGTGCGGCCGCCGTGGGTGACCACCTCGAAGCCTCCGTCGCGCCTCTTGGCGTCGATCGCGACGACGATCGCCTGGTTGCCGTACACCTCGGCGAGCCGAGAAATAAGGCTCGGATCGGCGACCGCGGCGCTGTTGATCGACACCTTGTCGGCCCCCGCGAGCAGGAGAGCGCGCGCGTCCTCGAGCGATCGAACCCCCCCGCCGACGGTGAGCGGTGCAAACACCACCTCTGCGGTGCGGCGCACGACGTCGAGCAGGATCGGCCGCGCGTCGCTCGTCGCCGTGATGTCGAGGAACGTGATCTCGTCGGCGCCGTCGTCGTCGTAGCGCTTGGCGCACTCGACGGGATCGCCTGCGTCGCGCAGGCCGACGAAATTGACGCCCTTGACCACGCGGCCGCCCTTGACGTCGAGGCAGGGGATCACCCGGCGGGCGAGCATCTTCGCTCGATAGCACGCGGCATCAATGGTAACGAGCCCCCGTGCGCGTCCTTGCCGTCGATACCTCGAGCTCGACCGGATCGGTGGCGCTCGTCGAGGCAGGGGAGGATCCCTTCGCCGCCGAGGTCCTCGCGAGCGCGTCGGCCCGCGTCTCCAACGCGCACGGCGAGTCGCTCCTGCCGTTGATCGACCAGGTCCTCGCGAGCGCGCGCGTCGACCGCGACACCCTCGAGCTCCTCGCTGTCGGCGTCGGACCGGGCTCGTTCACCGGCACCCGCATCGCGGTCGCGACGATGAAGGGCATCGCCATCGCCACCGGCACGCCGCTCCGAGGCGTCGACTCGTTCGCGGCCCTCGCCCTCGACTCCGGCGCGCTCGACGACCGACCGATCGCCGTCGCGATCGATGCCCGCAAGGGCGAGGTCTACGTCAGCGCGGTGCGCGTCGTCGATCGCGACGTCGTCGTGCTCGTCGAGCCCGCGCACCTCGCGCCGGAGCGTGCGTTCGCGTACCTCGCGCCGACGCTCGGAGAGGTGTTCGCGGCGACGGGCGACGGCGTGCGCCTGGTCCCCGAGCTCGCGAGCCACCTGCGCCGCTGGATCGACGCCGACGTGCCCCGGGCGGCGGCGATCGGCGCGCTCGCCGCGGCGCGGCACAAGCGCAATCCGGTCGACGAGGTCGACGTGCTCGAGCCCCACTACGTTCGGCCGCCGGACGTCACGATTCCGACCCGGACGCCGGGGTTGCCGCGCAGCATTCCCAAGTCAAGTAAATGACGCGCCACGACAAGGCAGTGCAACGAATTACAATTTGATGACATTTGGGGCGCTACTCCTCGTAGCGCACAAATGAGCACAGCCGCGTTTCTCACCGAGCTCGCCACCACCGCCGCCGACAAGACCGAAGTACTCGCCACCAGCGTGCCCCACGGGCACGGGCCGGTCGTCGCCACCGGGGCCTGGGGTCTCGCGATCTGGGCGCTCGTCGGCGTGTACGTGATCCTCGTCGCGATCCTCGCGTGCTTCGGGCTGCACCGGGGGATGCTGGTGTCCACGTGTTGGCGCAAGCGCGCCAAGCTCAAGGAGATCGAGCGCACGATTGTGCTCCCCGAGGACCAGCTCCCGCGCGTCACCATCCAGCTGCCGCTCTTCAACGAGGCCACCGTCGCTCAGCGCCTGATCGAGACGGTCGCCCTCGTCGACTACCCGCGCGACCGCCTCGAGATCCAGGTGCTCGACGACTCGACCGACGAGACGGCGACCATCGCGCGCCAGGCTTGCGAGCGCTGCGCCGCGCAGGGCGTCGACATCACGTACATCCATCGCGTCGATCGCACCGGTTACAAAGCGGGCGCGCTCGCCAACGGCCTCAAGACGGCCAAGGGCGAGCTCGTCGCGATCTTCGACGCCGACTTCCTCCCCCAGCCCGAGTTCCTCCGTCAGGTCGTCGGTCACTTCGCGGACCCGAAGATCGGCTGCGTGCAGGCGCGCTGGGGTCACATGAACCGCGAGCACTCGATGCTCACCCGCGTGCAGGCGCTCATGCTCGACGGCCACCACCTCGTCGACAACCGCGCCCGCTGGGCCAACGACATGTTCTTCAACTTCTCGGGCACCGGCGGCATCTGGCGCATCCAGGCGATCGCCGACGCGGGCGGCTGGGCGCACGACACGCTCACCGAGGACCTCGACCTCAGCTACCGCGCGCAGATGGCGGGCTGGAAGTTCATCTACCGCCCGGACGTCGTCACCCCGAGCGAGCTCCCCGAGGAGATGTCGGCGTTCCGCGCGCAGCAGTTCCGTTGGGCGAAGGGCACCGTGCAGAGCGCGCGCAAGCTCCTCAAGACCATCTGGAACAACGACTCGCTCAAGCTCTCGCAGAAGATCGAGGCCACCTACCACCTCACGCCGCACTTCACGTCGCCGCTGATGCTGGTGCTCTCGGTGCTCCTCCTACCGATGCTGGCGATCCTGCCGGGCACCGACCCGCGCTCGATGTTCCTCATCGACCTCCCGCTCGCCCTCTCCACCACCGGCTCGCTCGCCGCGTTCTACATGCACGCCGAAGCGGTGCAGGGCCGCTCGGCGCTCGTCGCGCTGCGTCGCCTCCCCGCGCTGATGGCGGTCGGCACGGGCATGGCGCCCTGGGTCACCAAGGCGGTCCTCGAGGGCCTGCGCTCGATGGCTGGCGAGTTCGTCCGCACCCCGAAGAAGGGCAACGAGGGCGACCGCTACCGCGCGACGATCAAGATCCCCGTCGCCGAGGTCATCCTCTCCATTGTGTCGCTCGCAAGCACGGTCGCCGCGGTGCAGAACGGCCACTGGTTCGCCGCGCCCTTCGCCGCGCTGTTCTGCTTCGGCTACGGGTACGTCGCCGCGCTGCTCATCGACGAGCAGCTCGAGCGCCGCCGCGCCGAGCGCCGCTCGCTCGTCCCGGTGCCCTGATTCGAACCGGCCCGGAGCCGCGAGCGTTAGCGAACGGGTTGTCTCTCACGACAACCCGCTCCTCACGGTCGCGGCTCTGTCCGTTTTGCGGTGACGAGGCGTTCGAGGCTCCAGGGCTGCTCCATGCCGACGTAGCGGGGGGACCACTCCGGATCGCCGGCGTCCTCGGTGACCTCGAAGTCGTAGGCGGCCATTCGGGCGGCGATCTCCTCCGGCGAGAACCGGCTCATCACCGGCTCGCTCACGCCGCGAAGCACGGCCGAGAGCGTCCGGGCGAAGGCGTTGCCGTGCGGCTCGAAGTACGTGGCGAGCAGCGTCGAGCCCGTGGCCGACGACGCGCGAAGCCCGGCGAGGACCTGATCGACGGCGGCGTTCGAGAGGTACATCGTGACGCCCTCCCAGATGAAGATCGTGCGCGCGGACTCGTCGTGCCCCGCGGCGGCGAGGCGCTCGCGCAGGTCGTCGCGCTCGAAATCGGTCTCGATGAAGCGCACGTCGCGCGCGATTGGCGACAGCGCCTCGACCCGCGCCCGCTTCCAGGCCTGCGTCGCCGGGTGATCGATCTCCCACACCGTCACGTCGCGGAGGACCGGCAGCCGCCACGCGCGCGCGTCGAGGCCGGCCCCGACCAGCACCAACTGTCGCGCGCCGTCCTCGACCGCGCGGGCCGTCGCGTCGTCGATGGCGCGGGTGCGGAGGGCGAGGTGGCGAGAGCGACCGCGCGACACCGCGTCGGCGATCTTGTGCACGGTGGCCGTCGCCGCCGGGTTGCGCCGCGCGAGGCGCAGAATCGCGCCGAGGCTCCTCGGTACGAGCCGTTCGGCGATGTCGTCGGTGATCAACGACGGGCGTGCCCCCGAGGCGATGCCACGCCAGGCCGCGACCCACGCGGCCGTCGTGCTCGGGCGTCCCTCACGCATATCAACCTTATACTACAGTCACGCGACTCGGCGTCGGGCGAGGAGCACGAGGAACAGCGGCCCGCCGATCAGCGCCGTGATGGCCCCGACCGGCGGCTCGGTGCCGAGCACGCGGAACGTGACGCGCGCGAGCAGATCGCAGGCGACCAACGTGGCGCCGCCGAACGCGAAGGAGAGCGGGAGGACCCGGCGGTGGTCGGCCCCGGCCAGCCGGCGCACCACGTGGGGGACGAGCAGTCCGATGAAGCCGATCATCCCGCACGTCGCCACGACGGCGCCGACGACGAGCGAGCTCGCGACGAACACCCGCCGCTCGAGCGCGCGGACGTCGACCCCGAGGTGCCCGGCGTGCTCGTCGCCCATGGCGAGGAGGTTGAGACGCGGCGACTCCGCGATCAGCGCGGCGCCGCCGAGCACCACCATCACCGCGACGATGACCAGGCTGCCGGTCGTCGGCACGTCGAGGAAGCCCGAGAGCCAGAACAAGAGCTGCTGCGCGGTGGACGCGCGCACGATCGTCTTCACGAAGGTGATCGCGCCCGACGCGATCGCGTTGACCACCACGCCGGCCAGCAGGATCGACGTCGCGTGACCGGTGAGCGCGCGGGCGTGGAGCGGGAGCGAGCGCGTGGCGAGCGCCCACACGAGCAGCGTGGCGAGGCCGCCGCTCAGCGCCGCGGCGACCGTGGCGGCGCCCGAGGCCGCGAGC
>JALHOE010000343.1 GCA_022843175.1 Deltaproteobacteria bacterium
GAGCCGCCGGTCGCCGCGCCGGCCGATGCCGGCGCCCCCGTGGCCGCGGACGGCGGCACCGAGCCCCCCGCGCTCGCCAATGTGCTCGTCGGCAAGGGCACGCTCATGCAATGCGCGGATCCTCCCGCGGGAGACCTCAAGCCGTCGAAGTGCGGCGAGCACGGTCTCGACCCGATCGTCGTCCCCAGACTCGAGTCCACCCTCGGCGGCTGCGCGGCCGTCGCCTCCGTCGCGGGCAAGCTCGCGCTGTCGCTCGATCTCAACTTCAAGTCCCGGGCGATCAAGGTCCTCGCCGGTAAGGGCTCGGCCACGACCAAGAACGGTAAGCGCGACGACAAGGCGATCGAGCCCCTCCTGAGCTGCGTACGCGCGTCGCTCAAGGAGCTGCTCGCCTCCGAGTCCGCGCCAAAGCCCGAGCACGCGCGCTACGTCCTGGCCTACCCGGTGACAATCACCGCGCTGGCCGCCGCCCCCGCCGCCCCCGCGGGCTCGGTCGAGAAAGAAAAGGCGACGACCGGCGTCGCCACCGTGCAGGTCGACACGGCGATCGTGCGCGACGCGCCGAGCACCAGCGGTCAGCCGATCGGCCGCCTGTCGCGCGGCACCAAGGTCTCGACGATCGGCACGTCGGGCAACTGGTTCCACGTGAAATTCGGCGACAACGACGCCCAAGAGGGCTGGATCTTCCGCACCAACATCGGGAAGTGACCCCGTCTACAGGAGCAGGCTCGCGATGCCCTCGCTGTTCGCGAGCACGGCGTCGCGCTTGGTGAGGATCTCGCAGCCGTCCTTGGTGACGAGCACCGTGTGCTCGAACTGCGCCGACAACGAGCCGTCGCTCGTGATCGCCGTCCAGTCGTCGTCGAGGATGTCGATCTCGTAGCCGCCGATGTTGATCATCGGCTCGATGGTGAAGATCATGCCGGCGCGCAGGCGGAGGCCCGTGCCGCGCTTTCCGACGTGGCTGACCTTCGGCTCGTCGTGGAACTTCTTGCCGATCCCGTGGCCGACGAAGGCACGGACGACGCTGCAGCCATTGCCCTCGGCGTACTCCTGGATCGCGGCGCCGATGTCGCCGAGGCGAGCGCCCTCGCGGACCTCGGCGATGCCGAGCTCGAGGCACTTGCGCGACACCTCGGTGACTCGGCGCGCGTCGGCGGACGGCGTGCCGATGTAGAACGTGGCGGACGTGTCGCCGTGGTAGCCGTGGTGGAGCGTCGTTACGTCGACGTTGATGATGTCGCCGTCGCGCAGGACCTGCTTCGGGGTGGGGATGCCGTGGCAGACGACCTCGTTGAGCGAGGTGCACACGCTCTTGGGGAACCCGTGATAGTTGAGCGGAGCGCAGCGGGCGCCGCGGCGCGCGGTGTCCTCGGCCACGAGGCGGTCGATGTCCTCGGTCGTCATGCCGGCGCGGATCTTCTCGCCGACCAACAGCAGAGTCTCCGCCGCCATGCGGCCGACGACCCGCATGTGCTCGATGTCCTGCGGCGAGGCGATGTTCACGGTTCCCACGCCCAATCCATGGCGTCGCGGTGTGGTTGCGTCAATCGAACTGCTTGCGGGTCTTGTGCCGGTGGATCGCCTCGAGCACTGGCTTGGTCGGCGGAGACAGGTGGAAATGAATGACCGCCTGTCCGTCGTCGTTCGCGTAGCGACGGTAGAAGATCACCATCTTGCGACCGATCAGCCGCGCGTCCTGCGCGCGAACGGTGCCGTACGCCGGCGCTTCGGGCTCGAGCGCCAGCGCGAACGGCGCGTCGGGCGGCGCGACGCCGGCGTACGGATCGCCCTCGGGCGCGAGCTCCAACCGGTAGCGCTTGCGATCGCCGGACGGCTCGGTGTGCACGCCGATGAACTTCGCGAGGAGCACGCCGTCCGCCGAATCCATCCGCTGCGGAATGAGCGATTCGTTGGCCTCGTCGCGGCCGGGCGGTCCGTCGCCCGACGGGATCGCGCCGACGTCGATCCCATCGTCGAACAGCAGCGCTTCGGCGCCCGTCCACTCCTTCTCCTGACGAGTCGGGACGCGCGGATCGACCACCGTGCCCTTGCAGGCGCCAAATGCGATCGCGACGACGGGAAGGAGGTAGCGCAGGGATCGAACGGACACAGGACCTCACGGAGGCTTCGAGCGATGGGGGCGCTATGGTAGATCACCCACCATGGCGCGGCTCGACCGTCGGGAGTTTCTGGTGCTGTCCGGTGCCACGTTCGCGCTCGCCGGGTGCGGCGGCTCACAGAAAAACGCTCAATACGACATCCTCAAGCCGCCGGACGAGCGCACCGCGACCACCTGGATCGTGAAGGCCTTCCGCAAGGAGAAGCTCGACGTCGAGTCCGGCCGGAAGATCAAGATCGGCCCGAGCGCGTACGTCGTCGCCGACGTGTCGGCCTCGGAGAAGCCGTGGTCGGTCGTGTGGCTCCGCGCCGACGAGCAGCAGGAGCTCAAGGGGAAGCTGCCGAAGGCGCCGGCCGGGCTCGCCGAGGGGGCGCTGTGGGTCCATCGCGGCATCGGAGACGACGAGAACGAGCGCATGCTCATCCTCTTGGAGCAGAACTACGAATACGACCCCGATCCCCGCGGCGAGCGGGGCGTCGTCCGCTCGGTTCAGGAGGTCGAGGCGCGCACCGTGCGCGACGTCACCGACTTCCTCGTGCGCGCGAAGGCTGGCGAGATCGAGTGACCCCCAACATCAAGCTCATGCTCACCGCCGGACCGATCCTCGCGTGCGTGGGGATCGCGTGGACGGCGATCAAGCCGTCCGACCTCTCGAGCACGGCCGTGCTGATCGGCCTCATCACGGCGATCTGGGGCACGCACAAGTTCGGGCGCCTGGGCGCCGACGCGCCGCCCGAGGCGTCCGAGCCCGAGGACGCTACCGACGCCCCTTGAAGCCCATCATTCCCTGCACGACCGACTCGCTCGCCTCGGCGATCTCCGCCTGCTCCCGCGCCCGATCGGCGCAGTCCTCGCAGAGCTTCTTCGTCTTGCCGTCGACCTTCACCGAGACGAGCTTCTCGGCCTCGTCGCCACACCCCTTGCACGTCGGCATGGGTGAATCCTAGCTGTCTCCGTGCTTGCGCAACACCCGGCGGAAGTTCGACCGATCGAGCCCAGCCAAGCGCGCGGCCTCGCTGACGTTTCCCTTGCTCCGTTCGAGGAGCTGGAGCGCATACGCGCGGTCGAAGTCGCGCACCACCCGTCGCTTCGCCTCGGCGTAGGGCACGTCGGCGAGCGCGCGGGCCACGAGGTCGATGGCCTCGCCGGTGTCGGCCGCCCGCGGACTGGGGTTCTTGCCGCCGAGCGCGTCGGGTAGATCCTCGACGGTGAGCTCGTCTCCGCGCGCGAGGACGACCGCGCGCTCGATGGCGTTCTCGAGCTGCCGGACGTTTCCCGGCCAGGCGAACGCCGTCAGCGTGGCGAGCGTCTCGGGCGACAGCCGCCGGATCTCCTTGCCCGACTTGCGCGCGAACTTGCGAAGGAAGTGCTGCGCGAGGACGGGGATGTCGTCGCGTCGATCGCGGAGCGGGGGGAGCTCGATCGCGATCACGTTGAGGCGGTAGTAGAGGTCTTCGCGGAACCGCCCGTTGGTGATCTTCTCGGCGAGATCCACGTTGGTCGCGGCGATCACGCGCACGTCCACGACCCTGGTCTCGTTCGAGCCGACCCGCTTGATCTCCCCCTCTTGCAGCGCGCGCAGGAGCTTCACCTGCGCGGCGAGCGACAGGTCGCCGACCTCGTCGAGGAACAGCGAGCCCTTGTCGGCCACCTCGAACAAACCGGCGCGCGACGTGTTGGCGTTGGTGAACGCGCCCTTCACGTGCCCGAACAGCTCGCTCTCGATGAGGGTGTCGGGGATCGACGAGCAGTTGACCGCGACGAACTGGCGCGACGCGCGCGCGCTCCGGCGGTGGATCGCGCGCGCGATGAGCTCCTTGCCGGTGCCGCTCTCTCCGAGGATCAGCACCGTTGACGACGCCGACGCGACGCCCTCGACGAGCCGGAACACGGCGCGCATCGCCGCGCTCTGGCCGATGATCTCGGCGAATCCGCCGCCGCCGCCGCGATCGAGCTGCTCCTCGAGGCTGCGTGTCTTCGCGATGAGGCGTCGCCGCTCGGCGGCCTTGGCGACCGTGATTCCGACCGCGTCGAAGGACGCGAAGGGTTTGGTGAGGAAGTCGTAGGCGCCGGCGCGGACCGCGGCCACGGCGTCCTCGACCTTGGAGTACGCCGTCATCATCACGCACTCGACGTCGGGCTTGAGCGACTTCACCTCACGGAGCACGTCCATGCCGGAGACGCCCGGCATCATCAGATCGATGAGCATCACGTCGGGATCGTTCGAGCGCACGTGCTCGAGCGCGCTCTGGCCGTCCTCGCACTGGGTCACCTCGAACCCGCGCTGGGCGAGGGTCCGCGCGACGGTGCGGCGCAGCGTGGGCTCGTCGTCGACGACGACCACCCGGGCGGGCGTGGGCTCGGGCACTATTCGCCTCGGCTACCGCGTCGCCCCTCGATCGATGTGACGTTCGACGGGACCTTCTCGGAGGGCTGCGGCGGGTCGAGGCGACGGGCGCTGACGATGCCGGAGTTGGACGGGGGCTTGGGCGCGGGCGTCGCTCCCGGCATGCCGCTCGCGCTCGGCGAGTAGATGTAGCCCTGATGTTGGAAGACGCAGATGCGGTCTCCGCCGTCGCGCTTGCTGCGGAGGAGCGACGCCTCGGCCGCGCGCAGCAGCTGGTCCTTGGAGCGCACATCGCGGCTCGGGAACAGCGCGACCCCGATCGAGAGGGTGATGCGCGCGGCGGGGAGGGATGCCGCGGCGGGACGCGACGAGCGGAGCCGGCTGTCGACCGACCAGCTGAGGGCGCGGACGTCGCGCCACACGCGATCGGCGGCGGCGAGCGCGCCCGCGAAGTGGGTCGACGGAAGGATGACCAGGAACTCGTCGCCGCCGTAGCGCGCGACGACGTCGATCTCGCGGAGCGCGGCGCGAATGGCGCGGGCGGTGTCGCGTACGATCGCGTCGCCGACGGTGCGCCCGTGTGACTCGTTCCACTGCTTGAGGCCGTCGATGTCGATCAGCAGACACGACAGCGGGTCGTGGTAACGCTCGCTCCGCTTGAACTCGTCTCCGAGGCGCGTGTTGAGGTGCCGGAAGTTGAAGAGCCCCGTCATCTCGTCGTGCGTGGAGAGCTCCTCGAGGCGGGCGCGCGCGGCGGCGACCTGGTCGTGGAGACGCTTCATGCGCAGCATCGCGGTGACGCGCGAGATGAGCTCGCGCTCGTCGATCGGCTTGCAGATGTAGTCGTCGGCGCCGACGCGCAGACCCTCGACGCGGCTGCCGGTGTCGGTGCGCATCGTCAGGAGGATGACCGGGAGCGAGCCGGCGCCCGGCAGCGACTTGACGATGCGGCAGGCCTCGAGCCCGTTGATCCGAGGCATCAGCACGTCGAGCAGCGCGAGATCGAGGCCGCCGCGCCCGGCGCGCTCGATGGCGGCCTCGCCGTCGGACACGACCTCCACGTCGTGGCCGTGACGGCGGAGGATCTCGGCGATGAACTCGCAGGTGAGACGATCGTCGTCGGCGAGCAACACGCGGCCTCGCGAGGCGTCTGCCTCGCCGGAGAAGCCGGTTCCGCTGCCGAACATCCTCGTCTCGTCCAAAAATCGCCCCCCCGGCGTCAGAGCGTGCCGTTCTCCGCGGGTTCGGGCAAGCGAATCGCACGCCGCGCCGCGGCCGTGCTAGTTCGGGTGACTGGTCGTGACCGCGTCCTGGCATCCGCCGCCCTCGCACCGTACCGCTGCCGCGGACGAGACCGAGTCCTGCGCGCTCGGCCCGGATGGCACCCGTTTGTTCGTTCGGCGTCGCCCCGCGGCGGCCGGGGCGAACGGGCCGACCTCGATCCTCTGCGATGGGATCGTTTGCGATGGCTTTATCTGGAAGTACTTGTGGGACGATCTTGCGCAGGTCGGGCCGGTGGCGCACTGGCACTACCGAGGGCACGGCCGGAGCGCCGCGGCAGCCGATCCCGACCGCATCCAGGTGGTCGATTTCGCGGCTGACCTCGACGCCGTGCGCACCCACCTCGGCAACCCGTCTCCGGTTGTCCTGATCGGACACTCCTTCGGCGTCCAGGTGGCGCTCGAGGCCTATCGCAAGAGGCCCGAGGGTGTTGGCGCGCTCATCCTCTGCTGTGGCGCGCCGGGTAAGGTCACCGAGACGTTCCACGGCACCAAGGTGCTCGCCCAGGTGCTGCCCAAGCTCATCGCGTGGGTGGGCTCCAACTCCAGCGTCGTTCGCGCGCTGTGGTCGCGGATGCCCACCGAGCTGTCCGTCAAGCTCGCCTACATGATGCGCGAGGTCGACGTCGAGAACATGCGCCCCGAGGACCTTCGACCGTACGTCGAGCACATCGCCTCGATCGACCCCACCTTCTTCTTCCGCGCGCTGCACGCCGCCGGCGAGCACAGCGCCGAGGACCTCCTCCCGCAGATTCAGGTGCCGGTGCTGGTCATCGCGGCGGAGCGCGACACCTTCACGCCGCCGGCCCTCGCCAAGCGCATGGCGGACGCGATCCCCCGCGGCGAGATGCTCGTCCTCAACGGCGGCAGCCACGCTGCGCTCATCGAACAGCCCGACCTCGTGCGCCAGAAGATCTCCCAGTTCATCCGCGACCAGGTGCGCGCTCCGCAAGCCCCCGCGCTCACGGCAGAGTGACGCCGTTCGCCCGGCCGGGCGTCGGCGGCGCGAAGACGAAGGCGTCGGGCGCGTCGTCCGGCGTGTCGGGCGTCCTTCGCGCGCGCGCGGCCTGCTTGGTGGACGTCGTCGGGGGGAACCGCGAGAGGACGGTGCCGTCGGGCTCCGTGAGCGCGAGCTCGCCGCTCAGACGGAGCGCCTCCACGTGCACGCGCTCGATCCCTTTCGGGGGCGCGGGCTCGCCGGCGAGGCCGTCGACGTACGTCGCCGCGGTGATCAGCGCGTAGCCCGCGGGCGGCACGATCGTATCGGGGAGCTCCCACGTGTCGTCGCCATCGCGCAGGATGAGGCCCGAGAGGTCGACCGCTCCGTCGCCATCGTTCACGAGCTCGAGGAACCGCTGCGTCGAGGCGCCCGACGGCGGGCGCACGAGCACCTCGTTGATCACCACGTGACGTCGCGGCGGACGCGTGGCGATCGTCTGGCGGACGCGGTGGTCGCCGAACGCATCGCGCACCAGGAGGTCGACGGGCACCTCGGTGCGCGGCGGGAAGCCACGGAGCACGCGCCGCGCACCGATCGCGAGCGGCGCGCCGACGG
>JALHOE010000344.1 GCA_022843175.1 Deltaproteobacteria bacterium
CGTCAGGCGCTCGCTGACGCGCGCGCCTATTTGTCGCGGGCGATGGGGCCCAGTTTGGCCTTGGTTGCGCGCACGTAGTCCGCTGGATCCAAGAGGACCTGCAGGCCGCGCTGCCCCGCCGAGATCGAGATCACGTCGAAGAGCTCGATCGTCTCGTCGGCGTAGACCGGGTAGTCCTTCTTGCAGGCGAAGGCGGTGACGCCGCCGCGGATGTAGCCGGTCAGCGGCTGCACCTCCTTGAGCGCGACCGTCTCGCTCTTGGCGTCGCCGGCGAGCCGCGCCAGCGCCTTGAGGTCGAGCTCGCTGTTGCCGGGGACAACCGCCAGGCAGACGCCCTTCTTGTCGCCGCGGGCGACGAGGGTCTTGAACACCTGCTCGGCCGGTAGCCCGACCTTCTTGGCGACGGTCTCCGCGGTGAGATCGTCCGGGTCGACCTCGTAGGCGCGCAGCTCGTAGCGAATGCCGAGCCCGTCGAGGACCCGCGCGGCGTTGGTCTTCATGTTTCAACCGCACTATACGACGGCGTGCTGCAGATTCGCCCCGGCGCGCGCTACCGCTGCTTCGGCGACGGGCTGTGCTGCACCGACATCCACTCGATCGGCCCGCTCACGCGCCCCGAGGTCCGGCGGCTCGCACAGATCGAGCCGGGATTGACCGAGCGGAACCCGCGCATCGACGGCGTCGTGATCACCCCCCGCGCGGGCGCCTGCGCCCACCTCACCGAGTCGGGGTGCCGCGTGCACGCTGCGCTCGGCCTCGACGGCAAGCCCGGCGTCTGTCGCCGCTTTCCCTATCGGCTCGTCCGCACGCCGGTCGGTCTGCGGCTCTCCACCGAGCACCGCTGCCCGTGTCGCACGCTCGGCGATCGGCCGCCGATCGACCTCGCCGACGCGATCGCCTCGACCCGCACGGCCTCGGGGCGCATGGTCGCCGACCTGGTCGTCGCGGACACCGAGGATCTTCGTGCGTACCTCGCGCGCGAGCCGGAGCTCCTTCGCGATCCGCTCGCCGCGATCGACGTCGAGCCGTTCCCCCCGCTCGAGGACGTGACGTGGAACGACGTCGCCCACCACTATCGCGGCAAGCTCGACGGTTCGGCGTGCGGCGACGCGCTGGCCTGGTTCGGGGACATGGTGCTCGCGCTCCACGGACATCCGCTGCGGCAGCTCCGGGCGCGGCCCTGGAAGCCGGCCTTCGATCGCGCCGAAGCGCGCTCCATGGCGACCGAGCCCCCGGACACGATCCTCGCCGACTGGATCGCCGACGAGCTGTGGGGGCTCGAGTGGACGGAGCGCGGTACGTTCGAGCAGGCCCGGCGCGATCTGGCGACGCGGCTCGCGGTCGCGCGCGAGGTGCTCCGGCGTCTCGCCGGTGTGCGCGCGGACCGAGCGGCGGCCGAGGCGGTGCTGATCGGCGAGATGGCCGGCGCGGCGCCGCTCTGGGCGAGCGTGGTCCGCGCGTTCCGCTAACATCGCGCGGCCATGGCCAACACGCTCATCCTCTCCCACGCCGACGTGCGCGCAGTCTTGTCGATGAAGGACGCGGTGCCCGCGATCGAAGACGCCTTCGTCGCGCACGCGCGCGGCTCGGCGAAGATGCCGTCGAAGGTCTACCTCTCGCTCGACCAGCACGAGGGCGATTTTCGCGCGATACCCGCCTACTTCCCCGGCGAGGGCGGCGCGTCGGCCGGCGTGAAATGGGTGAACTCCCACCCGAAGAACCCGGAGAAGCACGGCCTCCCCGCGGTGATGGCCGTCTACATCCTGTCGGACCCGGACACCGCCGTGCCGCTCGCGATCATGGACGGGACCATCCTCACCGCGGCCCGCACCGGCGCCGCCGCGGCGGTGGCGTCGAAGCTGCTCGGGCGGAAGAACCCGCGCACGATCGGGTTCATCGGCGCCGGCGTGCAGTCGCGCTGGCTCCTCGACGCGCACCGCGTGCTCTTCGGTGAGCTGAGCGTCGTCGCCAACGACGTGCGCCTCGGCGCCGCCGAGGCCTTCGCCCGCGAGGTCTCCGGGAAGGTGGGCTCTGTCGAGGAGGCCTGCGCCTGCGACATCGTCTGCACGTCCACACCGGTGCGCGAGCCCGTGATCATGCGCGCGATGATCAAGAACGGCACCCATATCAACGCAATGGGGGCCGACGCCCCGGGCAAGCAGGAGCTCGATCCGAACATCCTGTTCGACGCCAAGGTCGTCATCGACGACTGGGACCAGGCGACGCACAGCGGCGAGGTCAACGTGCCGATCCACGACGGCATCTACGATCCGAAGAAGATCCACGGGACGCTCGGCGAGGTGGCCATCGGCAAGATCCTCGGTCGGGTCTCGGACGACGAGATCACGCTCTTCGACAGCACCGGCCTCGCGATCCAGGACGTCGCGCTCGCGCGGGTGATCTACGCGGCGGCTCGGGCGAAGAAGCTCGGAACCGAAGTCGCGCTCGTCACGGGCTAGGCGCGCGACAGGCTAGGCGCGCGCGTAAGCGAGCGCCTGACCAGATAGGGCTCTATCTACTGGGAGCTCACTAGATGTTCTCCTCCACGCCGCGCTTCTTCTTGTCCTTGAGGTGCGGGGGGTGGGCGGGGCTGAACTCGCTGTCGTCGCCCTCCTCGAAGCCCTCGGGGACCTCTGCGGGATCGCCGAGGTCGAGGTCGTCGGGATCGTGGCACTTGTCGCTCGGACCGCCCCCCTTGCTCGTCGGCGGTGCACCGCCGAGCCAGGGCAGGGGCGTCGGAGCGACGGCATAGCCCTCGCCCACGATGATGGGCGCACGAAGGTCGGCGCACCCCAGCGCGGCAGCGAGCGCCGCGATTCCGACGAGCGGGAGCAGACGGCGGGTCATGCCCACGTTCGTGTTGCGCGGTTCGTACCAACGGCGCACTGTGCAGAGCGCGCCTACGGACGAGGCAGGATCGTCAAACGGTAGCCACCGCTCTTCGGCATCCCAGCGGTGACGAACGTGTCCACGACGAGTCGGTGCACGCCGGCCGTCGCGTCGACGTCGAGCAGGCGGTCAGCGCGCGCGGTGCAAGTGGCGGCCGTCGCGCCGTCGAGCCAGTGCAGGTCGACGTCGACGCCGTCGTCGGCGAACACGCGGATCCGCAGCTTCGCCGGCTTCGCGAGGTCGATCTGGTAGACGACCTCGGGACCGCTCTCGTCCTGGGAGCCGCAGGCGTACTTGTCGACCTCGTCGACGCCGAGGGTTGTCGAGTGGTGCTCGGTGAACGGCAGCGCGTCGACGACGAACGGCGTCGCCCATGAGCCGGTGCCCGCGAGGGCCGGCGGCCGAGCCTCGGGCATGGCCCCGTCGAGCACGAAGCGACGCAGCCGGTCGAGGCCCTGCAATGTGAGCAGGTTGCGCTGGTTCATACCCTCCATCAGCGCGGGCGGCGTCAGCCAACAGCCGTGTGCGCCGCCCATCGCGTAGACCTGGAGGTGAATCCCGTCGCCCGACAGGCCGTACTCGGGCAGCGTCTCGAGCGCCGCGGCGAGATCGATGAGCGGGACGGCGCGGTGCGCGGCGACGACCCGAATGATCGCGTTCATCTCCGGGACGAGCGCGGCGGCGACCGCGGTGTCGGAGCGCTGCGGGATGGTGGTGAGGATCGGCGCGACCTGCTCCTTGACGAGCGCGTCGACGACGAGGCCCAGGTTCTTCTCGAACGGCACGACGCCGGCCTCGTAGGTGTCGTTGGTCCCGAGCAGCACCACCGCGAAGGCGGGCTTGATCGCCGCGACCTCCTGCTCGATCGGCGATGGGTCGCCGGCGATCGGCCGGCTCGCGCCCCAGCCCACCGTCGCCGCGAGCGACGTGCGATCGAACGAGAACCGCGCGCCGTCGGCGAGCGTCTTCTTGAAGAACTGCCGGGTCGGCTCGAGGTCCGCGTACTTGTCGAGGCGGACGTCGGTGCCGGCGAAGCAGTGGAGGAAGTTGGTGTTGACGGTGTTGGAGGCGCCGACCTTGGCGAAGACGTCCTTGCGGTGCGGCGTCGTCGCGAGGATCGCGCGCATGCGGGCCGCGACCTCGGGGGTGAAGGCGGAGTGGAGGGGGCCGTACGGGTAGCGGACCTTGGCGGGTGGGCCTGCGTCTGCGTTTGCGTCTGCGTTTGCGTCTGCGTTTGCGTCTGCGTCTGCGTCTGCGTTTGCGTCTGCGTTTGCGTCTGCGTTTGCGTCTGCGTTTGCGTCTGCGTTCGGGTCTGCGTCGTTGGGGGGCTCGGGCTCGCCGTCTGCCGATGAGCAGCCGAGGAGGAGCGCCAGGAGCGCGTGCCTCAACATCCGGGCGCCCTGGAGATGCCGCGTTTGAGGCGGGCGGTCTCCTGCAGCTCCTCGGCGAGCGACAGGGTGTGGAGGGCTGCGGCGCGTGCGCGTTGTTGGGCGTCGTCGGTGGTCGCGAGGAGGAGGAGTAACTTGCGGCCGAGCGCGTGGTGATGGTGCTCGTCGGGATCGATCGTCTCGCGATACAACCGCGCGGTCTCGCCGTCGCCCGTGCTCTCGCAGAAGTCGGCGAAGACCTTGTTGCGGACCTTGGCGAGCGCCTCGCGCGCGAAGGGGCCGGCGGCGATTCGCTCCACCGTGGTGGTGAGCGAGGCGAGCCATGCGTACATCGGGCTCGGCGGACCGTGCTCGAGCGGCGGCTCGACCCCGAGCGCGCGGAGGCGGTCCTCGATGAGTCGATAGTGCTTGGCCTCGTCGCCGCACTGCCGCGCGAGCGCGAGCTTCACCCGGGTGTCGGCCTCGCTCGTCATCCACATCGCCGCCTCCTCCGAGGCCTCGAGCTCGTTCTTGAGCGCGAGGACGAGGAGCTTCGGGACGGTGAGCTCACCGGGATCGCCGGCGGCCGACAGGTCGCCGATGCGGGCGAGCGCGCGCTCAATCTGGCCGTCGAGCTCGGCGATGAAGGCTTCGGGGGTCATTTGCCGGTGAACCGCGCCGCGCGGCGCTCGATGAACGACTGCATGCCCTCGCGCGCGTCGTCGCTGCCCATGACCGGCTGCAGGTCGCCGAACAGACGCGAGGCGAGGGCGGCCTCGTCGGCCGCGGCCGCCAAGCGGGCGTTGACCAGTGTGGCCCTCACGCCGAGCGGCGCTTGCGCGGCGATCACCTCGGCGATCGCGAGCGCCCGATCGAGCTCGGCGCCCGGCTCGGCGACGTCCTGCACGAGGCCGATGCGGAGCGCCTCCGCGGCGTCGAACTCGTCGCCGGTGAGCAGCCAGCGCATCGCGTTGCCCCAGCCGGTCTCGCGGGCGAAGCGGATCGTGGCGCCGCCGAAGGGGAAGATGCCGCGCTTGACCTCGATCTGGCCGAAGCGGGTGTTGCTCGCCGCGACGCGTACGTCGCAGGAGAGCAGGAGCTCGATCCCGATGGTGAAGCAGATACCGCGCACGGCGCAGACCATGGGCTTGCTCCGCACCGGTCCATAGAGACCCAATGGATCGACCGCGCCCTCGGGCATGGGGAATTTGCCCTCCGAGAAGCGCGGCGCCATCTGCACGAGGTCGAGGCCGGCGGTGAAGTGGTCGCCGTGCGCGAACAGCACGCCGCAGCGCGCGTCGCTCTTCTCGAGCTCGGTGAAGGCCGCCGCGAGCTCCTCGAACATCGGCGGATCGAAGGCGTTGCGCTTCTCCGGGCGCGACAGACCGATCAACAATAGGTGCCCGCGACGCTCGACCGAGATTCTCGCCATGTCACCGGCTATCCTACGGGAAATGTCCGATCCGGTCCTCGATCGCGCGCGCGCCGTGTTCGACCGCGTGGTCTCGCAGCGACGAGACTTCCATCAGCACCCCGAGCTGGCGTTCGAGGAGGTCCGCACGAGCGGCAAGGTCGTGGAGTGGTGCCGCGAGCTCGGCCTCGGCATGCGCATGGGCGTCGGCAAGACGGGGGTCATCGCCACCCTCAAGGGCAGCCGGCCGGGCAAGACGATCGCGCTGCGCGCCGACATGGACGCCCTCCCGATTCAGGAGGCGAGCGGTCACGAGTTCCAGAGCTCGATCGCCGGGCGCATGCACGCCTGCGGCCACGACGCCCACACCGCGATGCTGCTCGGCGTCGCCACCGTCCTTCGTGAGGTCGAGTTCGCCGGCGAGGTTCGGTTCCTCTTCCAGCCCGCCGAGGAGGGCATGGGCGGGGCGCTCCCGATGATCGAGGGCGGCGCGCTCGAGGGCGTCGATCTCATCCTCGGCCAGCACATGGCGCCGTTCCAGCCCACCGGCACGATCGCCGTCACCTACGGCCCGGCGATGGCCGCGACCGACTTCTTCACCCTCAAGATCTACGGGCGCGGCGGTCACGGCGCGTACCCGCACCTCTCGGTCGACGCCATCCCGATCGCCGCGCAGGTGATCACCGCGCTGCAGACGATCGTGTCGCGCACCGTCGATCCGTTGCAGGCCGCGGTCCTCTCGATCGGCACCATCCACGGTGGGTTCCGCTCCAACGTGATCGCGCCCGAGGTCGAGCTGACCGGCACCGTTCGCACATTCGACGACGCCCTCCGCCACGCGATGCCCGAGCGAATCGAGCGCATCGCCAGGATGGTGAGCGAGGCGCACGGCGGCAGCCACAAGCTCGACTACACGCTCAACTACCCGCCCGTGATCAACCACCCCGATGGCGCGGCCCTCGTCGAGCGTGTCGCCGCGGAGGTGGTGGGCGCGGCGAACGTGCAACGGATCGCCCCTTCGATGGGCGGCGAGGATTTCGCGTACTACCTCGAGCGCGTCCCCGGCTGCTTCTACTGGCTCGGCTGTCGGCCCACCGGCGTGACCGAGGCGCCGAACCTGCACAGCCCGCATTTCGACCTCGACGAGCGGTCGTTGCTCACCGGAATGCACGTGATGGCGCGGGCAGCGCTGAGCTTCCTCGCCGGCTGAGGCCCTTGCCGGGCTTCGCATCGTTCTTAATGTTCGTGGACGAGATGAAGAAGCTGTCCGCGCTCTCGGTCCTCCGCCACCCGTCCGCGTTCGTGCGCTTCCTCGGCGACAAGAACGCGCCGTGGCTCCCGCGGATCGTCGCGTTGCTCGCGGTGCTCTACGTCGTGTTCCCGCTCGACATCATCCCCGACGTGATCCCCATCGTCGGTTGGCTCGACGACGTGGGCGTGATCGCGCTGGTCGTCGCGTGGACGGCGGGTCAGGTCGCGAAGTACCAGTCCGAGCACCCCGAGGTCGTGGTCACGCAGGTCGCCGCGCCCCGTCCCCGCTGAAGCCGCTGCGTGCGCGGCTGGCTCTGCGCGTGCGGGTGCGCCTGCGGGTAGGCGCTCGCTGACGCGCGCGCCTGCGGGTGC
>JALHOE010000345.1 GCA_022843175.1 Deltaproteobacteria bacterium
GGCTCATGGGGGCGAGCTCCGCGCGCGCTCGACCGGCCCCGTCGCCCTCCGTCACGCCCCCCTCCAGCAAGCCGCCGGCAATGTCGAACGGGGACGCGAGCCGGGCCGCCGCCGACGCGCTTCGCCGTCGCTACGAGGAGGGCCGCGACAACGCGCGCCGCACGCAGGCGCGCCGGCTGATCGAGTCGGCCGAAGTGGCGTTGGCCAAGGACGATCTGCTCTCGGCCGCCAACAACCTCCGCCTGGCGCTCAACTACGACGAGAGCCCGGAGACGCGGGAGAGATACGAGGACGTCAACCGCCGCGCGCGCGACCTCATGGCCGAGACCTACCTCAAGCAGGCGCGCTACGAAGAGCAATCCGGCAAATGGGGCGCTGCGGCCATCAGCTACACCAAAGCCCACGAGGGCCGCCCGGACGATCCGTCCATTTGTGAGCGCGCCGCCCACGCCCTCCGCATGGAAGGGCGCGATCTGCACAAAGCCGCGCGCCTCGCGGAGATCGCGGTGCAGAAGTCTCCGTCGTCCGCCGACTTCCGGGTTACGCTGGGCGCGGTGTACCTCGACGCGGGACTGTTTCTACGCGCGCGCACCGAGCTCGAGCAAGCTGCCAAGATCGATCCGAGCAGTGCGACGATCAAGGACCTCCTCGCGCGCGCTCGGAAGATGGCGTCGTGACCAGAACTCCCCGCATCCGCCGCAGGCGGGACCGGGTTATGGGAATTTAGAGGAGCAACCTCGATGGAACGTGTGATCGGGATCGACCTCGGCACGACGAACAGCTGTGTCGCCGTCATGGAGAATGGCGCGCCGACGGTCATCCCCAACCGCGGCGGCTACAAGACCACGCCCTCGATGGTGGCGATCACCGAAGCCGGCAAGAAGCTCGTCGGCCACATCGCCAAGCGCCAGGCGATCACCAACGCGGAGAACACTGTGTTCGCCGCCAAGCGGTTGATCGGGCGCAAATACAGCTCGCCCCAGGTCAAGAACGCGATCGCCACCAGCGCCTATCGCATCGTCGAGGGCCCGCACGGCGACGTGCGCATTCAGCTCCGCGGCAAGACCTTCGGCGTCGCCGAGATCTCCGCGATGATCCTCCAAGAGATGAAGGTCATCGCCGAGGACTACCTCGGCGGCGGGGTGTCGAAGGCGGTGATCACCGTCCCGGCGTACTTCAACGACAACCAGCGCCAGGCCACCAAGGACGCCGGCGCGATCGCCGGCCTCGACGTCATCCGCATCATCAACGAGCCCACCGCGGCGGCGTTGGCCTACGGCTTCGGCAAGGACATCGAGAAGACGGTCGCCGTCTACGATCTCGGCGGCGGCACGTTCGACATCTCCATCCTCGAGATCGGCGCGCACGGCGTGTTCCGCGTCGTCGCCACGGCGGGCGACACCTTCCTCGGCGGCGAGGACTTCGACGCGCGGGTCATCGATTGGCTGGTCGAGGGCTTCCAGACCGAGCACGGCATCGACCTGCGCCAGGACCGCATGGCGCTCCAGCGCCTGAAGGACGCTGCCGAGAAGGCGAAGTGCGAGCTCTCGGCCACGCGCGAGACCGAGATCAACCTCCCGTTCATCATCTCCTCGGGGCGCAACGAGGCGCTCCACCTCCAGCGCGTGATCTCGCGCGAGACGCTCGAGTCGCTCTGCGCCGACCTCATCGAGCGCACGGTCGACATCGTGCGGCAGACGCTGAGCGACGCGCAGTTGGAGAAGGACGACGTCGAGGAGGTCATCCTCGTCGGCGGCATGACCCGCATGCCTCGCATCCAGGAGGCGGTCAGCGAGTTCTTCGGTCGCGAGCCGTGCAAGGGCGTGCACCCGGACGAGGTCGTGGCGCTCGGCGCCGCGATCCAGGGCGCCGCGCTGATGGACACCAAGACCGAGATGGTGCTCCTCGACGTCACGCCGCACACCCTCGGCATCCTCACGCAGGGCGGGAATTTCCGCGGGATCATCCCGCAGAACACCACGGTGCCCACCTCGCGGAGCGAGATCTTCACCACCTCGCGCGACAACCAGACCGCCGTGAAGATCCTCGTCATGCAGGGCGAGCACGAGAAGGGCGACCAGAACGAGCTGCTCGGCGAGTTCGTGCTCACCGGCCTGCGCAAGGCGGCGAAGGGTCAGGTCGAGATCGACGTCACCTTCGAGATCAACGCCGACGGCATCGTCAGCGTCAGCGCGAAGGACATGGAGACCGGGCAGCAACAGGCCATCCAGGTCACTGCGTCGAGCGGGCTCACGCAGCAAGAGCTCAAGCAGATGATCGATGCCGCGCAGGGCGAGATGCTCGACCGGCGAACGAGCGAGGACGAAGAGGCGGCCAAGCAGGAGGCCCAGCGGTTGATCTCGGAGATCGATCGCCTGTTCCCGCAGGTCGAGCAGATCGTGGCCTCGAGCGACTTCGGGCGAGACGCAACGGAGAAGGCGCGCGGCATCCTCGCCAAGGCGCGCGCCGCCGTGGCGAGCGGCAACATCACGCAAATCAAGGAGCATCTCGACGCGCTCGGCCGCACGGCGCGCATGTTCCGCGGCGTCGTGCAGAAGACACCCTGAGCGAGCGATGCCGAGCCGCAAGCAGCCGCCGTTTCCGCCGTCCGAGGAGCCCTCGGCGGCGAGCAAGCGCCAGACGCTTCCGGTGCCGAGCGGGCCGGTGCCGGCCGAGAAGGTCCCGACCCGCCCGAGCCACGAGGTGTGGGCGGAGACTGCGCGCCCGCCCAATCGCGCGCTGCAGAAGCAGGCGACCAACGCCGGCATCGGCGTGCCGTCCCCGTCGCTCGGCGGCGACACCGATTTCGACGCGGGCGAGAGCCGGGCCCTGTCGCCGCTACGGCAGACGTCGTCGTTCGAGGACAAGAACAAGGAGCCGAGCGTTCGCATCCAACTCTCGGAGCCGCCGAGCGGGCTCGATCTCGGTTTTGGCGACCAGCCCGCGAGCGAGGCGCTCGACATGGTCGGCCGCCAGGAGAGCTCCAGCATCGCGCCGGCCGAGCCGTCACGGCGTGGCGATCCCCTCGCCGAGCTGCGCGAGCGTTACGCGCTCGGCGACTTCTCCGGCGCGCTCACCATCGCCGAGGGCATCCTCGAGGACGACAAGGACAACGGCGACGCGCAGCGCTACGCCGAGTCCTGTCGAGATGTCCTCAAGCAGATGTACGCGGCCCGGCTCGGCTCGCTCCAGCAGGTGCCGGTGGTGGCGATTCCCGCCGAGCAGCTCCGCTGGCTGACGCTCGATCACCGCTCCGGCTTCCTGCTCTCGCACGTCGACGGCGTGTCCACGCTCGAGGAGATCCTCGACGTATCCGGCATGAATCACCTCGAGGCGATGCGCATCATCTACGAGCTCCTGCAGCAGAAGGTCATCGCCCTGCAATGACGGACGGCATCGCCGACAGCGTCCTCGACTGCATCGGCGACACGCCGCTGGTCCGCCTGCGAAGGGTCGTGCCCGCGGGCGCCGCCGAGGTCTGTGGCAAGCTCGAGTCGAAGAACCCGGCGGGGAGCGTGAAGGACCGGCCGGCGCTGCACATGGTCCTCGAGGCCGAGCGTCGCGGCGAGCTCGTGGCGGGTTCGACGATCGTCGAGGCCACGAGCGGCAACACCGGCATCAGCCTGGCGATGATCGCCGCCGTGCGCGGCTACCGCTGCATCCTCGTCATGCCCGACGACATGAGCCTCGAGCGGCGACGCATCCTCCGCGCTTACGGCGCGGACGTGGTGCTCACGCCGGCCGCCGAGGGGATGACCGGCGCGGTCGAGCGCGCGCGCGGCATCCGGCAGAAGACCGCGGGAGCCTGGGCGAGCGCGCAGTTCGACAACCCCGCCAACCCAGCCGCGCACGTCAGCACCACCGCCGAGGAGATCCTGCGTCAGACCGGCGGCGCGCTCGCCGCCTTCGTAGCGGGCGTCGGCACCGGCGGGACGATCACCGGCGTCGCGCGGGTGCTGCGCGAGCGAGTGCCCGGCGTCCGTATCGTTGCGGTCGAGCCCGCGGCGAGCCCGGTGCTGACGGGCGGCGAGCCGGGGCTGCACGGCATCCAGGGCATCGGCGCCGGCTTCGTCCCCGAGAACTTCGAGCGCGCGCTCGTCGACGCCGTCGTCACCGTGAGCGACGTCGCCGCCGACAAGATGGCAAGCCGTCTCGCGAAAGAAGAGGGGCTCCTCGTCGGTACGAGCGCGGGGGCCAACGTCCACGCGGCGATCGAGGTCGCCAAGACGGTGACCGGTCGCGTGGTCACGATTCTCTGCGATACCGGTGAGCGCTACCTCTACTGATTGGGTTCGCGCGCGCCGTGATCAAGTGGTAGCTCACGGGCGTGGAGCTCTCTCTTCCCTATGGCCGTGAGCGGTTGACGGCCGCGCTCTCGGGCGAGGCCGTCACCATCGCGCCCCGCGCGGCGGGCGAGGCCCTGTCGGTCGACGCCGTCCGCGAGCAGCTCGGCGAGCTCGGCGCGCTGCTGGCGCGCACCACCAAGGTCGCGCTCGTGGTCAACGACCAGACGCGCAAGGCCGGAATGCGCACGCTGCTCGACGCCATCGCGCCGCTCCTCCCACGCGGCGTCGACCTGGTGATCGCCTACGGCCTCCACGCACGCCAAGCCGACGAGACCACTCGCGAGATCTACGGCGACGCCGTGCTCGCCCGCGCGCGCGTCGCGCACCACGACGCGCGCGATCCGTCGACCCTCGTCGAGGTGGCCGAGGGGCTCTCCATCGCCCGCGCGGTGGCCAACGCCGACCTGCGCGTGCTCGTCGGCGGCATCGGCTTCCACTACTACGCGGGGTTCTCCGGCGGCCGAAAGGCGATCCTGCCCGGCGTCGCCGACGCGGCGTCGATCGAGCGGAACCACCTCCGGGTCCTCGATCCGAGCGGCCCCAACGGTCGCGCAGCCGGCTGCGGGCCGGCCAGGCTCGACGGCAACCCGGTGAGCGAAGAGATGTTCCGCGCAGCGGCCCTCGTCGACGTACGTCACGGCAAGACGTTCCTCGCCAACGCGCTCATCGGAGAGAGCGGTGCGGTCGTCGATCTCGCGCTCGGCCTCGACACCGAGGCAGCGTTTCGCGCGGGCTGCGAGCGCTACGTGCAGAGCCACGCGGTCGCGGTCGAGCCGCTCGACGCGGTGGTCGCCTCCGCCGGCGGTTGGCCGTACGACGCGTCGCTCTATCAGGCGCACAAGGCCTACGACAACGCGTTCCGCGCCCTCGGTCCGGCCGTGCGTGCGGGCGCAGCGCCCGCGCTGATCTTCGTCGCCCGCTGCGACGAGGGCCTCGGCCACCCGCGCTTCGGCGCCTGGCTCGATCACCCCACCCGCGACGCGCACTACAACGCGCTCCGTGCGCGCTACGAGATCGTCGGGCAGACCTCGCTCGCCGTCCGCGACAAGGCGGCCTTCACGCGCACCATCGCCGTCACCGAGCTCGACGACGCCACGTGCCAGCGCCTCGGCTGGACGCGCGCTGCGTCGCTCGCCGAGGCGCTGTCGATGGCAGGCGCGAAGCGCTGGGGCGTCATCCCGGCCGCCGCGCAGGTGCTGCCGCTGTCGTGACTAGATCGACTTGCCCATGCCCTCGACGTGCACGCGCATCCGCCAGATGTCGTAGTTGCCCTGGGCCTGGTCGCTGTTGAAGTACACGTTGCCGTCGACGCCCCAGTTCGGGTAGCCGCAGTCGGCGGTGCCGCTCGTGAGCTGGGTCTGCGGGCCGCCCATCGCCGAGATCGCCCAGATGTGGCTGTGCTGGGCGTTCTTGGCCATGTACTCGGTGCCCTTGTTGGACGTGAAGGCGAGGAAACGGCCGTCGGGTGACCACGCCGGCCAGAGGTTGTTGGCCTTGCCGAAGGTGAGCTGACGAACGCTGCCGCCGCTGCGGTCGCTGAGGAACAGCTGCAGCGAGCCGGAGACGTCGCGGGTGAAAGCGATCCACTTGCCGTCGGGGCTGAACGTGGCGTGCGTGCCCTGCTGGATCATCTGCATGCCCGAGCCGTCCATGCGGGCGGTGGCGATCATGGAGATCTTGTTCACGTCCATCGTGAACGCCACGAGCCCGTCCGGCGCGACCGACGGGAAGTCGGCGAGCGGCGCGACCGAAGCGGGGAGCACCACCTGATAGCCGGACATCGGCGCGCGCGAGTTGGCGCGGACGAGCGTCCAGCTGCCGGGCGCGTTGGTCGCGTAGAGGAAGGTGGAGCCGTCCGGCGTCCATGCGGCGCGGTCGGACTCGACGCCCTGCTGGGTCATGAAGGTGCGGCCCGGCGCGCCGTTGGGATCGATCGCGATGATGCCGGGGAAGCGCTGGAAGCCCGCGGCCTTGTCGTACATGCGCAGGCCGACGAGCAGCATGCTGCCGTCGGGCGAGAGCGCGGGCCGCTCCTCGTCGATCAAGTCGAACGTGAGGCGTTGCAGACCGGACGCGGCGCTCGTCGTCAGCAGCGTGAACTTGCCACCGGGCGCGCTGCTGCCGCCACCGCCGCCGGGCGGGGCGTTCCACATGTTGTCGTTCGGCGGCTTGCGGTTGCGGTTCTTCGGTCCGCAGGCGGTCGACGACAGTGCGCCGGCCGCGATCGCGACAAACAGAATGGTGCGCATGGGAGGGCTCCTCAGGTCCACGGGGCCGAGCGCGCGACGACGCCAGGGGTCGGCACGTACAGCATCTCGAACGGCCGGTCGCCCCAGCGCAGCTCGATGCCTGCGATGGACTGCTTCGGCTCGCTCACGACGAGGAAGCGCGCGTGGCCCTTTTGCAGCTCGGGGAAGCCCTGACGCCGCGCGGCCTCGATGCCGGCTTGATCGATCCCGACGCCGAACGCGTCGGCCGCCTCGACGAAGGCCTGCTTGCCGGCTTCGTCCTTGGAGAGGTCCGGGTAGACGCCGGGGAGCACGTAGGTGAGGACCCACGGGATGAGCTCTCCGGGCGACGCGTTGTTGCCGATGGTGGCTTGGAGGAGCTTGTCGCGATCGGCGAAGTCGCGCGACGGCCAGATCGGCTGTGCGAACGGACCGCCCGCGCAGATGACGTGCATCGAGCGCCCGTAGCGAATGCCGAGCGCGGCGACGCCGGGGAGCGGGCTCGGAAGGATCTGCGTCGCGAGGATCGACTTCGAAGCGGCGATGCCGCGAAGCTCGAGCGCGATCGCGCGGAGGCCGTCGCTGTAGGCGTTGAGATCGCCGCCGCCGCCGGCCTTCGGGGCCATGGACGGAGGCGCAGCCGCGGGCGCGGGCGGCGCACCGAAGCCACCCGGCGCGGGCGGGGGCG
>JALHOE010000346.1 GCA_022843175.1 Deltaproteobacteria bacterium
GGCGCGCGGCGCCTGGGGACCGGTGGTGACGCGCGTGGCGTCGGCGAGCGCGGCCTTCTCGGCCGCGGTGGCCGGATCGGCGCCGCCCGCGCCCGCCTCGTCCTTGCTCTGGAGGAGCATCTTCTCGGTCGATTCCTCGAGCCAGATGGTGTTCTGCTCGATGTCGACGACGAGGCGGAGATCGTTGCCCGTCGACGACGCGCGGTTGAACCCCACGCGCATGGCCGTCGCGACCTTCGACGAGCTCGCCTTGAGGCGCGACCGCTGAATCTGGCCGCTCGCGAACGCCATGCCGCCGACGAGGGAGATCGCGATGACCATCACGATCAACACCTCGACGAGCGTCAGCCCGCGTTCGCGCGCGCGCCTGCTCACGGCTCCGCCCCCGCATACATCCAGCAGTCGACGGCGGTTTCGTGCTGGATGACGAAATCCCAGTGGGTGGGCGCCTTTTTCCAATTCACGGCGTCTGTCGCTGGGGGCGCCGAGATCGTTGGTCTGGGCCAGACCAACGATGCACTGACGAGCGTCGGCGATGCGTTGGTTCGGTCGCAGCCCGCGCTCGCGCCGCAGACGGCGATCGCCACAACTCGGCAAAGCTTCGCCCGCAGCCCGTCAGCGGGCTGTCGACGGTCGACGAACGACGGTCGACGGTGGCGGGCGAACGGGAGAGTCATTTCGCCGGCTTCGCTCCCGCCCAGATGTCGTCCTCGCTGTTCTCCTTGCCGTCGGGGCCAGCGCTCATCACGCCGTACTCGTCGCCGGTGCAGACGATCTTGTAGGGCTTGCCCCACGGGTCGTTGGTGTTCTGGTCGGCCTTGAGGGACTTGTCGTTCTTGAGCGCCTCGACGGTGGGGCAATCGCCGCCGCCGGCCGGGTGGTTGAGCTTCCAGGTCTCGACGACCTGGACGAGCGTCTTGGCGTCGGTCTTCGCGGTGTCCTTCTGCGCCTGCTGGTACTTCGGGATGGCGTAGATGGCGACGCCGCCCGCGATGAGGCTGAGGATCGCGACGACGATGAGAACTTCGACGAGCGTGACGCCGCGCGACAGACGGCGCTTCAACCCGCGGGGACCCGCCACCGACTTCTGTGCGTGAGTGACCTTCATGACCATGCTCCTTCAACGCCTGGCGACTTCATTCGATGCGATCGATCCCGTAGGGCTCGCCGTCGGGACCGTCGGATAACAAATCGTACGGACGCGCTGCGTCGCGACCGGGGCAGCTGAAGCGCAGCGGGCGCTTCCAGGCGTCGGACGGGACGCTCGCGAGGTAGGCCGGACGGTCGCCCGGCGCGGTGAGCTCATGGAGATCGCGCGGGCAGCGGCCGGCGTGATCGGCGCGGTAGGCGTCGACGGCGGTGCGGGCGCGCTCGAGCGAGCTGCGGGTGATCCGCGCCATGCGCGCCCGCTCGTCGCGGTGGCGGATCCAGAAGAGAAGCGCGATGGCGAGCGCGACGAGCGCGTAGATCCGCGCGCGGCGACGCGGCAGCTGCAGCCCACCGAGCACGCCCCGCCGTTCCCACGGGAAGTACACGGTGCGCTCGCGGCGCTTGCGTCGTCCGAAGAGGGCCATGGGTTACTGGTTGAAGTCGTTCATTTGGATGAGCGGCATGAGGATCGCGAACGCGATGAACCCGACCGCGCCGCCCATGATGACGATCATCAGCGGCTCGAGGATCGACGTGAGCGCGGTGATCCGGATCTCGACGGCGGACTCGTAGCTCTCGCTCACGGCCGAGAGCATCTGCTCGAGCTGGCCGGACTTCTCGCCGACGGCGATCATGTGGGTGACGATCGGGGGGAATTTCTTCGAGCGCTTGAGCGGCTCGGCGATGCTCTCGCCCTCGCGGATCGCGCCCGCGGCGTCCTCGACCACCTTCTCGAGGGCCGCGTTGCCGATGACCGCGCGGACGATGTCCATGGCGCGGAGCAGCTGCACGCCGCTCGCGAGCAGGCTCGACAGCGTGCTCGCGAACCGGGCGACCGCGATCATCTGCAGGAGGCCGCCGAAGATTGGCATCTTCAGCAGGGCCGAGTCGCGCGCGAGGCGGCCCGGCTCGGTGCGCAGCCACGCGATGAAGCTGCCGACGCCCGCGCCGACGAGGATGCCGGCGATGAACGAGAAGACGAGCTTCATGCCGGAGTCGCGGGCGAGGAGCTCGACGAGAAACACCGAACCGCCGATGAGCAGCGCCGCCGCCGGGCCGGTCTTCGGCTCCTTCTTCGGCGCGGTGGTGGGCGCGGTCTGGCGCACCGGCACGACCGGCTTGTGGGTGAGGAGGTAGCCGCCGCCACCGACGAGCGCGCCGAACAACAGGCCGTGAGACACCGGCGACGAGAACGAGTTCGAGACGAAGATGAGGAGCGACGTGTACCAGGGCAGGGCGCGGTCGAGCGACGCGAAGATCGCCGTGACCTTGGGCACGACGCCGATCATCAGCACGGTGATGAGGATCGAGCCGATCATCAGCATGAGGATCGGATAGGCCATCGCCGCCGAGACCTTGCCGCGGAGCTTGGCCTGCGAATCCATGAACCCGGCGAGCCGCTCGAGGACGCTCTCGAGCGTGCCGGAGGCCTCGCCCGCGGCCACCATGTTCACGTAGAGCGGCGGGAACACCTTGGGGTGCTCGGCGAGGGCGGTGGCGAACGCGGTGCCCTGATTGAGCTGCTCGCGCACGCTCGCGAGCACCCGCTTGAGCTCTTCCTTCTCGACCTGATCGGTGAGCGCCGCGATCGACTCGGTGAGCGGGATCCCCGCGCGGACCAGGGTCGCGAGCTGCTTGGTGACGACCGCGACGTCGCTGATCGACGGCTTCTTGAAGAACGCGAAGAGCTGGAGCTCGCGCCCCTTCTTCTCGGCGTGGGCCGCGGCCTCGGTCGCGCTCGTGAGGACGATGCCCTCGCGGCGCAGCATGGTGCGCAGGCCCTTGGCGTTGTCCGCGTCGCGAACGCCCCGCACCTCCTTGCCGCTCGCAGCGGACACCCCGCGGAAGTGGAAGACGGCCATTACCGGCGCTCCCCCCCGCCGTCGACCGCCAACCGACGACCGTCAACCGCAAGCGCACGCACGCTCTCGGAACGGTGGACGGTAGACGGTAGACGGTAGACGGTCATTCGACGTCGTCCTGCGTGGAGGCCAGGACCTCTTCGACCGACGTCTTGCCGAGGAGCACCTTGCGCGCTCCGTCGTCGCGCATGGTGTCCATGCCGCTCTCCATCGCCGCTTTGCGGATCGCGTTGGAGTCGGCGTGCTTGAGGATCAGCGGGCGCACCGCGTCGTCGATGAGCATCAGCTCGTAGATTCCGCGCCGGCCGCCGTAGCCGCTGCCGCCGCACGCCTCACACCCCTTCGGTTTGTAGAAGATGGGGCGCTGGCCATCCATCGGGAACGGCGGCGAGTAGGTGACGCCGCGCGGGAGGTACGCGTTCGACATCTTGCGGCGGAGCTTGAGCTCCATGCTCCTCGGGTCCATGCCGAGCTCCTCGAGCTCGTAGTCCTGCGCCGCGTAGGCCTCTTTGCACTGCGGGCAGAGGATTCGCACGAGGCGCTGGGCGAGGATGCCGATGGTCGACGACGTGACGTTGAACGGCTCGACGCCCATCTCGACGAGGCGGGTGATCGCGCCCGGCGCGTCGTTGGTGTGGAGCGTCGAGAGCACGAGGTGACCGGTGAGCGACGCGTGGACCGCGATCTCGGCGGTCTCCTTGTCGCGGATCTCGCCGACCATGACCACGTCCGGATCCTGGCGGAGGAAGGCGCGGAGCGCGGAGGCGAAGGTGAGGCCGATCTTCGCGTTGACGTGCACCTGGTGGATGCGCGGCAGCTCGTACTCGACCGGATCCTCGGCGGTGAGGATGTTGAGGTTCGGCTTGTTGATCCGGTTGAGGCACGCGTAGAGCGTCGTCGTCTTGCCGGCGCCGGTCGGGCCGGTGACGAGGATGATCCCGTGGGGGCGCTGGATGAGGTGGTCCATCAGCGCGTAGTCGCGGTCGTTGAAGCCGAGGTCGGGCAGGTCGAGGAGGACGCTCGACTTGTTCAACAAGCGCATGACGATGCGCTCGTGGCCGCGCGACGTGGGGATGGTGCTGACGCGGATGTCGACGCCCTTGCCGGCGATCTTCAGGGTGATGCGGCCGTCCTGCGGGAGTCGCTTCTCGGCGATGTTCAGCCCGGCCATGATCTTCACGCGGGCGATGATGTTCGGCATCACCGCGCGGCCGGCGCGTCGCGCCTCGTGGAGCTCGCCGTCGATGCGGTAGCGGACCATCACCTCGCGCTCTTCGGGCTCGATGTGGATGTCGCTCGCTCGCCGCTTGCTGGCCTCGGCGAAGAGCGAGTTCACCCAGCGGATGATCTTCGCGTCGTCCTCCGACTGGTCGATGATGTCGGTGAGCTCCTCGGTGTCCTCTTCCTCTTTCTCGAGGTCGTCGGCGGCGGTGTTGAGGCGCTCGTAGAAGCTGTTGATCGCGTCGACGATCACGCTGCCCGGCGCGACCGTGAGCTCGACCGGTTTGCCGAAGATGGCGCGGACGTCGTCCTGCGCCGCGAGGTCGAGCGGGTCGGCGGCGACGACGTGGATCTGCCGCGCGTCCTCGCCGACGACGACGACGCGGTGCTGCTTGGCCCAGGTGATCGGCAGGCGGGTCGCGACGTCGCTCGGGATCTTCGAGGGGTCGAGGTGCTCGACGAAGCGGACCCCGACCTCGTCGGCGAGCGCTCTGCCGATCGTCGCCTCGTCGGAGGTGCGGGTGGAGACGAGCAGGTCGATGAGATCGACGCCGCGCTCACGCTGCGTGGCGAGCAGCTCCTCGAGGCGCGCGGGCGGAAGGACGCCACGCCGCGCGAGGACCTCGCCGAGATACCGCTGTTCGCTCACCGCGTGCCTCCGGTCGACGGTCGACTAATTCTCAATGATCGCGCCCTTCATCAGCGGCGCTCCGGGCTTCACGACCGCGGGGGGCGCCTTCGGGGAGATCGGGATGGTGGTGGCCGGAACGTTCGGCGTGGGACCGGCGCCCGCCGCGGCCGCGCCCACACCGGGATGCGCGGGGACCTCGCTGATGGGCTTGGCCGCGTCGTGCTTCTTGATCTCCTTCGGCTTCGTCTGCTCGTCGAGCGCGGCCTTCTCGTCGACCTTCATGTACGCCTGGCGAATCTCCTCGACCAGCCCGCGCGTGCGCGAGTAGTCGATGTGCGCCTTGTAGTCCTTGTTGCTGGCGAACACGAAGTAGCGGTCGAGGAACTCCTGCCGCTCGCGCATCTTGCGCTCGAAGATCTGGCGGAGGTCGGCCGGATCGCGGATGACGTACGGCGTGAGGATGAGCAGCAGGTTGCGCTTCTGGTTCTGGGTGGAGCGCTGCTTGAAGAGGGCGCCGATGAGCGGGATGTCGCCGAGCACGGGGATCTTCGTCTCGCCGTTCTGCACGGTGTCGCGGACGAGGCCGCCGATGACGATCGTCTGCTGGTCCTGAACGACGAGCTGGGTCTTCGCGGTGCGCTGCACGATCGACGGGTTGAGGCTGCCGCCGCGCGCCGGGCCGAGCTCGCTGATCTCCTCGTCGACCTCGAGGCGGACCTCGTTGGAGTCGTTGATGTGCGGGACGAGCTTGATCTTGGTGCCGACGTTCTGGCGGGTGATGCCGCCGAACGCGCCGAAGCCGCCCACGCCGCCGAAGCCGCCGAGACCCGCCGCCGGGTTGGCGCCGGCCGCGGCGCCGGGGATGCCGGGGAAGCCGCCGAGGATCGACGACTGCAGCGGCACGTTCTCGCCGACGTTGATCTCGGCGGGGATGTTGTCGGTCGCCATGATGTGCGGCGTGGCGAGGACGTTGCTGTCGTTGGAGGTGGTGACCGCCTGCAGCGCGATGCCGAACGCGGGGACAGAGAAGCCGACACCGGCGAGCGTGAGGAGCGTGTTGGAGCGGACGCCGAGCGCGAGGCCCTGCAGCGCCGTCGGGTCGGTGCCGGGGAACGTGAGCGAGCCCGGGAAGCCGCTGCCGCCGAGCGGCGTGCTGCCGCCGAGGACGACCGAGCCGTCGGGACCGACCGTCTCGAGGTTGTAGCCGCCGTGGAACGAGAACCCGAGCTTGTTGGTGTGATCGGTCGCGACCTCCATGATCACCGCCTCGATGAACACCTGGCGGCGCGCCTGGTCGAGCTTGTCGATGACGTTGCGGAGCGCGGCGTAGTCGCGGAGCGACGAGGTGATGACGAGCGAGTTGGTCGACTTGTCCGCCGTGATGCGGATCGCGCCCTCGAAGACCGCCGTGGACGACGGCGCCGCACCGGGCTTGCCCGCGGCCGCGGGCGGCGCCGAGCCACCCTTGCCGCCGGTGATCTCATTGAGCGTCTTGGAGAGCTCCTCGGCGTCGGCGTGCTGCAGGGGGAGCACGTGGATCTCGCCGTCGCCGCTCATCGGCACGTCGAGGCGCTTGATGAGCTCGAGGATGCGCAGATACGCCTTCTCGGTGCCGATGATGACGACCGAGTTGGTGCGGTCCTCGGGGATGATCTTGGTGACGCGGGTCTCGACGGCCTGTGAGCCGGGGCCCTTGCCGCCGGCGCCGGGCGCCGCGCCCTTGATGTCGAAGATCTCCTGGAGCTTGGTGGCGATCTCCTGCGCGCCGGCGTAGTGGATCGGCTCGACCCACACGCCGTCGCCGATGCCGGTGACGTCGATCTCCTCGACGATCGACATCATGCGCTTGATGTTCGTGCCGGTGTCGGTGATCACCAGCAGGTTGCCGGGGGAGTAGATCGTGATGTCGCCGTCGCGCGACTTGAAGTGCGAGAGGACGTTGGCGACCTCGTCGGCCGTCGTGTAGTTGAGGCGATGGAGCCGCGTGATGTAGCGGTCCTCGGGCGCGCTCTTGTTGGTCGTGCCGTAGACCGGCGTCGACTGGGTGACGACGCCCGGCGTCTCGACGATCTTGAGGAACTTGCCGTGCGGAATCACGGTGAGCCCATTCGTCTCGAGAATGCTGAGGAACGCCTGATACGCCTCGGCGACGGTGACCTTCTGCGGCGAGTAGATCGTCGCCTTGATGTTGCGGACCTTGCCGCCGAAGATGAACCGCTTGCCGGTGAGCTGCCCCATCACCTTGATGAGTTCGGGGAGGTCGGCGTCCTCGAGCGAGAACTGCACCTTGTAGCCCGGCGGCTTGGGGTCGAACTCGATCTCGTCCTTGAACTGCGGGAGCGTCGTCGTGTCTGCCGGCTTCTTGCCGCCGGGGCCCGGCGCGGCCGCGGCGCCGGGG
>JALHOE010000347.1 GCA_022843175.1 Deltaproteobacteria bacterium
CGCTCGCACGCGGCAAGGTCGTCGATGGGCTGGAGCTCGCCCGACGCGCCGCCGAGCTCGAGCCCACGCGGAGCGGCCGATCGCGGCTCGCATTGTCCGTGGCGCTCGGCGTGGCGGGCGACCGGCAGGGCGCGCTCATCGAGGCGCTCGGGGCGCTGGCCGCGGAACGCAGGCGAAACGGGGCGTCCGGCCGGGGCGACGAGGCCTGCCGCCGGGTGGTCTCGCGAATTGTCGATGCCGAGGCGCACCCCCTTTCGCCCCCGGGGGCACGCGACCTATAGATCCCGCTCCCACAGGAGAGAGATCGATATGGCAAAGCTCGGCAAGGACCTGGTCATCGTCGGCGCGAAGCGCACTGCCTTCGGAACGATGGGTGGCGCGCTCAAGGGCATCAACGCGAACGACCTCGCCGTCCACGCGGCCAAGGCAGCGCTCGCACAGAGCGGCGTCGCGCCGGCCGAGATCGGTCACGTCATCGTCGGCAACGTCATGCAGACGAGCGCGGACGCGATCTACTGCGCGCGCCACGTCGGCCTCAAGGCCGGCGTCCCCATGGAGGTCCCCGCCCTCACCGTCAACCGCCTGTGCGGCTCGGGCTTCGAGGCGATCATCCAGGGCGCGCAGTACCTCCTCCTCGGCGACGCCGAGGCGGTGCTCGTCGGCGGCACCGAGAACATGACGCAGGCGCCGCACGTGCTGCGCGGCGGCCGCGAGGGCTTCGCGTTCGGCAAGGCGCCGGCGCTCGAGGACTCGCTCTGGAGCGCGCTCACCGACAGCTACTGCAACGCGCCGATGGCGATCACCGCCGAGAACCTGGCGCAGAAGTACGGCATCACGCGCGACCAGTGCGACGAGTACGCGCTGACCTCGCAGAAGCGCTGGGCCGCGGCCAACGAGGCGGGCGCGTTCAAGGACGAGATCGCGCCGCTCGAGATCCCCTCGAAGAAGGGCCCGGTCACCTTCGCGGTCGACGAGCACGCCCGCCCGCAGACCACCAAGGAGATCCTCGGCAAGCTCAACCCGGTCTTCAAGAAGGACGGCGTGGTCACCGCCGGCAACGCGTCCGGCATCTGCGACGGCGCCTCGATGCTCGTGCTCACCACCGCCGAGTACGCACAGAAGAAGGGCCTCAAGCCGCTCGCGCGCCTCGTGAACTGGGGCGTCGCCGGCGTCGACCCGAACCTGATGGGCATCGGGCCGGCCTACGCGATCCCCAACGCGCTCCAGCGCGCGGGCCTCAAGGTGGCCGACGTCGATCTCTTCGACATCAACGAGGCGTTCGCGCCGCAGTGGCTCGCCTGCGCGAAGCACCTCGAGCTGCCGCTCGAGAAGTCGAACGTCAACGGTGGGGCGATCGCGCTCGGCCACCCGCTCGGCGCCTCGGGCGCGCGCATCACCACCAACCTGGTCTACACGCTGGCTCGGCAGAACAAGAAGCTCGGCGTCGGCAGCGCGTGCATCGGCGGCGGCCAGGGCCTCGCGGTCATCGTCGAGCGCGTCTGAGCCGTCACCACGGAAGCCGCGACCCGGAGCCGCGACCGTCAGGGAGCGGGTTGTCCGTAACGCACGACGACCCGCTCGCTCGCGCTCGCGGCTCCCGTCCCATCACGGGCTCTTGAGCGCCACTTTGTGGATCTTGTCCCCCGCGCCCACGTAGGCGAACTGCTCGTCGGCGACGAGCGCGCGGGGCTCGCCGAGGCCGTTGGTCACGACCTTGTTGTCGGTCGCGTTGACGAGCTCTCCGTCGGCGGTGGTGAAGAGCACCGGGCCGTTCTTCACCGCGTAGAGCGCGAGGATGTTGCTCGGACGCCCGGCGAGCGGCGTGGGCGCGGCCGACACCTTGAGCACCTTCGACTCGGCCCCCTCGGAGCCCGGCGCGACGGCGAACAGCGTGGCGCCGTCGGACGCGAGGAGCGACGCGCGGGGCTCGATCTTCGTGAGCGGCTTGTTGCCGTTCATGATCGAGCTGCCCTTGTCCTTCTCGTCGAGCACGAAGTAGACGTTGCTGCCGTCGAGCGCGAGGCCGTGGGGCGAGGTGAGGTTGCTCGCGAGCGACACCGGCGCGCCCTTGCCCCCGGCGAGCTTGAAGATCGAGCCGTCGGGGTTGTTCTTGTGCGCGAAGGGAGAGCCCTTCACCGGCGTCCACGAGCCGCGCTCGATCACGAAGATGTCGCCGTTGCGTACGGCGATCTCGGTCGGCTGCTTCTTCTTGTCGACGAGCGTCTTCACGTCGCCGCCGGTGGTCGCGACCGACATCACCTTGCCGTCGTTGTCGAGCACGTACATCTTCTCGGTGCCGCGGCTCGTGAAGTAGACATGGCCGCCGTCGACGGCGAGCCCGTCGGGGTTGTGCAGCCCGCTCGCGATCGCGACCGGCTCGCCGCCGTCCTTCGGCATCTTCATCACCATCCCGGCCTCGTGGTGGCCGGACGCGTCCTGCTTGCCGATGTTCGTCCAGTAGAGCGTCGTCGCGTCCATCGCGAGCGCGCGCGCCGGGTGGGCGAGCCCCTTGGCGACGACGGTGCTCACCGGCGGCTTCTTCGGCGGCTCGGGCGCGGCGCTCGCGACGGGCGCGGCGTCCGCCGCCGGATCCGCCGGTTTGCTGCAGCCAACGATGAGGAGAACGAGGAGCGCGGTTCGCATGGCCGGCAGCGTACCCCTCGGGGGGCGCTGCCGTATCGCGCGGATCGCGAAAGACCCGCGCGCGGAGCCGCGGGTGCAGCGGCTCCGGCTGCCGGTCAGGCGGGGAGCGCCTTGAGCTTGGGCGTGAAGCGGTCCATGAACCAACGCGTGGTGCCGGGGAACATGCGGGCGAGCCCGTAGACGCCCGGGTAGATGACCCGCGCGGTGTTGCGGTCGACCGCGCGCGCGACGAGCCGCGCGAGCACATCTGGATCGCCGGTGGGCACGCGGCGCACGGCGGTGCTCTCCTCGTACGCCCCGCGCGCCGCCGCCTCCATCGCGCTCGTGACCGGGCCCGGGTAGACGGTGACGACGCGCACGCCCCGGCCAGAGACCTCGGCGCGCAGCGCCTCGCTCGCGGCGGCGAGACCGCCCTTGGCGGCGTTGTAGAACAGCATGCCGGGCGTGGGCGCGATCGCCGCCATCGACGCGATGTTGACGATGGCGCCGCTCCCGCGCGAGAGCATCGCCGGCAGCGTCGCCTGAATGAGCCGGAGGGGCGTGTGGAGGTCGAGCCGCAGGAGCGCCTCGGCGCGCTCCCAGTTCTGCGCCTCGGACGGCTCGACGATCTGCACGCCGGCGTTGTTGACGAGGACGTCGATCGCGCCGAACGCGCGCTCGGCGTCCCGCAACACGTCGTCGACCCGGGTCGGGTCGGACAGGTCGGCCGCGATCACGTGGGCGCTGCCCGCGGCCGCGAGCTCGTCGAGCAGGTTCCTACGGCGCGCGACGAGGGTGACGCGATCGCCGCGGCGCAAGTACTCGCGCGCCAATGCCGCGCCGATCCCGCTCGACGCACCGGTGACGACGACGTGTGCCATGTTTGCCTCCTCGAACCGAGGGATGAGGATGCCGCGCCGAGTCGTCGGTTGCAGGCTCCGTCAACGCCCCTTCATGAGCGCCTCGCGGAACGCGCGGGCGGCGTCGATCGCCTCGGCCGCCGTGGGGGCGTGGGTGACGAAGTGCCCCATCTTGCGCCGCGCGCGCGCCGTGCGCTTGCCGTAGAGGACCACGTCGACGACGCGCGGGTGGTGCCGCCAGCAGGAGAGGTCGAGCCGCTCGTTGTTCTGCGCGAGCCACACGTCTCCGAGCAGGTTGCCCATGCACCACGCGCCCGCGCCGTTCATCTGCGGCGTCGTGAGGGGCACCCCGGCGAGCACCCGGGCGAGCGCGTCGTATTGGCTGAACGTGCACGCGTTGCGGGTGACGTGGCCGGAGTTGTGTGGGCGCGGCGCGAGCTCGTTCACATACACATAGAGACCCGATGCTTCGACGGCGCGCGAGCGACGCGGCGCCCGGCGGCCGATGAAGAGCTCGATGGTGAGCAGCCCCACCAGATCGATGGCCTGCGCCGTCTTGAGCGCGACCTCCTGCGCCACCCTCGCGACCTCGGGCGGGACCCGCGCGGGCACCACGGTGAGGTCGAGGATGTGACCGGAGTGCGCGTTCTCGAAGAGCGGGAACACCGCCTCGCCGTCGCCGCGGGCGACGATGCAGCTGACCTCCAGCTCGAGCTCGATGAGCTCCTCGAGCACGCAGTGGAAGTCGCTCTTGCGCTCGCGGAGCGCGAGGATGGCGGCGTCGAGGTCCTCGTGGCCGGCGATGTGGAACTGTCCCTTGCCGTCGTAGCCGCCGCGGATCGTCTTGAGGATGAACGGCCAGCCGAAGCGATGCGCCTCGGTGCGGAGCTCTTCTTCGCTGCGAACGACCGCGAAGTGGACGTGGGGCAGCTCGTTTCGCGCGAGGAACTCCTTCTCGCGCGCGCGGTCCTGCGTGATCTCGAGGACCTCGATGCTCGGGACGATCGGCGGCCCCGCCGAGAGCGCGCGGAGCGGGCCCGACTCGATGTGCTCGAACTCGTAGGTGACGATCTCGCACTTGCGGGCGAACTTCTCGACCGCTTCGAGGTCCGACCAGGGCGACACGATCGTGTCGGCGAACCGCGCCACCGCCGGCGCGTCGGGATCGGCGTCGTAGAGGGTGACCGGCGCGTCGAGGTGGAACAGCGCCTCGGCGAGCATGGTGCCGAGCTGCCCCCCGCCGAGGATGCCGACGTGCCTCATTGGGCGGAGCGTTTCTGGGTGAGCCGCGCGTTCATCTGATGAACCTTGTGCGCGAGCTGCTCCTTGTGGAGCGCGAGCTTGCCACTCAGCCGCGTGTCGGTGGTGGCGAGGATCATCACCGCGAACAGCCCCGCGTTGTGCGCGCCGGCGGAGCCGATCGCGAAGGTGGCGGTGGGGACGCCGGCGGGCATTTGCACGATGGAGAGCAGGCTATCGAGGCCGGAGAGCGCCTTGGATTGCACCGGCACGCCGAGGACCGGCAGCGTGGTGAGCGACGCGATCATGCCCGGCAGGTGCGCTGCTCCACCCGCGCCGGCGATGATCACCTTGAGGCCGCGGTCGCGGGCCGTCTTGGCGTAGTCGAACATGCGCTCCGGCGTGCGGTGCGCAGAGACGACCTCCACCTCGTGGGCGATGCCGTACTCCTTGAGCACCGACTCGGCCGCGGAGAGCGTCTCGTAGTCGGAGTCGCTGCCCATCACGATGCCGACAAGGGGCGCCGCCATGGGTCAACCCTTAGCGCAACCTCACCAGAGCGAGAAGTTCAGGCCCACCGTGGCGCGCACGCCCCGGAGCTCGTCGAAGCGCGACGCAGAAATCGGCAGGAAATAGCCCACCGAGCCGGTGACGAAGAGGTTCTTGTCGGCCCACAGGTAGACGCCGAGCTGCGGCGTGAGGTGCCACACCGAGCCCTTGTCGAGATCCTTGTGGATGAACGCGCCGGTCTTCACGCCGAAGTACGGCAGCAGGAACTGCCGGTAGGGATTTCGCTCGATCGAGAGATCGAACCCGAGGGAGAGATCGAACGCGGCAGGGCGCTCGGTGCGGCTCGAGCGCAGGACGTCCATGTCGAGATACACGCGACCATGGCTCGGCCCGCGGTTCTCGTTGCGGTGAATCCACGAGGCGAAGAGGATCTCGGCCGAGACGCCGTGAAAGGTGCCCCAGGTGGCTCTGCTCGCCGGCGCGAGCATCGAGTACTGCAGCCCCGGCATGAAGTAGCTGTCCCACTTCTCCTCGACGACGACGTGCACGGTCTTGGTCGTGGTGCCGCCGCGGCCGTCGGAGGCGACGACGGTGATGTCGTAGGAGCCGGCGTCGCTCTTGCGCGTCCGCCAGAGGATGAGCACGCGCCCGCTGCCGGCCGACTTGGTGGTCGCGCCGGGGGGCAGCCCCGAGAGGGTGAAGGTGATCGGATCGTTGTTGGGATCCGTGGCCTCGATGGTGTGCTGCAGCAGCTCGCCGCTGCGGACCTCCACGTGGTCCTCGTATTCATAGGCGAAGTGCGGTGGTTCGTTCGCGTCGATGGTCACGGAGCGTCCCTTCGTGCACGCGGTGTGCCCCGCGCGAATGTCAGCGTTTCCTCGGCGAGATGATCCCGCGCCGCGCGAGGTACTTCGCGATCGCCGCGAACGCTTCGCGCCTCCCGAACTGGAGGAGGTGTGCGCCGGGGAAGGTGATCAGCTCGGCGCCGAAGTGCTCGGAGAGGGCCTTGGCGTGCGAGGTGCGCGTGATCCGGTCGCCCTCCGCGGCGACGATCATCACTCGCTCGCTCGGGATAGCCGGCGCCCGCGCGAGCGGCCGCACCAGGGCCATCGCCTGCTTGCCGGCCTCGATCAGCTCGTGCGGGACGACGGTGCCGCGGAGCGCCTCGTGCTCGACGACGACATCGGTGAGGTCGCTGAGCGGGATGTAGGGGATCGCGAAATCGAGGGTGCTCTCGACGGTGGCGAGGAGCGAGGTCGTGTAGCCGCCGAGGCTCATGCCCATCACGCCGACGTGCGGGGCGCCGCGCTCGCGCAAGAGCAGGATCAGCCGACGCAGATCCCACACCGCCTGACCGAAGGCCTCGTTGGTGCGCGCGACATCGGCGGTCGGGAACAGCGGCGTGCTGCGGCGGTGGATCGGGGCGCGGAGCGCGTGAAACGGCAGCGTGAACAGCGCGACGTCGAGCCCGAGCCGGTAGAGCCACTCCGCGCCGAACGCGCGCTCCTCGAAGGTGAAGGTGCCGGCGCGGTAGCCGTGGATGCAGACGATCGTCGGCGCGACGCGGTCGCGGTGGCGCAGCCAGCGCACGTGCACCGTGTTGTTCTCGCGCCAGCGGTTGAAGCGCGCCCGCTGGTCGTCGCGCGCGCATGTCCACCCGCTCGCCCAGCTCAGGTCGAGGACCTCGCCGCGCTCGAGATCGCGCACGCGCGACTGGCCGTGCTCTTCGAGCTTCGGGGGCATCGCGTAGAACTCGGAGCGATCGACCTCGCCATACGCGCGCGCGACGTTCTGCAAGTACGCGAGGCGCTCGGCGACGTCCTGCCGCCGGCTCGGCGCGCGCTTGGCCAGCTCCTGCGCGATGCGCACGACCGCGACGTCGAACGACGCACCGGCCTCGACGAGGGTCCTACGCAGCAACGGCCGAAACATTCGGGGGAGTCTACCGTCCGCGAGCGGGGCTCGACAGAGCTACACGCGGCGGCCTGCGGCGAGCCACGCGCCGAGGCCGGCGAGG
>JALHOE010000348.1 GCA_022843175.1 Deltaproteobacteria bacterium
GCCGGAGCACGCGCTCCGCATCGCCGTCACCGGCTCCCCCGGCGCGGACGCGCTCTCCCACGACGGCGCGCTCGCCCGACGGCAGGATCCCGGCAGCCCGCGCGCAGCTCTGCTCGACGCCTGCGGCGCGATCGCCACGCGCGACGAGGCGCGGTTCGCCAACGCGCTCAACCACCTCGCGCGCCTACAGCCCGGCCACCCGGCGATCGCGGTACTGCAGAGCGCATGGACGGCGCGCCCACCGCCCTGAGTGCTCGAGGCGCCGGTTGCGCTGGCCGCGCAATCAGTGCGTCTGCTGTTTGACGATGTCGCGGACGCTGCGAAGCTCTTTGACGTCTTTGGCGAGGGCGTGCTGGAGCGAGGGCGCCTCGGTGTGCACCAGCTCGTTCTCCATGACCGTCAACGCACGGCTGAGCGCCGCCTCGAGGACGTCCAGCTCGTCGAATGTGAGATCGATCTTCATCGGACACCTCCCCTTGCAGAATGGTGCAAACCCCGGACCGCCTTAGCGGTAGTAGAACGCCACCGTCCGGTATCGATCGAGCAACGACGGATCCCCGTTGCCGATCTCGAGCGTCGCGCGGAGGTTCTTCTGCAGCTCGATGGTGTCGTTGGCCACGTGGAACCGGCACGCGGTGGCGCGGCCCCTCCAGGGCATGACCGTGCGGTCCTCGCGCACGCCCCACCATGCGGCGAACGGCGTCGAGCGCGGGGCGCCGAGGAAGTAGAACGCCGAGTCGAAGTAGTCCTCGGTGCCGGTGCCGGGGACGGCGAGCTCGTCGTCGATGGTGACGCGGTCGTCGCCCTCGAGGAAGTTCCACCCCTCGGCGAACGGATCGTTCCCGCCGATGGCGTGGCCCTCCATCATGGCGCAGGTGCCGGCCCACCGGCCGGGGCCGTCGATCGAGAGGAGCGGCAGCGCTCCGGTCGCGGGCGCCATGGTCGAGTGACGCTCGACGTACAAACGCTCGGAGCTCGCCGTCCGCGAGCCGATCGCGCGCAGCGCCACCTCGCCTGCGCCGCTGAACGACAAGCGCGCCGACTTCGCGAACGGCATCGGCAAGCGGAGAGCAGCGCCGCTGCCGGTGGCCGCGAGGCCGAGCGTGGTGCCGACCGGCGCGTCGAGCGCGGCGGCGAAGAGCTCGGCGAGCGGGAGCTCGATCGCCTTGACCCCGTCCCACTCGATCGTCACGGCGACCTCGCCGAGACGCTCGGGGTGCTCGACCTCGAGGCTCGTGATCGTCGCTGGACCGGCGATCTCGAGCGTGGTCCCGGCAGAGACGGTGCGACGCGCCTCGAGGAGCACCTCGCCCGACGGCGTGGCGAGCAACGCCGCCTTCGCGCGATCGCGCTCGACCAGACGCGCCGGCGCGCGCATGCGCGGCTGCGTATCGAGGATGACGTCCGTCTGGTGATAGACGTTGTCGAGCGTGCCGAGGTGATCGAGCGCGACGATGAGCTTTCGCCCGAACACCACGGGATAGCGCCACGAGACGAACCGCGACGTACCGGCGCCGAACGGCGGCGCGAACATCTCGCCCGCGCTGCCGTCGGCGACCGAGGCGACGGTGGCCTCGACGACGGGGTGCGGATCGTCGTCGACGTAGACCCGCAGCACCTCTTCGTCGGCCGGAGATCCGCGCATCGACAGCGCCGTCATCCAGAACCGCACCATCTCGCCCGAGCCCGTGAACCGCGCGGCCACGGCGCCGCGCACGTAGGTCTCGGCGCACGCGGGCTGGTCGAAGACCGCGGGGACGAGCGCCTTGCCGAGCTCCGCGTCGGCCGACGCGCAGATCCAGTTGTTGAGGTCTTTGTTGCCGTTGCGGAGCAGCTTGATGCCCGGGTCGACGCCGCCGCGGTCGACGCTGGATTGTTGCAGGTAGCGCCCACCGGCTCGCGCGACGAAGCGACTCAGCGCGCGCGCGTCGGCCAGCTCGGGCGCGATCTTCGGCTTCTCCGCTGGCTCGGACGCGGCGGGGGCGCACGCCGCGTACGCCGCGAGAGAGAGGAGAGCGGCGCGACGCACCAGGGGAAGCTACTCACACGCGGTCGCCGGTCAACTCCTCGTACAGGTGCACGCCCGCGCCGATCGCTCCGGCCACGCTCGGGAAGCCCGCGGTCGCGTTGGCGAGCCAGAGGTTGTCGAGCGACGACCGGAACGGTTTGCGGTGCGGGCCCACGTTCTTCGGCGTGAGCGCGGCGCCGTAGGAGTTGCCCTCGGGCGCCCGGACGAAGCGGGCGTTGGTGGCCGGGGTGCCGGTGACGCGCATGACGAGGTGCTCCCGGAGGCCGGGGATGTAGCGCTCGGAGAGGAGGTCGAGGATGCGGTCGCGGAGGAGCTTCTTCTCGCGGTTGTAGGCGCTGCGGTCGGCGCTGCGCAGGGTCGCGAAGCGGCCGTAGTCGCACGACGTCGCGACCTCGAGGATTTGATCGCCGGGCGGGCACAGGCCGGGCGCGTCGGAGTGGAGCGTCGGCGTGGAGAGGAACAGCCACGGGTCGCGGAGGTCGTGCCGGAGGAGCTGGTCGTCGTAGATCCGATTGAGGTCCGCGTGCGGGTAGTGCCAGACGTTGTACGAGCCGAACCCGTGGTCCCGGAGGTCGAGCCCGCGCACGCCGAGGTACAGCGTCAGCGTGCCGGACGAGTACTCGTAGGCCGGCTGCTTGTGCACCTCGCCGGTGAGCCGCGCGGTGACCAAGGGATCGGCGTTGGAGATGTACCGGCGCGCGGTCAGCCGCTTTCCGTTCGTCGTGGTCACGCCCGTGACCTTGCCGCCCGAGGTCTCGATGCGATCGACCTCGTGCTCGGTCAACACGACACAGCCCGGTCGATCGGCGATCGCCGCCACGAGCGTCTCGACGAACTGGTAGTAGTGCTTCTTCGGGTAGTACGCGCCGCGGTCGTAGTTGGCGACGAGCGCCACGTGAAGCAGGAGCGACACGTCGCGTGGCGGCAAGAGGTAGTCGCCGCACTGCCCGGCGAGGATCGCCTGCAGCTTCGGCGGCATGCGTAGGCGGTCGTAGAGCTCTTGGAGCGTCCAGCGCAGATAGTAGAGGACGTGGCGCGCGCGGACCGCCGTCGAGAGCGAAGCGAGCGACCACAGCTTGACGTTGGTGCCGGCGCGCTCGAGCTCGTCGGCGAGCACCGTCACGACCTCGAAGTATCGACGCAGCGGCTGCTCGGCCTCGGGGAAGCGCCGCACGAGCCGGTCGCGAAACTTGGTGAGCCCGTTGGGGATCCGCACGCGCTCGCCAGCGACGACGACGTGGTCGAAGCCCTCGGGATCGAGGCGCAGGAAGGGGACCTGCTCTTCGACGCCGAGCTTGGTGAGGAGGTTGTGGATCGTCTCCCCCTCGCCGCAGCTAAAGATGTAGTGGACCTGCGCGCAGAAGCGGTAGTCCTTCATGCGGAAGGTGTGCGCGTAGCCGCCGAGCGCGTCGTGCGCCTCGAGCACCGCCACGCGCCGCCCGGCCCGGGCGAGGAGAGAGCCGACCGCGAGGCCGGCCATGCCGGAGCCGATGATGAGATCGTCGAAGTCGGTCAAGGCTGCGAGAGGGTAGCGCAGCGGGGCGCCGCGGATCGGCTACGCTTCCTCGCGGGATGGAGAGTGCGACGTCGTTCGAGCACATCATCGACCTCGGCACCGAGCACATCGAGTGGGCCATCGCGTCGCGCGAGAACTTTCGCACGTTGCTCGAGCGGGCGGCGGCGGTCTCGCAGCCGGAGGACGGCGGCCCCAAGCTGCTCATGGCGTGCGCCGCGCTCGTGCGGGCGCCTTGGCTCGACGGCGAGCTCCGCGTCGAGATCGAGGGCGACGAGCACCACACGCGGCTGAGCCTCCTCATCGACGCCGGCTTCCGCGAGCGCATCTTCCCCGTCGTCACGCTGAACGTTCCGCTCGACGAGTTCGCCCGCGCGACGCGCCTCGTCCCCCGCTTGATCGTGCCGCTCGCCGTGCAGGAGCGCCGAGGCGCCCTGATCTTGAAACCGAAGCACGAGACCCGCCCGTCGGCGCGGCCGACGACGCGCATGCAGGCGGTCGACGGAGACGTCCACACCCGTCCCACGCGCGTGCGCATGGCCGCCGTGCGCCTCGAGGACCTGCCCGAGGCGCGCCGCGAGGATCACGCCGACATCGACGGGGAGTGGGACGACGAGAAGTGACGCTGACGTCCCTACCGGGCGTCGCGCACCACCTCGAGATCGCTCCGGCGCAGCCCGAACGTGGTGAGCGCGCGGGCGAAGCTCGCGAACTCTTCGATGATCCGGTCATCGTCGAGCACGGCGAGCGTGCCGTTGTCGCGCAGGAGGAACGTAACGTGCCGGTAGGCCGCGGCGCGGCCGCCGAGCGATTCACGCATGCGCATCCGACGGACCATGCGGGCATGCTAACGGCGCATTGTGTCGGCCCGGTAACGAGGGGTGTGCGATGATGGAGCCACCGGAAATGGAGCCCGAACCGAGCGCGATTTGGAGCGCGACGCGCAAAGTGCTCGCCCGCCTCGCCGAGGCCTGGGCCGACGGCGCGCCCATCGACGAGGCCCTCGATCTGGTCGTCGAGGCGGTGGGCGCCGATCGCGGCCTGCTCATGCTCTCGCTCCCGCACGCCGCGGACGTCGTGGTGCACGCCCGCGGCGAGGGGCGCGCCCTCTCGCCCATCGAGCGCGAGGAGATCAGCCGCACCGTGCTGCGCGAGGTGAGGCGAACCCACAAGCCGTCGGTCGTCTCGCCGGGCCGCGGCGGCGCGCCCGACGGGAGCATGGCCGTGCTCGGCATCACCCACGCCGTCGCCGTACCGCTCCGCGATCGGGAGGGTGCGCCGGCCGACGGCGTGCTCTACGTGGACTGGCGGCGGATCCGCGAGGCGCCCGATCCCGTGTACGTCGAGTTCCTGGAGAGCCTCGCCGGGCTCCTCGGCGCCCTCGCCGCGCATCACGTGCGGCTCGCGAGCACGCAGGAGCAGCTCCGCGACGCGCGCTCGGTCGACGCGCCGGCCGAGGCGTCGCTCGAGGAGCTCCTCGCGCCCGCGAGCATGGCGTCGATCCGCGCCGAGGTCGGGAGCAGCCTCGAGGGCGACGCGTCGATCTTCATCCTCGGCGAGTCGGGCACCGGCAAGACCCTCCTCGCCCACGCGATCGCGGGCGCGAGCCGCAGGCGGCCGATCGTCCGCGCGATGCTCGGCGGCAGCGACGACCTCAACACCGTCACCTCCGAGCTCTTCGGCCACGAGCGCGGCGCCTACTCGGGGGCGATCGGCAAGCGCATCGGGCTCGTCGAGCTCGCCGACGGCGGCACGCTCATCCTCGACGAGGTGCTCAACCTCTCGCCCAACGCGCAGAAGCTTCTCCTCGATTTCACGCAGTTCCGCACCTATCGCCCGCTCGGCTGGGACCGCGCCGAGCCCAAGCGCGCCGACGTGCGCATCGTCGCCGCGACCAATGGCGACCTCGACGCCGCGATGCGCGACGGGCGTTTCCGCGAAGACCTCTACTTCCGGCTCGCGACCGTCACCATCCAGGTGCCGCCGCTCCGCGCGCGGCGCGCCGACATCCCGCACCTCGCCGAGAGCTACCTGCGCCGGCTCGACCCGCGCACGCCGTGGACGCTCGATCTCGCGCTGCGGCGACGGCTCGTCGCCGACGATCTCGCGTGGTCGGGCAACGTGAGGCAGCTCGAGCGCGTCGTGCTCCGCGCGCGCGATCGCGCCCGCGCGCGCGATCCGCTCGCCACCGAGCTGGCGCTCGAGCACGTCGAGCCGCGCGATCTCGGCGGCGGCGCGACGGTGGCCCCTCCCGCCCCGAGCGAGCGCAACGCCGTCGATCGCTGGAACGCGGTGCAGCGCGAGCGGGCGCTCCTCGAGACCACCGAGCGCGAGGTCCTGTCGCGGATCATCGCCGAGCACGGCGGCGTCATCTCGCGCGTCGCGCGTGCGCTCGGTCTCCCGCGCTCGACGCTGGTGAGCCGCCTCGACGCGCTCGGCCTCGACACGAGGCGCGGGGGACGCGACGAGTGATCGGGATCGGCCAACGCGTCGACGCCCGCTTCGAGATCCTGGAGCGCAGCGGTTCGGGCTCGATGGGGACGGTGTTCCGGGCGCTCGACCTCGCGCGCGGGCGGGAGGTCGCGTTCAAGACGCTGCGGGTCGAGTCTGCGATCGACGCGCCCGAAGAGCGCTTCGCGCACGAGATCCGCGTGCTCGGCGAGCTCACCCACTCGGGCGTCGTTCAGTACGTCGCCCACGGCCGCACCCATGAGGGCGAGCCCTATCTGGCGATGGAGTGGATCGCGGGGACGACGCTCGGCGAGCGCCTGCGCGCCGTCGTCCCGCCGACGTTCGGCGAGACGACCGCGCTCGGAGCGGGCCTCGCCGCGGCGCTCGCTGCGTGCCACGAGCGCGGCGTCGTGCACCGCGATCTCAAGCCCGGCAACGTCATGCTCCGCGGCGGCGACCTCGAGCTCCCAGTGCTGGTCGACTTCGGCCTCGCGCGCCTATCGTCCGACGCGAGCCTCACCATCTCCGGCACCCGCCTCGGCACGCCGCGGTTCATGGCGCCCGAGCAGATCCGCAACGCGCGCGGCGTCGACGGCCGCGCCGACGTGTTCTCGCTCGGCTGCATCCTCTTCGAGTGCGCCACCCATCGCCCCGCGTTCCGCAGCGACGACGCGATGGACGTGATGGTGAAGATCCTCCTCGAGCGGGCGCCGCGGGTCCGCGACGTCTGCCCCACCGTGCCCCCTGCGCTCGCGCGCTGGATCGACAGAGCTCTCGAGCCCGATCGCGACGCGCGCCCCGAGGCAGCCGAGCTGGCGCGCGCGCTCGCGGAGCTCGACCTGCTCGACGCGGGGCCGCAGTCGGCGCCGTTCGAGCCCTCGATGCGCACGCCGTTCTCCAACGCCCCGAGCCTCCAGAGCGAGCCCGTCGACAACGACACCACGCTCGAGGCGATCGAGCACACCGTGCCGCAGCCGAGCGGCTCCTTCGTCGGGCGCGACGCCGTCCTCGCGCGCCTCGACGGCCTGCTCGATCACGCGCGGACCACGATCGGCATCTGGGGACCGCCGGGCATCGGCAAGACGAGGCTCGCGATCGAGGCCGTGGCACAGCTCCGCCGGCGCGAGCCGTCGGTGTCGGCGGTCTTCTGCGAGCTCCGCGAGGCTCGCACCCGCAACGATCTCACCCGCGTCGTGGCGCGCGCGCTGCGCCTCGAGCCGGGGGCCGACGCCGCCG
>JALHOE010000349.1 GCA_022843175.1 Deltaproteobacteria bacterium
CGCCGTGGTGCGCGAGCGCGTCTCGCCCTCGGAGACCGACGTGCGCACGATGCCGAGCGTCACCGTGGTGTTGGGGACGGGGCGATCGAGCTCGTCGCGGATCTGCGCGAGGATGGTGCCGACGGGGAGCGATGGATCGGCCCGGGAGTCGTCGCGCGGGATCTTCGGAAACTGCGCCTCGGGCTCGTCGTCGACCGAGGGATGCCCGGGGGGCATCTGCTCGCCGCCGGGCATGGGCGGGTGTCCGGGCGGGAGCGCCGCGGCCGAGCCGGAGACCGACGCCGCGGGCGGCGCGGAGGCCGACACCGAGGGGGGCGCCGACACCGAGGGCGCGGGCAGCGCCGAGACCGACGCGGAGGTAGCGGCGAGCGCGAAGGCGATGAGCTTCATGCGAGCGACTCGCCGCAACGCTTGCAGAAGGCCGCGTCAGGGTCGTTGGAGGTTTTGCACTTGGTGCAGGCCACTTTCGCCGGCGCCGGGACCACGGGCTCGTCTTCTGCTTTTTCTTCGGGCTCCGCCGGCGCAGGCTTCTTCGCGGGCTTGGCGGGCTCTTCGTCGGCGGGCTCTTCGCCCTCGCCCAACGCCTTGGCGATGGCGCGTTCGGCGATCGCTTCGGCGCGCTCGCGGAGGTTCTTTCGCTCCTCGTCGACCTCGCGCATCGCCTCCTTGGCGTCGTCCCGGTAGCGGGCTTCGAGCTCTTTGAAGTCGTCGTCGCTCAGGTTGCCGAGCCCCCGCTCGGTCTCCAGGTCCTTGAGCGCGCGGAACGCGGCGGTCTTGCGCGCGGCCGAGTTGGTGGGGGCGACCTCGAGGAGGATCGACGAGTCGTCGGGCTCGGTGACCGACTGCACCGCCCGGAACGCGAGCCAGATGAACAGCACCAGCGCGCCGCCGGCGAGGAGGATCAGCGCGGCGCCGAGCCCGTAGCGGATGGTGATCGCGAACGCAGCCGCGATCGCCAGGCCGACGATCGCCAGCCCGGTCCACTTCGGCAGCGGCAGCTCACGCGCGTTCATTCGTCTCAGCGGTCGATTTCGCGGAGCTCCGCATCGAGCTTGGCGTCGTACTCGTCCCGCGGCGCGTCGTCATCCTTCTTGGGGGGCGGCTCGGCGGGGTGAGGGGCTTTCTTCGTCCAGCCGCGGATCAGGAACACCGCGCCGATGCCCCCGAGGGCGACCAGGACCACCGGGACCATCCAGACGCTCTTGGAGCGGGGGACGTTGAGCGCCACCTGCCCGTGCTGCTGGACGTACCACTCGGTGATCGAGGCGCGCGACTCGCCGAGGTCCATGCGCTGCGAGAGCTTCTTGCGCATGTCGTCGGCCCAGTCGCACGCGCAGGCCGATAACGGCAAACGGTCGCACGAGCCGCACATGCAGAGGAGGTTGGAGAAGAGCTCCTTCTCCTCGGGGGACTTCATTTTGACGTCGCCCGCGTGGAGCGACGACCCTCCCCCGGTCTGCGCGTAGACCCGTGCGGGGGTGATCGCGAGCAGGACGCCGAACACCACCGAGGCCGCGGTAGCGCCCGCGCTCTTGAGGTAGGCGCCGACGCCCACCTCCGCCAGCGTGCCCTCGGGCCACGTGGCGATCGCCGCGCCGAGGATGAGGATCAGCACGCCGATCCAGATCCACGAGGTGAGCGGGTTCACGTAGACGTGCAGTGTGGCGAGCTTGGTCTCGGGGTTGACGCTGCCCGGGGCGAAGTAGAGGTCCTCGCGCGCGCCCGGCATGATCGCGACCTCGCTCGTCGGCATCTGCTGGCGACGGTAGATGAAGCGCGCGGGGTGGACGACGCCGAGCTCCTTGCCGTTCTTCTCCACCTTGAGGTCGGTGTAGATCTCCATCTTGGCCGGGTCGGAGTCGACGCGTCGCGGCCCGAGGTAGGTGATCTTGTAGCTCTCGATCTGCACCGACTCGCCGGGCTTGAGCGCCACGTCGCGGTCGATCTTGTAGGCCGAGCCGGTGAAGCCGAGGAACATCACCACGATGCCGGCGTGGACGACGAAGCCGCCGTATTTGCGCCGCGCCTTCGCGACCAGGTTCCACAGCGCGGAGCCCACGCCCTCTTTGTGGGCGCGCCGCCGCGCGGCGATGCCGCGGGAGAACTCCTGCACGATGACGGCGATGTTGAACGAGGCGAGCGCCGTGGCGATGAGCGGCATCCAGCCGGAGAACTTGGCGAGCACCTTGCCGGCCGTTCCCTCCATGATCGGCTCGGCGACGACCGTCGCGGGGAAGCCCGCCGCCTTGCCGAGCACCACGTGCATGAGCACCGCCGCGCCCATCGCGATGAGCGGAATGACGAACGCGCGCCGCAGCGCGGCCTCGCTCGTCTTGCGCCAGCCGAGGAGCGGCCCGATGCCCATCAGCGCGAAGAGGATGAGGCCGAGCGGCACCATCCACGTGTTGTAGAACTTGGGGCCGACCGTCATCTCCTCGTTGAACAGCATCGTGCTGATCAGCGGGTAGGCGGTGGTGATGCCGACGAAGGCCTGCATCGCCACGAGCACCCAGTTGTTGGCGACGAAGGCCGCCTCGCGCGAGAACACCGAGTCGATCTCGGCGCCGACCGACTGCTGCTTCTTCTTGCTGTCGGCGGAGACCTCGGCCGCCTTGATCGCCGCCGTGGTCAGCCAGTAGGTGAGGCAGCCGAGGGCGGTGAACGGGAGCGCGATGACGAACAGGGCGATCGACCCTGTGAAGTCTCCCCACGGGTAGCCGCTGAACGCGCGGCGCATCCGCGCCATGCCGTAGCCGGCCATCACCTGCACGCCGCCGAGCGCGAGGACGCCGAGCGGCCACATGTTCTGAGTCTGGTAGCGGACGACGATCGACACGCCGAGGATGCCGAGCAGGATCATCGGCAGCACCCGGCCTACCGCCTCGCGGTAGCGACGGGTCGCGATCGAGTCGATGTCGAGGTTACGCAGCTCGGGCAGACGGAACACGATCAGCGCGCAGGTGACGACCGCGATCGTCACCATGAAGTACGTGAAGTAGATGCCGATGCTCGACTGGGCGAACGCGTGGACGCTCTTGATCATCCCCGAGCGGGTGAGGAACGTGCCCCAGATCGTCATGAAGAACGTCTGCGAGATGAGCACCACGTTCCAGATCTTCAGCATCCGGCGGCGCTCTTGGATCATCGTGGAGTGCACGAACGCCGATGCGGTGAGCCACGGCATGAACGCCGCGTTCTCGACCGGATCCCACGCCCAGTAGCCGCCCCACCCGAGCTCCTCGTAGGCCCACAACATGCCGAGCACGTTGCCGATGCTGAGGAAGACCCAGGCGAAGAGCATCCAGCGGCGGACCGCGTAGAGCCACTCCTCGTCGAGGCGACCGCTCGCCAGCGCCGCGACGCAGAACGCGAACGGCACCGCGCACCCGACGAACCCCGTGTAGAGGCTGGGCGGGTGGATGATCATGTAGAAGTTCTGGAGGAGCGGGTTGAGCCCCTCGCCGTCGATGCGCGCGCCCGAGATCGTCTCGGCGAACGGATTGGCGGAGAACGCCATGATCACGCCGAAGAACCCGATGCACGCCATGAGCGTGGCGATCACGTACGGCTGGAGCTCGCGCCACCGGTTGCGCATCCAGAACAAGCACGCCGCGGTGTTCGCCGAGAGCAGCGACAGCCACCACAGGAGCGAGCCGTCCTGCCCGCCCCACAGCGCCGTGATGAGGTAGGGCGTGGACATGCTGCGGTCGCTGTAGCGAGCGACGTAGCGGATGCGGAAGTCGTGCGTGACGAACGCGTACGCGAGCAGGAGCAGATCGAAGAGCACGAGCGCGCACGTGGCCCACGCCGCGTTGCGCGCGGCCGCGAGCAGACGCGGGCGCTTGGACGCCGCGAGCGCGAGCGCGAACGTGATGCCGGCGAGCGCGATGACCGCGTGGAGACCCCACGTCCCGAACATGGGTAGCGACCGGATCGCGCCGAATTTGTCCTCGAGGACATCGATCGGCTCGACAGGAAGGCCGGGGGCGAGGGTCATTCAGGTTTCTTAGCACGCCCGTGCTACGAAAACGCCCCAATGCACGTGAATGGGCGCCCGGTCACGATCCTCGGCCTCGAGAGCTCTTGCGACGAGACCGCCGCGGCAATTGTGTCCTCCGACGGGCAGGTCGCCGCGGACGTCGTGCACAGTCAGGTCGAGATTCACGCGCCCTACGGCGGCGTTGTGCCCGAGATCGCGTCGCGCGATCACCTGCGCGCGATGGGCCCCGTGGTGCGCGAGGCGCTCGCTCGCGCCAACCTCTCGCTCCGCGATGTGGACGCGGTCGCCGTGACTCATCGCCCCGGGCTCATCGGTGCGTTGCTCGTCGGCGTGCAGCTCGCGAAGGGCATCGCCTGGGCGTCGCACAAGCCGATCGTTGGCGTCGATCACCTCATCGGTCACCTCCTGTCGCCGTTCGTCCGGCGCAGCGCAGACGACCGGCCGCCGCTGTTCCCCTACATCGCGCTGCTCGCCTCGGGCGGGCACACCGCGATCTATCGGGTCGACGGCCCGCTCGCGAAGGACATCCGCGAGCTCGGCGCGACGCGGGACGACGCCGCGGGAGAGTGCTTCGACAAGGTCGCCAAGCTGCTCGGCCTCGGCTACCCCGGTGGCCCGGAGATCGATCGCCTCGCGAAGCAGGGCGACCCGACGCGCGTTTCGCTGGTGCGTCCCATGGCTCACCGCAAGGGCTTCGAGTTCAGCTTCTCCGGCCTCAAGACCCAGATCGCCGAGATCGTCGCGCGCGAGCGGCCCATGAGCGAGGAGGGAATCGCCAACCTTTGCGCGTCGTTTCAGGCCACCGCCACCCACGTCCTCGTCGACAAGCTCGTCGCCGCCGCGCGGGTGGAGGGAGTGCGACACATCGTGATCACCGGCGGCGTCGCGGCCAACCGCGAGCTTCGTGCGCGCGCGACGGCGGCGGCGAGCGCGTTCGGGCTGGAGCTCTCGGTGCCCGCGTTCGCCTCGTGCACCGACAACGCGGCCATGATCGCCTACGCCGGCGCGCAGCGGTTCCTCGCGGGCGAGCAGGACTCGCTCGATCTCGCGGCCACGAGCGTGAGCGCCCTGCCCCGCCGCACCTCGCGCGGCCCCGGACCACGGCCATGATGCGCACCGGCATCTCCGGCCTGCTCCTCGGGCTGCTCTCGTTCGGCGTCGTCCTGGGCGTGACGCTGCTGTTCCGCCGGTGGGTCGTCCGTCGCTTCACTGTCCGTCGCCCTCGCTTGCTCAACGTCACGCTCGCCGTTCTCGCGCTCTCCGCGCCGATCGGGAGATCGTTGGTGGGGCTCGGCTACAACGACCGCTTCGCGTACCTCGAGGCGGTCGGTCTCCTCTGGGGGCTCGCGCTGCTGCTCGCGGTCCCCATCATCTACGCGTTCGAGCTCATCGTGGCGCGCACCGCGCGCGAGATGATCCCCGAGCGACGCGACGCGATCGCCCGCGTGGGCGGCTCCGCGGTCGTGCTCGCCTCGGTGGTGCCGCTCGCCCGCGGCGTCTTCACCCGCTGGGACTACGACGTCGTCGAGCTGCCGATCCGGCTCGCGAAGCTGCCCCGCGCGCTCGATGGCTTCACCATCGTGCAGATCTCCGACATCCATATCGGCGCCTACCTCGGCGAGCCCCAGCTGCGGAGCGCCGAGGACGTGATCGCTTCGTTTCGGCCGGATCTGGTGGTGATGACCGGCGATCTGGTCCACCTCCGCCCGGCGTACCTGCCGCAGGGCTGCGACTGGGTGCGGCGCCTCGGCGCGCGCGCGCGGCACGGCGTCCTCTCGATCCTCGGCAACCACGAGTACTACGTCGGCCGCACCGAGGTGCTCGAGGCCTTCCGTCGGGCGGAGCTCGAGCTGCTGATCAATCGCTCGAAGATCGTCGCAGGGATCGGCTTCGCGGGCGTCGACGACGCGTACGCCGTGCGCCGTGGCTTCCACCCGGACCTCGGGGCCGCGCTCGTCGGGCTGCCGGAGGACGCGCCGCGCATTCTGCTCGCGCACCACCCCACCGACTTCGACGAGGCCGCCGGGAAGATCGACCTCCAGCTCAGCGGCCACACCCACGGCGGGCAGATCGCGCCCTTCGGACCGGTCATCGCCAACGCCATTTACCGGGGCAAGTGTGCAGGTATTTATCGCGCCAACGGCTCGACGTTGTATGTGAATCGCGGGTTCGGGACGTCGGGGCCCCCCTCCCGTGTTGCAGTTCGGCCCGAGATCACGAAAATCGTCCTGGTCGCCGGATGAAGTCGCTCCGTTTTCTCTCCTCACGCGTGACGATGGTCGCGGTCGCCGCCGCGAGCGGCGCGCTCACGCTGCTGCCCGCGCCCACCGTGGCCCACGCCCTGCCCTCCGAGCTCCCCGCCGCGCCGGCCGGTGCCGCGCCGCAGACGATCGAGAACCCGGGCTTCCCGGCCGCGCACTTCTACAAGCCGCGCAGCGGCCGGAAGATGAAGCCGGTCGTCGTTTATCTCCACGGTCGTGGCGGCAACCCGGAAGAGGGGTGCCGGCAGTGGGCGAAGGTCGCGACCGAGTTCGGCTGGCTGCTGTGCCCCGCCGGCCAAGAGGACCGCGGGCCGGGCGCGCGTGGCTGGGGCAACGATCCGATCAACTCCCAGAAGAACGTGATGGGCGCGCTCAACGCGCTCCGCGGCAAGTTCGGGCGCAAGGTCCAGCTCTACGGCAACGTGCTCATCGGCTTCTCCGAGGGCGCGTTCATCGCGCAGAACGTCGGCCAGAAGGAGGCCAAGACGTTCAATCGCTGGCTCATCGTGGCGTCGTGCGACCGCTACTTCGGCTTCGACAAGACGGTCCTCGAGGACGCGCGCAAGAAGCTCAAGCGCATCTACCTGTGGACGGGCGAGAGCGACATGGTCGTCAAGGAGTCCACCGCCACCTTCGAGCACCTCCGCTCGCTGAAGATCCCGGTGAAGCTCAACGTCGCCCAGGGGTACGGCCACGAGATCCCCGCAGCCACGATGACGCAGAACTACCGCAAAGCCCTGCGCTGGCTCGTCGCCGCCAAATAGCCGCACGCCTAAAGCACTTTCCCCTTGAACCGATCGATCGGCCGTGATCAACACTGGTTGATGCGCGGCGCGTACTCCCTCGACCTTCGCGAGCGTGCGGTCGCGGCCTACAAGGCCGGCGGCCAT